>NZ_JALNTH010000004.1:0-465950 GCF_023161935.1 Pseudoalteromonas sp. 2CM28B
CGGAGTGGACGGGACTCGAACCCGCGACCCCCGGCGTGACAGGCCGGTATTCTAACCAACTGAACTACCACTCCGCATTTTCGTTTCTGCTTAGGTCTCCCTTTGCAGCGGCGTGAATAATACGAATCAGCCCCTACTTCGTCAAGGGCTTTTTTGTTTTTTTACAGGTTTTTTAGTCATCTGACATCGAAAGGTTTAAAATTTCACCTGATTTGTCACTTTTTGAGCCATTTTTGCCGACTTGATTTTTTTCTGCATCGGCGTTGCTCTCATCGTTTACTTTCTTTTTGTTTAAAAAAGGCAGTTTAAAGTTAAATTTGATTGGCTTTTTCTGTACAAAAATACGAATTGCTAACCACCCTAACAATAAAATGAGCAAATTACAGCCCACGATTAAAGTCACTAATGTAGAAGTGGCCATTTTTTCTTCAACGGGTTCAGCTTCCAAGGCCAGATTTTGATCAATAAGCGTAGCAGGGTCTATTTCGGGCACTGCTTCTATTGGCCTTTCTATCTCAAATTTGTATGTTGGTATTTTGGCCATAAACTCACGACCGTTTATATTAGTGCCAAAAACAGACAGTTCAACGCTGTATCTTCCCCAATCATAGTTTTTAATTGCTAGTTGGCGTGTATCACCCGCTTGCGCGTCAATTGTAAACATTTGCTCTTCATTGTTAGGGTAATAAATTTTTCCCTGCACAATAACGGTTTCGGGTTTAACTATGTTGCTATCTATATTAATAGATAGCTGGTGATCGTCAGTATCAAGCTCTGCCAGTGCGACCTCAGATTTAAATGGCGGTTCATGCACAATGATAGGGTCTTGCACAATCCGTCGCTGCAATAAGGGGGTCGCTATATAGAGTTCTGGTGTCCACTGCCCTGCAGGAAAGTCTAATTTAAATTCGCCAGTAAACACTCCATCGTTAGGGCGTTCATCAAAGCCGCGCCCATCGTCTTTAAATTCGGCAACTTCTTGAGTACCTGCACCGAAGTTTGCATAGCTTTCATCGTTAGTACTTACAAAGTCAACGTTTAGGCTAACTACATCTGTGAATAAGTTAGCATCGATAGGCTCATCATCATTTAAAATTTCGCCCGTTATTTTTATTGTCTCGCCTCTAAACAACATAGGAGGTAGTGGCTGTGCTTTTAAAGACACTTCCCCTAACACCACAATGCGGCTGTCGGGCAAAATGCGGCCAATAACTTGCCATGGGCCAGCCATCGGTTTTTTTATGGTGATTAAGTCGTAACTAAGCTCATCAAACCAATCGAGGTTGGGATCTTTAACGGCGTTAGTGGCAAAGTACTTGCTGCCATCGGGCCTGACTAAAATAACCGCGGGCGAACCTGGCTTTCTAAAAAATAGTAAGGTTATTTCGTCTAATTGGCTGTCTATACGAAAACGGTTATCTAGCAGCGGTATTTCATTTTGTTCGCCGTCGCGTTTAAGCAGCTCTACTTGCTTAACGGCAAACGCACTGGCGCTAAACAGTGAGGTGGCGCACAATACAGTTATAAAATACATCGTTTTCATAGTTGGCCTTATTCAGCGCGCCATAAACAGTGGCCGCCTTCTTTGTCTATAAGATCGAGTCGTGCTTCGTGTGCGCTTTGCTCAGCGTCGTTTGCGCGCAATACAACTAAAGGTGCTCGGTCACTACTTAAGCGTCTTATGCCACCAGTCTGCTGCTCGCTGCCGTCATCTTTATTTTGGTTTAAGTTTAGCTTGGTTTGCCCGCCAGTCATGGCAAGGTAAACATCGGCTAAAATTTCAGAATCCAGTAATGCGCCGTGTAATGTTCGTTTTGCGTTGTCTATATCGTAACGGCGGCACAAAGCATCTAGGTTGTTCTTTTGACCAGGATGCAAGTCACGCGCCATTTTAAGGGTGTCGAGAACTTGGCAGTACTCGTGCGTATTTGGGTAGCCTTGGTTAAGCAGCGCAAACTCGTTATCCATATGGCCCACATCGAACGGGGCGTTATGTATTACAAGCTCTGCACCTTTAATGTAGTCAAAAAACTCTTGCGCTATATCGCGATAAAGTGGTTTATCACGTAAAAACTCGTTGGTAATACCGTGAACATCTATTGCTTCTTCTTCAATGCTGCGTTGTGGGTTAATGTAAACATGAAAATTATTACCGGTTAAACGTCGGTTTATTAATTCTACACACCCAATTTCTATAATGCGGTGCCCCTGTTTGGGGTCGATGCCGGTGGTTTCTGTATCTAAAACTATTTGTCTACGTGCCATATCGAATTTAGCCTGACTCTGGTATCTTTCTATAATCACTTTATTGTACATAATATCAAGGTAAAACAGTGCAAAAAACCGTAGAGATTTACACCGATGGCTCATGTTTAGGTAATCCGGGCCCTGGTGGTTATGGTATTTTTATGATTTATAACGGCCACGAAAAAAAATTAAGCCAAGGGTATAAGCTCACCACAAACAACCGTATGGAAATGCTCGCTGCCATTGTTGCCCTTGAATCACTTACCCGCCCTTGCACCGTTAACATCACCACAGATAGCCAGTATGTTAAGCAGGGTATTGAGTCGTGGATTGCAAATTGGAAAAAACGGGGCTGGCAAACATCGGCAAAAAAGCCGGTTAAAAATGTTGATTTATGGAAGCGACTTGATAGCGCTTGTAGCGAGCACACGGTTACATGGAAATGGGTAAAGGGACATAGCGGGCATAAATATAACGAAATAGTTGACGATTTGGCACGTGTCGCTGCAGGCAGTAGCAACCTACTTGATGATGTAGGGTATCAGCCTTAACCCGTTAAAGCTTTCGCACTTTTTAATGTCATGAATGTAAAGCTCATGGCTGGGTTAAAAAGTGCGTACTTACATTATTTAACTATTATTATTTTTTTGCTCACACTGTTTAAAGTGCTGCTTTGAGGTTTGTCTAAGCCCTGCCCCTTTTACAGGTGAAAACTGCGGCCTTGCATGCCACTTAGGTTTTATAGGCGTAAGCGGAGCCACGCGTTTTCGCGCCACCAGCATATACACACTCCCCATAGGTTTTAAATACTGTTTGGCAAAACTGCGCCAAAATGCAAACCGTGAAAGCCTGTTACCCCGCGCAAGAGAGGAGTAAATAAAGCGCTCATCGCTAATAATTTCAAACCCCAATAAATTAAGCCAATCTTTTACCCGCGCAGGCGTAAAAAAACGCCCCGTCCACGGCAGCTTTTGCCCGCTAAAGGGCAGCATTTGCGCCAATCCACATAAACTAAATGGATTAAATCCGGTAATAACAATGTAACCACCGGGTATAAGTGTGCGATGCGCCTCGCGTAATATGTGATGTGGGTCTGAGTGATACTCTAAGCAGTGGCTTAAAATACACGCATCAACACTGTGCTCATAAAAAGGCAGTTCGTCTATATCGGCTATTACACCTGTGTAAGGCCCCTCTTCGGCAACACATACTTGGTGTTTTATAGTGCTTACGCTGGTATTAAGCTCGCCACTTAAATTACCTAATTTAAGCATATGGTAACCAAACATACGCGGCAGCCATTGATCCATTTTTTGTTCAATGTCAGCACGTAAATAATCCCCATGAGGGAACTGCTGCCATGACAGCGGTTTGGGTCCTTCTTGAAAACTAAGGGCTGGTTTCATTTTTATAGCTCGTTATACTAGGTGTTACCCGTCACTTTATAGAGCAAATTAATATGGTGCAAGTTAAAGCAATTAAAGCATTTTCTGACAATTATATTTGGTGTTTAGCTACCCATAATAGCGACCTAGCATGGGTAGTTGACCCAGGCGACGCCCAGCCCGTTATGGCGCATTTAGCAGAGCATAACTTACAACTTGGTGGCATTTTAATTACCCATCATCATAGCGATCATACCGGTGGCGTAGCCGAGCTTGTAAAACAGTTTTCAAACATTGCAGTGTACGGTCCTATAAACAGTCCGTTTGCGGGGATCACCAATACACTGGTTGATGGCGATAGCATTGAGGTATTGGGTACGCGTTTTAACATTATTACCACCCCTGGCCATACCCTTGATCACATTTGTTATATTCATGAAGAGTTGGCTTTTACCGGCGATACCCTTTTTAGTGGGGGCTGTGGGCGATTATTTGAAGGGACGCCTGAGCAAATGTGGGAGTCGTTTATTAAGCTGCGTGAGCTACCTAAAAGCTGCAAAGTGTATTGCACGCATGAATATACACAAGCCAATTTAGCATTTGCAAAAGCCGTAGAGCCGCGTAACCCTGAGCTACTCCAATACAGCGATAAAGTTGATGCACAGCGTGCTAAGGGCGAAATTACACTGCCAAGTACAATAGGCCAAGAGCTTAAAGTTAATCCGTTTATGCGCAGCGACCTACCTACTATTACAGAGTTAATTCCAAAAGAATTTGTGTTGGTTACAAAAAACAATGAACCATGGGAAAACTTTGCAAGTCTGAGACGATTCAAAGACAACTTTTAGTAAAGATATGTTGACCTGTTGTAATTAATTTTGCAGCATCGTGGTTAGGTATATCCTAGGTAAAACCATTGGTTTAAAAATAGCGAATGGTTTTATCAACATGTTAAAGTTGGTCGTTAAGTGGCAATGTTGACTCATAACGGGTAGTATTCGCCGAGTTTTTTTACCTGATGTATTGGTATATATGAATAAATCTCCTCTATTAATTGCCTTGGCGCTTGCGCTAAGTGGTTGTCAAACATTAACAACCGTAGATTCAGACGCACAAGCTGCTACCCAAGCAAATAAGCGCTTAGAAGGCGCAAGCCCTAACGATATTAACAATGCATTGATGGTAAACGCCCAATATCAACACGTTGAGCAGAGCGAAGACGCCCCCGTTTTTGACGATGTGTGGGAGCGCATTCGCTACCAACTGTCTATTGATGTACCGCAAAACCGCCCTGTTGTTACCGAGCGTAATTACTATGCGCGTCATCAAGCTTATTTAGACCGCATTTCAAAACGCGCAGAACCTTACTTACACTTTATTGTTGAAGAAGTAGAAAAGCGCAAAATGCCTATCGAAATTGCCCTTTTACCTATTGTAGAAAGCGCGTTTGACCCATTTGGCTACTCTAATCGCAGTGCTTCGGGTATTTGGCAATTTATGCCAGCCACTGGCGAGCGTTTTGATTTAAAACAAAACTGGTGGTACGACGGCCGACGCGACATAGTGCAATCTACGCGTGCTGCCCTTGATTACTTATCGTATTTACACAAAACCCTTGAAGGCGATTGGTTAAACGCCATTGCCGCTTATAATTCAGGCGAAGGGCGTTTAATGCGTGCGATTAAGAAAAATCGTAAAAAGCATTTACCAACAGACTTTTGGTCTCTCGACTTACCAAGCGAAACCACCGCGTATGTACCAAAGCTTTTAGCCCTTGCCGATTTATTAAAACGCGCTGATGAATTTAATGTAAAATGGAAACCGGTTATCAACGCGCAAGTTGTAGAAGTGGTTGATGTAGGCACGCAGATTGACTTAGCACTGGCCGCAGATATGGCCGATATGACTCTTACTGAGCTATACAGGTTAAACCCAGGCTTTAACCGCTGGGCGACCGACCCTAACGGTCCGCATTTTTTACTATTACCCACCGATAAAGCGGAACAATTCAGCCAAAAGCTGGCGCAAACCGATGTTAAAGACCGCTTACGCTGGCAGCAATACACTGTGGCGAGCGGAGATAGCCTATCGGTTATTGCTAAAAAGTTTACCACTAGCACCAGTGCTATTCGCTCGCTTAATAAATTAAAGTCAAACACCATACGTATTGGCCAACAGTTATTAGTACCCTTAACCGATGGCGCAATTAATAGTGAACATTTACCTAAGCAAATGCGTTTAGCTGCTAATAAAGCCACCCGTACTAAGCTGTCGCACACGGTTAAAAGTGGCGACACCCTGTGGGACATTAGTCGCGAATACGATGTCACCATGGATGAGCTGGCCTCGTGGAATAAACTGAAGAAAAACTCAGTATTGCGCTTAAATCAAAAGCTCACTGTTTATAAATCAGCGAGTAAACCACAAGCAACTGCAAGTACTAATCGCACCATTACGTACAAAGTACGCCGTGGTGACTCGCTTGCACGTATTGCGTCTAAATTTAATTTAACCGTAAACGAAATTATTAAGTGGAATAACTTAGCCGGCCAAAAGTATTTACAGCCTGGCCAAAAGTTAAAGCTTAAGGTTGATGTAAGAAGTAGTTAACCAACGGTTTAATAATTAAAAAAGGAGCGCATGCGCTCCTTTTTTGTACATATAAGCAGTTAATACCAATTCGCTTAATTAAATGCTCTATTTTGAGGCCGGAAAAACGTGTTAATAGCTAGGCAATAAATTCGCTATTTAGTTGTTCTCGGCAATTGCTCCTGCATGGCTCTGCCTTCTGCATCCATGCGGTCGTAAATGAGCATTTTTTAACGCAGCTAGCGACACGTTTAACCCCGCAAAATGATTAAGCATTATTGCGCATTGGTGTTACTAAGCTGGTAATTTTTCAAGCCATGCTTTTAACCACGGCTCTGCTACAGGCCATGGCTCAAAGTCTTCGCAGGCATCTATTTCTAAACGGTTTCCTACTGGCTTAGCTTGCAAGTCACGTAGTAGCTCATCAAAGCTGCGCCCTGCACCGCAAAACGTATCGCCGTAGCATCTATCGCCCATGGCTATAACACCAAATGGCTTATCGGTTAGCATCGGAAATGTGCTGTTCATAGCAAAGTAGAGCCCAGCTAAATTGCTAGGTACATCGCCTTGCCCTGTGGTAGAGGTAACAACTAATATATGTGAGGCGTTTTTTATATCATCAAGTGAGGCCTCACTAATAACGCTCGCAGTGTGCCCCGCTTTTTCAATTGTATTTGCAACGTCGTAGCTTAAACGTTCTGCTCCGCCGTTAACGCTGCCTACAAAAATACTAATATGTGCCATTAATAATCCTTTTCTTGCTGTGGCCAACCTAGTTGCTTACATATACTAAGCATGTCTTCACCTAGTGGCGCTTTAATTACGATGGGTTTATGCGTGTAAGGGTGCACAAAACTAAGCTGCGTTGCAAATAGCATTAACCGCCTCAGTGCAAAATGCTCCCTAAAAAATTGATTATGCTGATTATCACCATGATTTACATCACCAATAATAGGTATTGATAAATGATTAAGGTGGCGCCTAATTTGATGCTTTCGCCCCGTTTTTGGGAAACACTCTACGAGCGAGTAACGCACCGTGGGGTATTTACCAATAGGAATTGGTAGCGTGGCTTGATGCAGACAATTAAATTGTGTTTGCGCCGCTTGTGGCGCTTTATCTTGCGTGGCAAATTTGTCAGCTATTTTATCAAGCTCTTCTTTTAACGGTTTATCTAAAAACACCGATTCAGGCGCAAAACCACGTACAAGCGCTAAATAACGCTTTGTAATAGTGCCTTCAATAAATAGCTTGTTCATGTCTCGGGCAGATTCTGAACTTAAAGCAAATAGCAGCACACCTGATGTTGGTCTATCTAGCCTATGCACCGGAAATACATGTTGCCCTAATTGGTCGCGCAGCATTTGCATTGCAAACTGGGTTTCATGTTTATCTAAAAAAGAGCGATGAACCAATAAGCCTGAGGGCTTATCTATGGCAACAAAGTATTCGTCTTGGTAAAGAATATTAAGCTCGCCGTACTCTACAGGTTCTCCCTTTTCAGTCATTGGGTTTACCTAAAAAAGCATCAAGTTCACTAAGTAGCGTTATAATTTCGCCGCTGCCGGTTTTACCCACTAGCGCCATTTCTGCCATAGGCGCAATGGCAAAATTTTGCGGCAATGGTTGGCTGAGCGTTATTAACTGCTGCATTTTTTCAATAAATACAAACTGTAACCATTGCTCAAATGCCATGGTATCGTGACAAAAAGGCACTTGAGATTGTAATTTATGCGCCTCTATTGGCGTGCTTTGCCACAACTTATGTTTTTTTAAAAGTATGCTTAATTGGTTTAAATAAGCCTGCGTTTGCTGATACATAACCACTCTTCTTTTTACGTTATAGGGCAATTATACCCTGTTCCCTCAATGCCTGCTATGGCGTATAATTAAGGTAATTTTGCAGTAAAAACAATTGAGATAACGATGAGCGAACACATAGCGACACTTGGCCAACTTTTAGATGGCGCCGGTACACAATGGCGTGCTTTTGATATTGGTAGGCATATTACTAAGCTTGATAAAAAACAGTTTTTAGCTATTGAGCAAGCGCAAGTTCCTTATCCTTATCCGCTTGCGGGGCATGCATGGCTGGCTATTCAATTTTGGGATAGCAAAGCAAGTAAAGAACCTTATGTATGGTTTTTAAAGTTTCCACTTGATGAGCAAAGTAAATTAGTGAGCGCGAGCCGCGATCATTTCGCTAATATGGTAATTGAAGCCCTAGGCAGCGAGATTACCGGCGAGCAAGCCGATGGTAAGCTAGATAATAACCCTTATGTGTTTACCCCTAATGCAAATAAATTAGCGGCTTTTAACGCCCAACTTAAAGTATTGTTAAAGCAACCAGCCTCTAAATATTACGAGCACACGCAGCTGTACTTTAGTGGCGCTTTAGGTTTTGATGATTGGCAAAGCGTTGCGCTACAAGGGATTGCCGATTTTGCACTGCGCTTAAATAACGACAACAACTTAGCAAACTTGCAAAAAGCTTGGCCGCATTTACCACTAGAGGTATTGCAGCCTTTGAGCGCCATGCTTGAACATGTAGAAATACCGCCATCACTCAGTGAGCTTTTAGTCGCCTATGGCCACACTGCCATTGAAAATAACGATACAATTGCACTAACTGCCGCACTGCGCTCGCTTTCAAAAGGCCAAGCCCAAGGGCTGTGTACACAACTAGTAGATGCTGCATTAAGCTCATCTGTTGGCACTGATTCAGATGTACTTTTAACGATTGCAGGGCGATGCTTTTCTCAACTAGAAGAGCCTGAACGCTTACATATTTTTATGGATAATTGTGCGCACCACCAGCAAATTGCCGAGCTATTTCCCAGTATCTTTGCTGATTTAGTTGCAATACCCACTATACGCCCACACTTACTAGGCTTATTACGTAAAGAAAACCGCAGCGAAACGCTCGCTCGCGCAATTGGAAGGTTGTTCTCTTAATGGCTACTTTGTGGACGTTTATCGCCATTGGCGCTGTAATTTACTTATTTTGGCTAAACCGAAAAGTAGCAGAAGCTGCTAACAGTCATGCCGCGCGCCAAGCTGAGCAATTACAGGTTCAGTTAATGAGCGTAGCGTGCACAAAACGCCGCTTTGGCATTTTAAAAAATGGCAAACCGGGGATCAAAAGCGAATTTATGTTTGAGTTTTCAAGTGATGGCGAAAATGCCTATCAAGGTATTTTAATTATGGAAAATGAAATGCTAAAAAGCGTTGTTGTGCCGCCACACAAAATTTAACTTTAATCGTTAAAACCGGTGGGGTTAAAGTGAACCACTAAAATAAGTTAATACATAAAACTAAGGCGTAACAAAAGTTACGCCCCACTCTTACAGCATCCTGCTTGTTATCCTTGACCCAAAATCCGTATTATCATCCCCTGAACGAGTAAACAACCCTATTTACCCTCAACATTGCATCCTGCAAAATCCATAACCATCCTGGCTAACCCACGTAAACTAACGCTTGGCTACTTACTGTAGCATCATCCTTGGTCATCCTTTTAAGTAGCTCCTGCCACTTTAAATGCATCCTGCATTTTCCACTTGCCGCCTTGGCCATCCTGCGTAAACTAACGCTCCTGCTACTTCCTGTAGCCTCATCCGTAAATATCCTTAAGTAGTTCCAACTACTAAGCGCTTCATGCACTTCCTAGTTCGTCCTTGCGTCCTTTTTAACTTGTCCTTTATGCTTCCTGCTAGCATCTGCTATGTTGCCTATTCCGTATCCTTGGCAGTAGCTTAGTCATTAAGCTATGTCGTCTTGACAAGTTAAATACTACGCGAGTTTGGGTTTCATCCTACTAGGTAAACAAAATTAATTTTTCGTAATATATATGAAAAAATATAAAACCACATATAAAACAAAAACTTACCCTTTTAAAGCTGCATTTGTGAACGACCGTAACTGATAATGCGCACGCCAATGTAAGATATATCTCACGGGCATATATCCGTAATGGCGCTTATCGCTTACAGACTTACTTTGCATATGGTTTAAAAAGAAGCTCTCCGGATACTTTATTAAAGGCAAGTGCTTTAAAAGTGCTAAATCCTTCTGATTTAAAAAACGTATTATGCTCTTGGCGTGTAACAAAAACGGCAAGCCCTTTGGCCCCTGTGTTTTGAGTTGCTAAATCATCTAAGCCTCGTAACAGGTATCGCCCAAGCCCGTGGCCTTGCACGTGCGGGTCTACCGCAATAAACGCTAAATAGTAGTAATCGCCAATCTCATTAAGCGCAGTGCGTATTGTTTGCTCTTTTTCTATTAGTTGGTTGGTTTGCAAATACCCTGCGCTCAGCATTAACTTTAAGCGCCAATGCCAATAACGCTCTGGTTGTAATTGGCTGCTTGACTCAAATACACACGCCACTGCTTTTAATTTATCATCGCGGTACAAGCCTATTAATGGCAGTTTTTCTTGCCAAAAAGCACTGAGCTCTTCGCGTATCACTGAGCGTAATTTTTTCTCGTAGGCAGCCATATTATGTTGATCATAACCTAATAAATTTTGAAGTAGCGGATCATCATGATAGGCCTGATAGATTAAACTCCCTGCAGTGCTTATATCTTCAGGGGCAAGGTATTGTACGCTTAATGTGTGCTCATTAGAGGTGACTGTCATTATGTATCCTTTTTGCTTTACTACCTTCAACGTTGCCAAACTATTTACCGTATATAAAGTAATTGGTAATTGTATGGCGAAAATGTTTATCTATACTGCAAGTTAACTATATACCTAAAGCAAAAATATCGTCAATTCAGCGAGAGTTTAACTAGCAAAGCCTATAGTCTGGCTCTAAGCTTGGTTTAATTTAATCAGATGGAGTAATAATATGGATACGACAAAACACGATATGAAAACGTTGTTTGCACAATTGGGTTTACCTAGCTCAGAACAACAGATTGACGATTTTATTGCTTCTCACTCACTAGAAGACACAACGCTTTTACAACAAGCTCCTTTTTGGGATGAATCACAGCAGCATTTTTTAGCAGAATCGCTAGCAGAAGATGGCGCGTGGAGCGAAGTAATTGATGAACTTGATGTGAGGCTTCGCCAAGAAGGTAAGTAATACTAATTTGCTTAATTATGCGACCTATTTTGAGGCTCGATAAACGTGTTTATAGCTAAGCAAAAATTAACTATTTGCTTGTTCTAGATGAAAAGTTTTTAACACAGGTAGCGACCCGTTTAGCCCCGCAAAATGATTAAGTATTATTGCGAATTGGTATAATCCCCCCTCTGCTTATACCAAGGCTTTATGCGCCTTGGTATTGTTGCTACTATAGCACCCGCGCAGCAAACACTTGCTGCGCTTATATATTAAAGAGTTACAAATCTAATGAATGCAGTTGTATTTGATGCAATTAAAGTCCTTCTTGATGAAGGCAAAACCCCTACTGTTGCCCTAACTAAAAGCCGTTTAGCACAACCTGTGCCTATGCCGGTTATTATTGCCGCAGTAAGCCAATATAAAAATAATCCTGATTCAATTCATAATTTAATGAAAAACCCTGAGCAGAGCATCGTTGAGCCTAAAACATCTCAACTCGATCGCATTGAGAAAAAACTCGATAGGTTGCTAGCCCTGTTAGAGCAAAAATAATTTGAGACTATAAATGTTCGTTGTTGATTTAACGTTTGACTGCTACCAAGACACCACCCTAGAGCACGCCGAGCAAGCCATTAACCGATTAGTTAATGCACTGCGTTTTAATGGCCAAATTATGGGGGAAGAATTCCCAACTGTACTAAAAGATGGCTATTTTATTACCCGTGTAATGTGCCCAACCGAAGACGCCATGCACCCATTAAATAATAGCCCTTTTGTAAAACACAGTATTGAGAAGCTGCACAGTGCAGGTTTACTTGCTCCTAAAATAAAAGTTATTGGCCAAGACATTCACTCAAACGGTGCCGATACCTGTAAATCGCCTTCAAGCTATATTTTATACACAACCTATGTGCATACCTGTAGCCCACTGTATTGTGGTGATGACTTTTTACCTGTGCCATTGTTTACTATTCCGGCCATTGCTAATGGGGATTATAAAACACTCATAAAATGGCAAGAAGATTGGCAAGCCTGCGATCAAATACAAATTAACGGCGCTACTCGGTGCGAATTTCCAGCGCTTGAAGAAATATCAAGCACACAAAGCGACTTATATCGCCGCGGTAAAGACATTGCTAAACGTATTCGCTTTTTAACTCAAAAACCGGTTTATTATTATTTATACCGTGTAGGCGGTGTAGATAAAGCCTCAGAACTTGAGCGTAAATGCCCTAGCTGCAATAGTGAGTGGAAATTGCCAGAGCCGTGGTTTGGGTTATTTGATTTTAGGTGTGAGCCGTGTGGGTTGGTATCTAATGTTTCGTGGGATTTTCAGTAACTAAAAGCCTGCACTTTGTAAAATAAAGTTACACACCTTATACAAAATCAGCTTAATGCATTGCACTAAGCTGATTTTTTAATGCTCAATTAAATTAAGTAAAAGCGGCGAGTAAAGCTACAATATCGTTACTTTTTTCTGTAATAACTAAGCAACCTTTAACGCGTCTTGCAAAGGGCTTATCCTGCACAATAATTAACGATTACTGCACATTGGTTTAATTAATCTAAACCTCAAGCGCTTTTAAAAAAGATTCTATATTGGGTGCAAGTACATGATGCGGCTTTTTACCTACGTACTCTAAACATACCTCACCGGTATTTACCTGCACGGTAACCAGTAAGTCATCTTGCTCAGTTAAACCAATGAATAGGGTTTCTGGCTGTTTTAATTTTCGTTTCATTAATACATGACCGGTAATATTTTGTTGCAGCAGGTCAAAATCATCTTTATTCCAAGCTTGTAATAACTCCACACGATGACCATCTATGCTGGCTAAAATGCTACCGCCATACATGTGCCCATAAAACCCATCAACCCCTGCTGGGAAGCTCAGCTCAAGCGCGTTAGCTAAATCTGATAACGAACCTGCGGGGGTTTGCAAAGCACTTTTCCATTGAATATTGCCTTGTGCGTCTACCTCGCCAAACTCGCAAGGGCTAGGCCATTGTTCATCGTGTGCCATAAGCGGATATTTAGCGGTGTTTTTAACGGTTTTTTCACAAAATTGCGTGTGAAGTTGGGCCATTTGCATTGCAACAGACATACTGCGAAACTCATTTAAATTAGATATAATGTCCCTATTGTAACTATTTAAGAGCAAACATGACAGATTACAGCAATTCTCCAGACCTTAAAGGTAGTGTGTTAGGACAATCTACTGAATACGTAGATGTATATTCGCCTAGCTTGCTTTTTCCTATTGCCCGCAAGTTAAATCGTGATGCTTTAAATATTGACGAAGCCGAGTTACCCTTTAAAGGCCAAGATATTTGGACAGGTTATGAGCTTTCGTGGTTAAACGCTAAAGGTAAACCGCAGGTTGCCGTGGCGCTGTTTACTTTTGCGTGCCAAAGCAGCCATATTATTGAGTCTAAGTCGTTTAAACTTTACTTGAATAGCTTTAATCAAACCCGCTTTGAAAGTATTGAGGTGGTAAAACAGCATTTAATTGAAGACTTATCAAATGCGGTAAATAGCGATGTAGCGGTAACGTTATACGCACCTGATGACTATAACTGCTTACCTTGCACGCCATTACCAGGGCAATGTATTGACGATTTAGATATTGAAATAGATAACTACGATATTGACGCCTACTCACTTAAATCAAAAAGTGACACCCTGGTTACTGAGACCCTGCATAGCCATTTGCTTAAATCTAACTGCTTAATTACCTCGCAGCCAGATTGGGCCAGTATAATTATTCGTTACAGTGGTGAGCAAATATGCCATGAGGCACTCTTGCGTTATTTAATTTCATTTAGAACCCACAATGAGTTTCATGAGCAATGTGTAGAGCGTATTTATAGTGATTTAACCACGCAGCTAAACATTAAAGAGCTTGAAGTCTATGCGCGTTATACACGCCGCGGTGGGCTGGATATAAATCCGTATCGTTCAACGCACTATAACGATACGCCTTTTGCGGTAAAAATTAATCGCCAGTAATACCAATCGACTTAAATATCACCATAAAAAAGGAGCTTAAGCTCCTTTTTTATACCCGTTATAAGCTAGTCAATGCGCTTAGTCGGAATAGGCATTGCGCACACATCAATATAATTATGGGCGTATACAAACCAAGGTTCGGTACGATTTTTTCGCGCCTCAATCAATTCTCTAAATGATTGCGAGTCTGTTTTCATAACATTAAAGGTGCTTTTATCACGCTTAATATCGGCTAATACCTCAATGTTTGTAATTGGGTTAAATGGCGTATTAGGAACAGGCTTACGCTGTAAACGATTAAAGTGCTCCATACCTTCAAGCACTCTTCCAAATACGGTAATATTTTTATCAAGGTAGCGCGGACCTTGGCCAATGGTGACAAAAAATTCAGTACTTGCACTGTTTATCTCATTGCCACGCGCCATGGCAAACACACCGTGGCAATGTACCTGCCAAGTCTGTGTATTAGAGGCGTTTTGTGCGACAGCAAAACCGTTTAAAAACCCCGTTACAGGCGCGTACCCATCGCCTTGTAGCTCTGTAATTTTAAGCGGCTGTGCGGTGCTATGGTAAAACTCTGCAGGCACAGTTTTATTAGCCGTTTTAATTGCTTTATTGCCTGAGCTGTCGCCACCTTGTGCTACAAACCCTTCAACAAAACGATAAACACGGGTATTTTTATAAAAGCCTTCTCGTGCAAGTTGTTTTATGTGCGCAGTATGTTTAGCTGCAAGCTGTGGGTTAAGCTCAACATAAGCCGCCCCTGTAGGCAGCGTAATTTTTAAAACATTATGCCTGTCTACATTTCGCCATTCGTGAGCTTTAGCGTGCTTTATTACCTCGCTTGCGCTACGGGTTGGGGTTTGTTGAGTGCCCGCGTGTTGCTCTGTGTATTGGGCGCACCCAGTTAATCCTGTTATTAGTGCTGCTAAATATAGTCCTTTCATATAACCCTTATACTGCCTATTTAGTCCCAATCAAACTTATAGAGTAAATCAACATTTTGATTTAAACCACTGGTGATCTCTACATAAAACTGCGAAAGCAGCTGATAGCGAATAGCGACCTCGCTGAGCGAGTCAAATACCCCTACGCTGTATTTAACTTGTAAGCTAGGCGCTACATAGCCCGATATTTCAAGCTTAGTGTTATCGCCAGAGCCCGTTGAACTTAAGCTTACATCAGATAAACCAATGGTTTCGCCAACTTTAGATACAACGCCTTCACTGCGGCTCACCCCTTGTGAAAGCAATAACTGAGTAAGCATGGCATCGCTTGAACTGTCGCCCTCGCCTAGCGGCTGCCCATTGAGTAAATAGGCCAGCGCTTGTGCTTGATCCATTGCCGGCTCAGAAAATACTTTTAAGGTAGGTTGCTCAACGTTACCAGTAAGCGTAACACCAGCCACAACATCGTTTGCTGTGGTGTCTGGATTACGTATGGCTTTAATATTTAAAAATGGTTGCTCAATCGAGCCACTAAAGCCAATTTGCCCAGTACTAATAATTAAATCTTGGCCAAAAGCTAAATACGTACCATCGATTAAATTTAGCTCGCCGGTGGCAATTATAGGGGCGCCCTGGCTCATTTTGATGGCTAAATCGCCCGCTATTTTCGACTCAAGACCAAACGATTCTATTTTTACATTGTTTTTAACAATCACTTTTAAATTTACATCGTAATCAAACGGCACGTTTTCTGCCGTTTCAGTTTGTTGATCAACAATAATCTCATCGTCGCTCACTTGAACGGCGCCCTCTGGCAGCTCTTCAATCATTACCCTGCCATAAGGCACAATCACTTCGCCAGACAGCTTTAATGCATTATTTGCAAGTCCAATGGTTAAATCAGGCGATACTTTAAACGTAACGCCTTGCTGCGCACGTACAAAAAACTGCTCGCCGTTAACGCTTACATTTACCTCAGGCTGGGCGCCTTGCCAATCTACGTCGCCGGTTAGGTTGATTTTACCGCCTTGGGTGTCGTTTAAATTACCTTTAATTGTGGCGGTGGTTTTATCAAATAAAATGTTTACGTTAGATTTTTGCAATACCACCGGCAATTGCTCACCTTCTAAATTAATATCACTGACATTTAGTTCACCATTTAATAGAGGGTCTTGCAAAGTGCCGGCTACTGCCACGTTTCCTGTTATATCGCCTTTTAATTGCTCAAGGGTTTCGAGAAATGGATGTAAGTCTGATAGCAATATTTTATCTATATTAAGGTGACCGTTTAATGTTTGCTGATTTTGAATATCATCAATATTAATTTCGGTGGCTATTTTACCTAGCACACTTGAGCGTAAATCGGCCTCTAGCTTACCCGTTTGAGAATCAGTGTAGGCACTGACTTTTAGCGTTTCGATGGGTAATCTAAACCGGTCTTCCTCTGAGGTAAGAACAGCAACAAGGTCGTGCGCATTTAAATTAGCGCGAAGTGTTTTTAATGCTCCCTCGTTCCAATTTGCAGCAAAGTCGCCGCTTATATCTCCACGCGTACGCATGTTATCTGGTAAAAAGTGTTTAAGCTCTTCAAGCGCTAAATTGCTCAACGTAGCATTAAATTGACCCAAGTTTTTAGTTTGCGCTAGGGTGTTAATACATAGCTCACTTTTGTTTGAGCGCCAGCAATGTGCACTCACATCAAAATCGCTGGTTTGGGTATTAAACATCACCGCAATTTTTTTACTATTACTAAAGCTGAGCTTTTTGTCACTTAGCGTTATGTTACTGAGCGAGCCATTCCATACGTTATTATTGAGCTTACCGGTTACTTCAAGCTCAGCAGCGCCTTGCTCTGCATCTATGGCGGCCACCAGCTGATGGTCGGTTTTATCGCCAGTGGCAGTTAGCTCAACACTATTAATTACCTGATCAGCAACCATTGCTGAGCCTACGTTTAAGCTCACATCGGTTTGCCAATCTGCGGCTGTATCGAGCTGACCTTTAAGGGCGAGTTTATTAACGTTTATGTCGTTATACATAAAGTTATCGAGTAATAACGATAAATCAACGGCAGGGGTTAAACGGGGTCCTCTAACTTTTAAATCGGCCTTACCGTTTGCAACAAATGGCAGATTAGTTTGCTCATTTCCTGTCAGTGTTACTTTTCCGTCAACCTGCCAAGTGTCGTCAACTTGCCCGCTCAAGGTTAATTTATTGGCACCGCTACTTAAATACAGGCTGTCTATGTTGGCCTTTAGCGTATTATTCAGTGTAAAGTTTGAGGCAAATTCAAGCGGTGTTTGGTTCAGTGTACCTGCAAGTTGTGTATTATCCATTTGCAAGTGCCAGTTTTGCCCTTCGCTATTAAAGCGCCCTTCTAGCTGGCCAGAAATATTACTTGTAAGCGCATCTGTTAAGTATTGCGCTTTTAAGCTATTTAACGAACCGGTGAAATCGGCTTGTATGCCCTTTTGCCAATTAACATTACCTTTAAATATTGCACTACTGTCGTTTGCTTTTAAGCTTAAGGTACTTAGCTGCGCTTGGCTAAGCGAGCCGTTTAATTGCGTGTTTAATACTACCGCTGGATAGGCACCTAATTGACTATGCGCTTTTAAACTTAGCGTGTAATCATCCGCATTACCCGAGGCTGATAAATCAACATTATTTACTTTTAGCTCGTTACTTTGAGCGTCAATCAACCATTGCTCAACTTTACCAGTAAGTTCAAACGGATAATTTTTTTGTTTTAAATTAGCCGTTGCCGTTAAATTTAATGGGTACTGACCAGTCGTGTGTAAATTTATATTTAAATCAGATAGATCACCACTTAACGCTAAATTCGCTTGGTGCAAGTCGCTGTTTAGCGCTACTTTAGCGTTTAATGGTAAGTTACCTGCAAGCTCACTAGTTAATTCTGTATTTAGTTGCCATTGTTGGTACTGCGCGCTAAGCGTTTGTAAGTTAACTTTTTCATCTTCTACATTTAATACAAGCGCTATATTTTCGATTGTGTGAGTTTGCTCACCTTGCTCAATATCTACCTTTTTAACGTCAAACTGCTCTACCCGTAAATTAAGGGGCGATGTAAATTCTATATCTGGTAACGCAGGCAGCGCTGTTAGCGCCTGGCCTTGATTAGCCGTTGCTTGATTAGATGAGGCGGGTTGCTCTTTAAGCTTTACCAATACATCACTAATAGTTAGGCTTTTTAGTGCTAAGGTTGCATCTTCAGCTTTCGCTGCAAGGGTAAAGTTATTTACGGTTACATCAGCACTGGAATGATTTAATACAAATTCGTTTATTGCTACATTTTTAACGGCAATATTAAAGGGAAACGTAATTTTAGCTAATGGCTCTTGGTTGCTCTGTTGTGTGGCTTCAGGTGTATTGCCAAGGGCAAGTTTGATTGACCGCGCACTTGCATTTTCAATACATAGGCCATCGCACTGCCACCAAAATAAATCTATTTTAAGCTGCTGCGCTTTAAAATCTGTACTGTGGTTTTTAAAGCTCACATTAAACGGGTTGTTATATAAAAAGCGCCCTTTTTTAATCTCAATATGTAAGCCGTCCACCATTTTATTGGCACTATAAGCAATAAATTGATTACCGGGCGCAGTAAATAACAAACAAAATATAATAACGGCAAGCGTGATTAAAACGCCGATGACGGCGGCGGATATTTTTTTAAATACTGACATTAAATTTCTGGCCCTATGGTAATGCTTAAACGTGTGCTTTTACTTTCTTTAGTAAGCCCCCATGCATGGTCTACTTTCACAGGGCCAATGGGTGTTAAATAACGAAAGCCAAAGCCTGCGCCCACTTCAAAGTCGTCCGAAAAGTCATTTGTGGCGGTACCGCCATCAACAAATAAAGCTGCTCGCCAATTTTGTGCAAATTGGTAATTGTATTCAATAGTACTGGTTAATAAGTATTTACCACCGATTAAATCACCGTCTTCATCTTCAGGAGAAATAGACTGATAAGCAAAACCACGTACACTTTGGTCACCACCAGCATAAAAGCGCAGCGAGTAAGGTACGTTTTCAATATTATCGACCAGCATGGCGCCCACGTTTGCTTTTAAAAAAACTAAGTGTTTATCTAAATAGGTTCGCAGCCACGCATGCTGCAGCTGCACCCGCACTAAGTTTGTGGTTGAAAGTACATCATCTAAACCAAACTCAGCCGAAATTAGCCACTGCTCACCCCAATAAGGCGTTGTGCCTCCTTTTGACTTTTTACGGGCATAGCTAATACCGGGCATAAACATTTCGGTGCTTTCTTCTGGTTCATCACCAATGCGGTATGTTTCTTGGTCTCGACGTAAAAAGGCCGTGCGTACCCATTTATCTTCAGTTAACCATTGGCGCTGCAGTTGGCCGGTCAGTATTTCACTGTATATGTCATCGGCAAGTTCATCTTCTAACTTGTAACCCACTGATAAACGCCATAAATCGTCGTTAGGGTCATCTACCGGAATGGTGTACGCCATAGAAATATCTTGCTGTTTCTCAGCTATATTTAAATTGCTTTCCAGATAATGCCCGTCTTCTGTGATCCAGGGTTTACTCCATTTAAAACGCACTTTCGGGCCCAGCTCGGTATTAAAGCCACCGCCTACTTCGTAGCTATTAGCAGGTTTGTGTAGCACATCAATATTTATAGGCACTTGTCCGTTGGCTCTTGCTGGTATATCGGCATAAATACGCACGCTTGCAAAATACGGTGTGCTTGAGAGCTCAAGGTTATAATCGGCAATTTGTGTGGCTTTATAAGCTTGCCCTTGGGTAAAAGGTGCAAGTGAACGAATGTATTTTTCTGCGGGGGTTTCGCTGGCAATGATTATATTGCCATACGTGTAGCGCACGCCGGTATCTATATTAAATGTAATAACAGCACTGTTTTTTTGTACTGATACAGCAAGCTTTCGGGCTGGCCATTTGGCATCAAAATAGCCTAGCTCTAATAGCATTGACTCTATTTTTTTATGAGCTGAGTCGTACCTGCCATGATTAAGAATATCGCCCTGGGTTAAATTTAAATTTTTAACAACGTTTTGTAATTGCGAGTCGTTTTTACCCTCACCATTAAGCGTTATATTAATAGCTTCTATGCGCGTTGCAGGGCCGCGCTCTACTTTAACGATAAGCTCTTTATCGTCTTTATCAAACTCAATGTCTACTGTTGGGTTGTAATACCCCAGCGCTTTAATACTGCTTTGCACTTGCTTTTTAGCATAACGGCGCAAGGTTCTGGTGGGTTTTTCGCCAACCAGTTGTTTTAAATAGAGCTCAACGTTACTTTCTAACTCGCCACTAATCCCTTTAATTTCGTAATCTTCAATTACCCTTTGCTCAGCGCTGGCTTGAGTGCTTATAAAAAAAGCTAAAAAAAACACAAAACGTAATAACTGTTTGAACAAGTAAATATCCTTACTTTTTATTCTTTAAAATTTAACCACCAATGAGTTGCATACTACCATAGCCATAATGAGCAACACATTAACTTAATGGTAATCTTGCACCAAATTTCACTCCCCTTTAAAAGCCTATAAAGTTAAAATTAATACGCTTTAAAGCAATATTTTGGTTACAATAGTGGCTACGAATACAAAATTAATTTTAAATGAGTTTTTAATGCAATTCCCTGATGATGATAACGGCCAACTTTTAGCCGAAATAGCCGCTGCTGGCGTTGATTTAAGCAAAATGCACCAAATCGATTTTTTCATTTTATTTGAACAACAAGCTGATGCAGAAAAATTTGCCAAAGAAATAATCTCTGATGCATTAGTACAAAGCGCAAACGTTGAAAAGTGTAAAGACACTGGCGTGTGGGAAGTGATTACTCATGTACAAATGGTGCCAGAGCACACATTGCTTGGTCAAGCAGAGCAATACCTTGAAAGTATTGCTAATAGTTACAATGGCTATGGCGATGGCTGGGGTTTAATGGACGAAGACGCCGCTTAACAAAAATCAGTTAAGCTTAGCCGCTTAACTGATTAGCTTTTCTAAAGCTGCCAGTGTAATCAAATAATTTATCAGATACCTTCCAGCCATACTTTTTACTTTTACGCGCGATAACAAAATCGGGATGCACTAAATCAAACTGTGCCTTAATAACCTGCTCAGCACTTTTAAATTCGACAGGCGCTTGCCCCTGCCCTAGGCGTTTACCAAACTGTTTATTAAAAATATACTGCCCGCCTTTACTGGCAAGGTTATATACCTCATCGCAACTTGCACCATCTTCATCAAAGTAGGTTATTTTAATTAAATCATCTTTAAGTTTTACCACTGATAACCCACTACAGCGCAGTACTAACGCATCTTTTAAATTAAGGGCGTTACGTAGCTTGTCGTCGGGGTCGGCCATTACTGCGCCGCAATCATGGCATTTACGAGCTGCTATATCGTTTTGAGCGCCGCATTGTTCGCACTCTTTAAACCTAAACCGATAATCGCATTGCTCTTTATGGCCTTCGTCATCTTCTAATAAACCTTGGCAGCGCCTGCCAAAATGCTCAACTACTTTGCCATCAGCATCGGTTTTTCCCCAAAAAATATTTGCAAACCCACACCCAGGGCAAAGCACTTGAACGGGCTCATTATCGCTATCACCTTTTTTATCGCCCACCTCAGGGTGAAATAAATCAAAGCCGTTGCCTGCGTAATCTATAACTAAGCAGTCTGTTTTTCCTTCATTTAGCCTAAGCCCACGGCCAACAATTTGCTGGTATAAGCTAACCGATTCGGTGGGGCGTAAAATAGCGATAAAATCGACATGCGGCGCATCAAATCCGGTAGTTAAAACAGAAATATTAACGAGGTATTTTATGTTTTTTTGTTTAAATTGATTTATTAATTTATCGCGTTCTGCATTTGGGGTATCGCCAGTTATAAGGGCACTTTGCTCTGCGGGTAAATAAGTTAAAATTTCTTGCGCGTGCATCACCGTTGCCGCAAATATCATCACGCCTTGGCGGGTTTCACTGTATTGTATTACCTGCTTCAGTATAGCTTGCGTTGCGCGCTCACTATTTTTTAAAAGCGCATTCATGTCATCAGTCGTATATTGACCAAACGCATTAGTAGCCAAGGACGAAAAATCATAATGACTAATTGCCGCGTCCACTTCATTTGGCGGCGTTAAGTAATTATGTTTGATCATATACCTGAGCGGTAATTCAAATATACAGTTTTTAAATGGACTTTCTTTATTACCTTTTACAAAACCATGGTAATGATGATGGTATATCCACCCCATTCCTAATCTATAAGGTGTGGCTGTTAAACCCAATACTTTTAACTGAGGATTATATTCTTTGAGCGCATTTATAACCTTTCCATATTGGCTTTTTTTATCACCATTTACTCTGTGGCACTCATCAATAATAAGCAAAGAATAATGCTCATTTAATTTATTTAAATTACGCGATAAAGACTGAACACTGGCAAAGGTAACTTGGTGGCTGAGTGATTTTTCTTTTAACCCTGCTGAAAATATACTCGCTTCTAAACCAAAACTTTTATATTTTTGTGCGTTTTGTTCTACCAACTCTTTAACATGTGCAAGCACCAAAATTTTTTGCTTAGCAATTCGCGCAAGCTCTGCAATTACAAGGCTTTTACCCGCACCGGTAGGCAGTACAATCACGGCAGGATCATTTGTTTTTCGAAAATGTAAAACAGTGCGCTCTACGGCCTCTTGCTGATACGGCCTTAATTTATAGCTCATGAAAATAGTAAATAGAATAACCAGAAATGCAGTTTAACAAATACTAAGCGACTGCGGGGAGTTTAAGGTAAGTTTTGGCCAATTAAATCTCGCCTACAAAGCGTAAGCCTAAGTTTAGTTATTAAATTATACGCCATTAAAAAGAGAAGCCGTGGCTTCTCTGTTACTTTATTAAGCTAGGTGCTTTTGTAAATCAACACCTTCAAACGCTTTAGGGCGACGACCACGACCGGTCCATTCAATCACTTCGCCATCTACTTCAATACGATACTTAGCTTTTACTTTAGTACGTTTATCTGCAGTACCGTCTTGTAAATCTTCTAACGTAAGTCCTTTTTCTTTTAAAAGATCCAACACTTCCTGTTTAGCTTGTAGCTGCTCAGTATATTTTGCAATCGCATCAGTGATTAATTGTTGTGCTTTTTCTAGCTCAGTTAATGATGCTGTTTTAATAAAAGATCGAACTTCTTTCATTTATATCTCTCTTGCTTGTTGGAGTTAACTTTTTAGTTTCAAAGCAAGTATAAACCCAACAATATATTTTTACCATGAGCAATTTTACTCCATAGCAAAAGGTATAAAAGCAAATACTTTAGCATGAGAAATCAGCATAGAATAAGTATAGTAATGGACTTTAATATCAAATAAAAAATATTTAACCTCTATTAATTTTTTAATAGAGGTTAATAAACTTATAAAGTTAAAGTCTATTTATCAATTTTTACACTACCACGGGTCATCTCTCTCATTGCCTCTTGGCTTAATTTTTCTTGGTAAGCAATTTGTTCAGGTGTTCTACACACTCTTGTTGCAATGTTGCTACCTGTGGTTTTTTCGAGTTTACATATTTTGCCATCGCTTTCACTGGCTTTAAGTGCTGCTGCACTAGTGCAACCTGAAGCTAAAATTACTAATAATACGGTACAAAGATGTTTCATTGTTTATCCTTAATTTAAGTGTGTTGAGGGAGTATGTCATAAGCAATTGTTACTCGTTCCATTTCACTATTTAGGGTATTAGTCCCATGCCAAAAATAGGATGGAAATTGAATAAGTTTGCCTTCCTCTGGTTTTAATGTTGTCTCAGGTAAAAGCTTAGTGTGCATATTAAATCCTGGCTCACCTAGCTTTAACCACCCTTCTTGGTTGGTTGATTCAGATATCAGCGTGGGTATAGATACATAAAATGGTGAACTCATCCAACCGTGGCTGTGATAATGATTTTTATGAAAACCTTTATCTTTCAGAATTACCGACCATGAATCAGTTACTTTAAAATCACCAACATTTCTTTTTAAAAAAGGGTGTTGATTATCTTTTGGAAGCCTTGATAAAAAGCATGACGTTAACTCGTATAGCTCCTGCTTTAGTATTTTTAGTATCGGCAGTTGATAATCAAATAACTTTTCTGCGGTTTGAGAACCATTCACTAAAGATTGCTCTAAAGGATGGTTTTGATAATAATGATACTGTTTTAACGTACCTTTAAGCTCAGTTAAAAAATCATCTATAGAAGCAAAGCCAGAAGGTGTTGCTATTTTCTCCTGCATAACAAATAAATCATAATTGCAGTAATATGAGTACAGCTCGCTTTTTAGTAATCTCAATGCTGTATTTTTAATACACAAGTACTCTTGGTTATATTCGACTTGATTTAATAACTTATTTATAATGTTCAATGCGTGTTCTGGTTTATCTATCGCAATATAGCTTTTGGCTAATTCTATGTACGCGTGATTATTCTTAAACCTATTACTGGCAGCTAAATGGGTCTTTAAAGATTCATCAAATAAGCTGTTTTCACGTTCGTAATCACCCACTATAGAAAACGCTTTTTGTGGGCAATTGCTTTGAGAGAGTATTTGCTTTGCTATTTTGTAAGCCTCAGTTTGCTTACCCGATGTATAAAGCTTTTGTGCAAGCTCAGCTTCCAGTGCAGTATTTTTTCCAGTTATTTTTAAAGCATGGTTATATGAGGATAAAAAACCAGAGTCTGCAGTTTCCCATAGCATTTGGTTTAGCCAATGATGACTGTCTAAATCTAGCGGGTTGATAGTTGTTAGTTCTGTATATATTGCTTTGGCTTTTTTAAACTTACCGGCTAAGTGATAGCAGCTGGCCATATTTTTTTTAGCTTCAACTAAACCAGGGCTTAATTTTAAGCTTTGCTCAAAAGTTATAATTGCTTTATCCCAAAAGCATAAAGCTTTTAAAGCCAACCCTTTACTATTGAGAATACTAGCATCAGCACCAAAATTGCGAATATAATCATCTGTGAGCCTATCGACCTCAGTAAACTTCTCAAGCTTTAAGTCTGTTTTTATTTTTGCACTGAGAATAACTGCATTTTGAGGGGATAGTGTAAATGCTTTATCAATGTATTCTTTTGCTTTAGTAAATTCATTCTTTTTAAAGTACAAAACAGAGATATTATAAAGTGTTTCTATATCGTCACTATATATAGCCAATACATTTAAATATTGTTTTATTGACTTATCAGGTTCACCCAACAAGTTATATAATTTTGCTTTATTTACATTTAAATGAAAATGACGTGGACTTAGTTTAATACCTTTTTCAATCTCGGCTAAACATAATATATAATCTTTTTTCTTTTGGTATGCTATAGATTTTAAGTGATGAAGGTGCGCTACAATACTCGATTCATTACTTTTAATCGAATTAGCAATTTTTAATGCCTTAAGGAAATTATTATTATTAATTTCCTTAAGGATTAAGTTGCTTACATCTTGAAATGACATGCCTTGGCTTTGCATATGTTCTCTTAAATAATAAAAAGGCCGATAATATACCGGCCTTAGCATTAAAGCTTATGCTTAGAATGAAATAGTTGTACCTACAAAGAAGTTACGACCGATGTACTTATACAACGTAGTATCTGTATTGGCATCATCATAATCGCTGTAATATGGAGGCTCTTCATCTGTTAGGTTATCTATACCACCACGTAACGAAACATGCTCGTTAAGTTGGTAAGTACCACTTAGTGTATGTGATACAAACGAGTCAGCTTCTGGTGAATAGTAATCCGCAGGGTCTCCATCAAATAATGCAACTGATTCTGTAACAAGCGAATCTACATACATCACTTTGTATGAAACAGTCCAATCATCACCGGCTGCACGTAAGCTTACATTATGTTTCCACTCAGGAATTGAGCCAGAACCACTTGATGCAACACCTACGTAATCTTGAATAGGCTCACCAGCAAACTCTTGTACTTCCCATTTAGAGATGTAAGAAGCTTCCCAATCAGCTCTCCACGCTAAGCCAGCAGCGTCAAAGCTATATTGAGCGTTGAAATCTACGCCCGATAGGTTCCAAGTAGAAAGGTTTTGATCAAGTGATGGAGTACCATCAAAGTTACCCGTTGCATCACGTACAACACCTTCACAAAGTGCAAAAGAACCACCTTGTCCACCTTCTTCACCCGCGCTATAACATTTATCTAGCTTAGTCGTAATACCAACAGAGCTTATTACGTTATCTACTTCAATATCGTAGTAATCAACAGTAAAGCTTAGCCCTTCAATTGGCTCAACAACAAGACCAACTGTAAATGTATCAGCAGTTTCAGGACCTAGGTCTGGGTTACCGCCAACAACCGCACGAAGTTGACCACTGTTTTGTGCAAACGTACCATCTGAAGGAATTAGGCCGGCTGCTGCATCAGAAGCACAGGCTGTTTGGTATCTAGAATCAAAGCCAGCACCACCAAAACCAGTACAAGGGTCTGTATAATTGGTGAAGCTATCTGACTGACCACCGTAAAGCTCACTTACACTTGGTGCGCGAAATGCTGTTGATAATACAGAGCGAAGCATAACTTCATCTGTCATACGCCAAGTTAGACCTAACTTATAAGTAGTATCTGATCCAAACGTATCGTAGTCAAAGTAGCGAAGCGCAGCTTCTAAATCTAAAGACTGAACCAGTGGTAAATCATTCAATAGTGGAACAACAAGCTCTACATATGCTTCGTCAACTTTATAGCCACCAGAAGTTGGCTGTACGGCATTACCTGAACCGATACCTGATGAAGAGAATGCATCTGGTTGATTAAATGCTGATTCTTCACGGTGCTCTAGACCAAATGCAAAGCCAACAACACCAGAAGGCATTTCAAATAAATCACCCGAAATTGAAGCGCCTAAGTGGTGCATTTCTGTACCTGAAGTACCCTGATCGGTGTAACGCAAGTAATCGGCATCTGACTGTGAAAGCGCGCCTTCACCGAAGTAGTTAATACATGGAGCAGATGCATCGTTGCCTGTAACCGTGTAATCACTAGGCGAACCTGTAACCGAGACACCTTCACAGTTTTCATTTACTGACGCTATCATTTTGTCTACGTTGATGTAGTTTTTAGAACGGTCAATAGCGCTATTTCGACCATATGTATAGAACACATTCCAAGCGTATTGATCAGCGATAAAGCCCTCTAAACCAGTCGTAAATTGTGCTGTATTTACTTCTTGCTCAAATACACGGCCACCCATTTCTGACATACGACGCAGTGGTAACATGTCTACATTGTCGCCAGGAGTTGCAAAATCATACAAGCCTGAGAATGGGTAAACTTCTGGATTTTGACTTAATACCCAACTACGACCATCAACACTGTATGTGTAGTTGATAGGTGCTGGTGCCATTTGCTGCGTTGAGGTACGGTTTGTGTAGTACGCTTCTGCAAAAAAGTTTAAGTTATCTGCTAATTCATAATTACCTAACACGCTCACATTATAACGAGTTGCAGGCGTAGATAAGTATGAAGCAGAAGAGTAGTTATAGGTATCGTTGCCTTCGCCACTACCCACATATGTGTGATAGCCAGTATCAGTTGATGAACCGTTACCGCCAGGCTCAAACTGAACTCTTCTACCATCATCTAAGATTGCATTCATACCTAAAGAGTTACCAGAACCGGCACAAAAACGCTCACCGCCACTTTCTGCGTATGGACATGCTGAATAATCTCGGTCGCTAGCACGTACAGTACCACGGTCGTAAAAACCAACGTTTACAACAACATTACCTTTATCACTGCTCACACCAAAGGTGCTGCTTAAGCTAGCTTCTTCACCGTCACCTTCACCTGTCTCTGCATAGCTGGCATCTAGCTCAAAGCCTTCAAAGTCATCGCGCATGATAATATTAACCACACCAGCAAGAGCATCAGAGCCGTAAACAGCTGATGCACCGTCTTTTAAAACCTCTATGCGTTTTACAGCGCTAAAAGGAATGGCATTAAGATCCACGGTAGAAGATGCACCAGTACCTGAGGCAATCATACGGCGTCCATTGACAAGTACCAATGTACGTGATGAACCCATACCTCTTAAGTTAACAGTTGCATTACCATTACCGCCATTATTTACAGCAGCAGTTAATCCGCCCGACTGAGCGGTAAGGTTTTGTAACGCATCGGAAATATTTGAAATACCCTGAACTTTCATATCTTCAGTAGTAATAATGCTCACTGGTGAAGCGCTTTCAAGATCTGCACGTTTAATTCGTGAACCGGTAACCTCTATACGCTCTACCTTTTCAACTCCCTCTTCAGCAGCAATTGAATTTGCTGAAAATACAGCTGTAGATGCCGTACCAAAAGCAATCGCTAAGCGCACCGCTTTTGAAACTTGGTTATTTAACATTGGATTCTCCCTGAAATAATTTTATTTATATATTTATTGTTTTAGCCATTAAATAAATAGCTTAAGAAGTGAAAGTACCGCTTCTTTTGTGAATGTTAGTATCAATATATAAACATAGTCAACACATTAAAAACCAATAATTCACATCAATTTAAATATAATTAATATTAGTTTATTTCGATAAAGGGGACAAAAAATAAAGTATGAATATACCAATAAACGGAACAATGCATTTTTGAAAATAAAACGTAAAATACTTCTACTTATTTACATTTATAAAGGTGTTAACAAGGTAATTTAAAATTTATAAATGACAAGGTGACCAAGAACAATGTTTAACAAGTCGCCAAAAAGTAAAGGAATCGGGAGCTGCAGCTCGTATGGCCTTTGGAATACCATCAAAGCTGCTAGATTATTAATGTGCAGAACAGAACAAATTTTAGTAATGGGGCTAGCTATTTGCGTCCTTTGTAAAGCGTTCCGATATATTCATTATTAGAGTCAACTAAAGCCTCTTTAAATGTTTTATCGCCTAACAATAACAACTGGCTAATATCCTGAGAGTTTAACGCCGCTTGCTTTAAGTCACTTAACCTAAAGATCAGCCCTTCGAGCTCTTGAGTAAATAATTGATAAGCGCTTTCTAAATCAATTTTTCTATTATTCAAAATAAACTGAAAAAAGTCGGGATACCGTGTTCCATTAACTGCGTGAGGGTGTACTTGTCTTTCAAGCTGGATAAGGTTATTTATTGTTTTTATCAAGCTATTAACCTGAGCATTATCATCTTTTTTCAGCTCATCAATTAGCTGCTTTAAAGGAGTTAACAAGTCACTACGTACACGTACAGCAGACTCCAATATAAGCACATTTGGTTTAACTATATCTGAATCTATTTCGTGGCAAACAATTTGATATAACCCACCCGGTTTTAATACTCTAAATAATTCAGAAATGCTCTTCGAAAGCTCACTGTATTCAATTGCAAATTGAGCCACTATCGCATCAAATTCATTATTTTCAAAAGGTAAGGACTCTGCACTTACATCTGATAAAATACTAGAGTCGGGCACGCCTGTAACGCTCTTTGCCACTGTTGCTTTATCAATACCAATAAAGCTCAGCTGATCTTTACTACTATCGTGTATAAGCTGTATCAGTGCACCATTGCCTGTGCCTATGTCTAGTATTTTACACTGTGGACTAAGCTCAGTAGCAAAACTTGTCCAGCTCTGCTTGAGCTTGCCTGTATAGTTTTTCTTAATATCCTGCCCAAATGAAGTTAAATACCCTTGAGACCAATACTCACTCCAATAATTTTCCATAAAAAATCCCCATAAAAAAAGGGCTGAATAAATTCAGCCCTATATATCAACCTGTTTCTAATTAATATTAGAAGCTAATTGAGTAGTTTACACGGTAATCACGACCAAAGTTGTTGTAAAGGTCTTGGTTATCCCATGTACCAGCTGAAGAAAGAACTGGGTCTTCGTCAGTTAAGTTACTTACAGTAAATGTTACAGCGCCGTAAGGACCTGCATTGTAGCTGTAAGTTAAGTTATGGATTAACCAGCTGTCTAAATCACCTGATTGCTCGTAGAAACCATCGCCATCTTCATCAACTTCAGTTTCAGACGTGCTTGCTGTGTAAGTAGAGTTCCAAGATACTGTATGATCATCAAGTGACCAAGAAATTGTTGCTACTGACTTAAGATCAGGTTGGCCAGACCAACCAGCAGTGTCTTGTACAACACCACCTACTTCAGAATCGTATGAAAGTGTTACACTATTAACATTGTTAAAGCGGAAGTCACCAAAATCAGTCTCTACGTTTGCATTAATAGTGAAATCAAAACCTTCAATTTCAAAACCAGCACCGTTAAAGTAAGAAGTACCTGCTTCGATTAGCGTACCTGAAGCAGAGCGCTTAAGGTAGAAAGTTTCATCAGACGTATCTGTATCAACACCTACTGCAGTGATTAGGCCAGCAGCCTCATCAGATAATAAGCCTTGTAGAGATTTAGACTGAATAACATTATCAATAGAAAGTTGGAAGTAATCTAACTTAAAGCTTAAGTTATCGTTTACATCCCATGCCACACCTAAGTTGATGTAATCTGAAGTCTCTGCCTCAAGCTCTGAGTTCTGAGTATAGTATGTGTTGTACTGACGTGATGTAGTAGAACCGTTATTATAATCGATTGCAGATTCAGCAGAGAATGTACGTGCTGCATTAAGTAAATCAAGGCCTGGTGCACGGAACGACTCAGAGTAAGAACCACGAATCACTACGTTATCAGCAACCTGCCAGCGAGCAGATACTGCTGGAGCAACGTTGTCACCAAAGTCAGAGTAATCATCGTAACGAGCTTTTAAGTTCACTTCTACTGTATCAGAAACTGGTAGTACTGATTCGAAGAAAACAGCTGTCACATCACGGTCACCCATTGAAGAGTTACCAGCAGAGCCACCGATTAAGCCAGCTTCAGATTGACCATCGTAAATATCTTCGTAAGTTTGTTCAAAATATTCAACACCTACATAGTGAGCAACAGCACCACCTGGTAGTTCAAATAAGTCAAAACCTAAACCAGCAAAGTATTGGTCAAAAGTAGAGCCTGAGTTTTGTAACGTAGTCGACTTCATGTTGGCAATGCCTTCATCAGAGCCTAAATCGATATCGTTAGCTTCGTTGTATGCTAAACCACTGTAAGAAAGGTAGTACTCACCTACAGATTTGTTATCTGCTTTATTGTGGTGGTAGTAAACTTCCCAAGAAGCGTTGTTCCAATCTAAGTCACCACGTAAACCAGCTGTTAAATCTTGGTTGTAATCATCTACGTTACCATCACGTGTACCAATACCTACCCAACGGAATAAACCATATGCACCGTCTTCACCGTATGGGTTATGCGGGTTATCAGCTGCCATGTTTTCCCATGCTGCAGCCGGTGGAGCGTAACGACCAAATGAAGAGTTTTGTACAAACATTGTTTGAGCAAAGAACTCTATGTCGTCTGTTAGCTCGTAGTTAGCACTAACATATAATGTGTTACGGTCAATTGATGCTGTGTTGTAAGATACATTAGCGAATGCATACATACAGTACTCAGAACCTGGGCCCCAATCTTCGTTTGCATCAACGCGGCGGAAAGTATCTTCACCGTATTCAGAGATTAAATCATCACATAAAAGTGAAGCTGACGCTGTAGAAAAATCAGGTGAAAGTACAGTAGCGCCAAAGTATGACCAACCTACAGTATCTGCAGTGTAAGCTTCAATGTCGCCATCACCGTCTAAATCACCAAGCTGAGCTTTAGTGTAGTCACGGTCAGCATCTGAAATACCTTTACGAGATTGGTGATCGAAAGAGAATGTAATGTTACCTTTATCGTTTGAAACACCACCAACTACAGAAAATTCAGTTGAAGTAGTGCCTTCATCTTGGTCACGGTGACCCGCGCCAATGTTGAAAGTTAAACCTTCAAAGTTCTCTTTCATAATTACGTTAACAACACCTGCCATTGCATCAGAACCATAAATAGAAGATGCACCTTCAGTCATGATATCGATACGTTCAACAGCAGCCATTGGAATAGCATTAAGGTTAGCAGAAGCACCACCTAGTGTTGGTGAACCTGGGAAACGGCGGCCATTTAAAAGTACTAAAGTACGACGTGAGCCAGCACCACGTAAATTGATAGTTGCTTGAGATTGTGCTGAGCTACCAGAACGCTCTGAGAACGAACCGAATGAGTTTAATGAACTAGAACGTAGTGCATCTGCAACTGTGTAGTCACCTTCTAGCTTGATATCAGCAGAAGTAATAGATACTACCGGAGAAGCACCCTCTAAATCTGTACGTTTGATACGTGAACCAGTTACTTGGATGCGTTCTACTTTCTCTGCAGACTCTTCTTCTGCAGCAAATGAACTTGACGAAAATGCAGCTGTTGATACTGCACCAAATGCAATCGCTAAGCGAACTGCCTTTGAAACTTTATTATTTAACATTTGATTCTCCCTGGGTCACCACTTGTTAGAAGCGACTATTATTTAATTATTTTTTGTTGTCACAGTTTGTTAACAGCGACTAAACCAAATACTAAACAAAAAATATCTAAAAGCCAACTACTGTTAACCAAATATTAATTAAAAAAGGGTTTTTTATTGTTTTTTAGCTTAGATGAGGAATAACTGTACAAAAATAAAGCTAAAGCGTAGATTATGTAATCAAAAATTGCATTAATAGGTACAAGTTAGAATAGTTCGAACTGTTTTAGCTCGAAACTGTTTACGTTAACGTTAACAAATTGCGTAACCATTTCTAATAAAGGTACAATTTGTTTGTCTATATACAATGGGTAGTCGTAGCTATGCAGCCCTTGATACAGCTCAACACCGTGGGTTGTGTAAACAAATGTAACAAATTCACCTCTTTTTAGCGTAAATTCACTATTTTGTTTCTGAAACTTTTTTACTGCTTGCACATGTGGAGGGATATTTTTTTGATAGTCGGTTAAGTTTTGACCTAAACGTTTTTTAAAAACCAGCAAATGATCAAATTCGCCACGTAAAAGTTTACTAATGTAATCGTGTACAAGGTCATTTATTTGCTCTGGTTGATCAAAAAGGAGGGTAAATAAATCAAATTGAAACTGTTGAGCCAGTCTAGTCCAGTCACTTCTTACGGTTTCTAAGCCTTTAAAAACCAATTTTGATTCATCCGGCTTTATTAACTGCCCCACATAGCGTTTTTTAGACCCCACGCTTTTACCTCTTATGGTGGGTAAAAAGAATGGGCTGTAAAGCGATTCAAACTCTATTTCTAAATGGCTAGTTAAATTATGTTTAGCGTGTATGTTTTGCTGCCACAATGTGTTTATGTGTTTAGCTAACTGTTTACCTATTTTATTACAGGCCTCAACACTTAAATCATCCGTTAGTTTTACAAAGGTCGAATCTGTATCTCCGTAAATAACACTATAACCTTGCTCTTCAATCCACTTTTTAGTTTGCAGCATTATCTCATGACCACGCAAAGTAATAGAGCTTGAGAGTCGAGGGTCATAAAAACGACAGCCTTGTGAGCCTAATACACCATATAAACTGTTCATTATTATTTTAATCGCTTGGGATAGCATTAAATCGTGATTATCTTTTGCCCGCTGGCGCTGTAGCGCTAGGCTTTTTATAAGCGCTGGTAAATGGTGCTGCTCTCTTGAAAATAATGCGTTATTAAAACCTTCAATACTGTTTTCAGGGTTTTCAATCCCTTCTATTAGTCCAAGCGGGTCTATATAAAAGGTTTGCATAATACTGGGATACAGGCTTTTAAAATCAAGCACTATGACATTTTTATACAGCCCCGGTACCGACTCCATAACATAACCACCTGGGCTTTCGAACGTCAGCCCATGGTCGCCCATATTAGGTGCTACATAACCGCTGCGATGTAATAAAGGCAAATACATGTTTACAAAAGCCGCCACTGAGCCGCCGCGTTTTTCCAGCTCAAGGCCTGTTAATTGTGTGCGAATAACAGCAAAATCGAGAAGTTTTAGCTTATCGAATATTTTATTCACGAGTATGCAGTCTTGGCGATTGTAGTTAGCGAGCGCGAGTTTATCTTCATTAAATTGACGAATAATTTCTTGTAAGCTGTTGCTAGCTTCAATTAATTTAGACTCGCCTAAAATTTCTTTAGCTACATTAGCAAGTGAAAAAGTTTCAAAACTATAAGTGGCATTTTTTAGAGTATCAATGCCATCAATTACACAGCGCCCGGGAATAGAAACCCGTGTAAAATGGCCTTTTCGAACATATAAAGGAAGGTTTCCTCTTCCTAGTAATAGTTTTACCCCAAGTGCCACAGAGCGCTCATAAATAACTGCAAAATCAAACTCAATAACATTCCACCCAATAATAATATCTGGGTCGCACTGCTTAATATGTGTTACAAGTTGCTGTAATAGTGCAACCTCGTCTGCGCACCATATAATAGTATAACCAATCACTGGGTCGTGATGCTCAGGCTCTCCAATCATGATTACGCAATCTAAACCACAGCCTACCAAGCCAATAGAAAACAACACCCCACTTTCATTGCACTCTATATCAAGTGACAACTTAGAAAGCACAGGCGTATAGTCAGCGTTGGTTTTTAATTTAGCATCTAAAATTTCAGTGTAATGTGCATGATCCACTCGTTTACCCGTGATCCACGCCCCGCCTTTAATAAAGCGCTCCATTAAATAACGCTCAATGGGCCTTATATCATCTTCATAAAGTGTAATACCGCGACTTTTTAACGCTTTGCTCGCGCTATAAAAGTGTTTGAGTGAGTAAAAGTAACAGCCACACATATCTTGCTGCTGAAAATTTTTAAGTGAAAGAGGTTTAATTAAAAAGTTTAGTGATTCGGCAGATAAAATGGCTTGAGCTGCTTTTGTATCTGAGTTTTTTATAAAAAATAGTGCGGTTTCATTCTCAGAAATTGTCTTTATTGGTCCATTATCGGTAGCAAACCAAATTTCATATTGTAAACCCTGAGCGCTATCGTGCGCTTGTGCAGAAAGTACAAAACCAGATGTTAAATACACTATCAATAAACCTTACTTATATTTTGTTTTTCTACTTTAAGGCCATGAACGTTAAGGATTGAAAATTGTTCAACCTCAAAATATAAACAGGCCATAATAGGGAGTAATTTATAAACTTAAAAAATCGCCGCATTAATTTACTAAATTAATTTCATCCTTGCTTGTAGTTACACGGTTATAACTCTAAAATCCATACACTGTAATTATATACATATTTTAGGTTTATCTCCCCATGCTTTCTGACCAACTAAAAAAAACAATTAGGCAAGTACACCAGCATGTGGCTAGTAACCTTACTGATTACCGCCCACGCAGTAGCCAAAACTACCTTGTTGCCGAAATAGCAAAAACACTGGCTGGCGAATACCATAAAAAGCAGCGAATATGTGTTATTGAGGCTGGCACAGGAACTGGTAAATCGCTTGCTTATTGTTTAGGCGCGTTACCGCTTGCCCTTGCTCAAAAAAAGAAGCTGGTTATTTCTACTGCTACCGTGGCCCTGCAAGAGCAATTAATAGCAAAAGAGCTGCCTTTTTTTAAAAAACACTCAGGGCTCGATTTTAAGTTTGACCTAGTAAAAGGTAGGCAACGCTATATATGTGCCCATAAATTACATAACGCTGTTAATGGCGATAGCCAAACCCAAATGGAGTTTATGCCCACACTTACCTCGCCGCTAAGTGATATGGAAACTAAATGCTTAAAAGGCCTTTACGATGCCTATGTAAATAAAAAATGGCAAGGCGACAGGGATAGCTGGGCCGACACCATACCCGATAGAGTGTGGAACTTAATCGCATGCGATAAACACGCTTGCCAGCGCCAAATGAAAGCCCATCAAACCTGCCCGTTTCAGCTTGCGCGTAATCAGCTTATGCAAATGGATGTGCTTGTTATTAACCATTCACTGCTACTGGCAGATTTGGATTTAGGGGGCGGTAAAATTTTACCCGAACCCGATAACACCATTTATGTCATAGATGAAGCGCACCACCTAGCGCATATTACCCGCGACTTTTCATCGGCAGCGGCCACTATTAAAGGCACCATTGATTGGCTCGATAAGCTCACTAAATTTAGTGGCAAAATGTCTAAGGTATTAGTGGGTCAAAAGGCCATTGGTCAAAATTTCAAATTGTGCGATAGCATTAACGATGCTAATAAAGACTTAAAAGTGGTGCGTGATATTCTCGATAACGCCGACTTTGAATACTCAAAAGACGATACATATCGTTTTGAGCATGGCGAAATACCAAAATCATTGCACAACAAAGCTAAAGATATAAGTGACGCCACACTAGATGCACTGCGTTGTTTAAATAAAATGCACGATACCCTCACTCAAGATGTAAGCGATGGCGATATAAAACCCTACGTTGCAGACCCTGTCTTAGCCGAAAGCGGGCACTATATAAACCGCTTAGAGCAATTGAATAAGCTGTGGTATAGCTATGCAAATAAAGGCGAAGGCACACCTCACGCAAGGTGGATCAAACGTTTAGAATATAAAAACCATCACGATCACCTATTAAGTGATTGCCCTATCGAAGTTGGCTACTACTTAAAAGACAAGCTATGGAATGAATGCGCAGGGGCGGTACTATGCTCGGCGACTTTAAGTGCTCTCGGTTCGTTTGACCACTTTGCCTATGAAAGCGGATTAGCAAAAGAAGAAGGCGTTAAATTTATTAAAGTGCCCTCTCCGTTTGATTACCCTAAACAAGCAACCTTGCGTATCCCGGTAAGTAAAATTGAGCCAACCGACAAAGCATTTAGTGACCATATAGCGCAAACTTTGCCTGAGTACTTAAATACAAAAAAAGCTAATTTGGTATTGTTTGCCTCGTACTGGCAAATGGACCATGTGGCTAAGTTTCTTAGAACAAAAGGTTTTAACTTATTAGTGCAAGGCGAAATGTCGCGCGAGGCATTATTAAAAAAACACACCCAAAATATTGATAGCGGTAAAGGTAGTATTTTATTTGGTACGCAAAGCCTCTCAGAAGGGCTTGATTTACCAGGTAAATATTTAGAAAACTTAATAATTACAAAAATACCGTTTGCAGTACCTACATCACCAATAGAAGAAGCCCAAGCCGAATTTGTACAAAGTAAAGGCGGTAATCCATTTTTGTCTATAACGGTGCCCGATGCAGCAAAGAAATTGGTACAAAGCTGTGGTAGACTGCTGCGAAAAGAGAGCGATGAAGGCCGTATAACCATTCTCGATAGACGCTTAGTTACCAAGCGCTACGGCAAAGCCATGCTCGACACCTTACCACCTTTTAAAAGACAAATAGATTATTAATGTTTGAACTTGCTTTAGATCCCACAACACTGGCAGTTTTATGTGCCGCGGCCCTTGCTGCTGGCTTTATTGATGCAATTGCCGGCGGCGGTGGCTTATTAACAGTCCCTGCACTACTCACCGCTGGCTTGCCACCGCATGTAACGCTTGGCACCAACAAGCTTGCGGCAAGCTTTGGCTCATTAACGGCCAGCTACACGTATTATAAAAAAAATCTATTTAGTCCTAAATTTTGGGCAAATTCCATTTTTGCTACAGCCATAGGCGCTGTGATTGGTACGTTAATAGTCGATCACTTAAGTATTGAATTTTTAAATAAGCTTTTGCCTATCATTATTATTATGGTGGCCTGTTATAGCTTGTTTGGTAGTTTAAGCACCACACAGGGCGATGATTTACCAAAAGTAACACCAATACTTAAACTAAAGCAGTGGTTACAGGGCTTAGCGTTAGGTTTTTTTGATGGCGTAGCAGGCCCAGGCGCCGGTACTTTTTGGACCGCATCTAATAGTTTATTTTATAAAATGAGCTTACTGCTTAACTGTGGTTTAGCCCGTTCAATGAACTTTGTATCTAACTTTATATCGCTTATTACCTTTGTGGCACTTGGTCATGTAAACTTTTTATTAGGCCTTATCATGGGCTTTTTTATTATGTTAGGTGCTTGGATTGGTGCTCACTCAGCCATTCGCTTTGGCGGTAAGTTTATTCGCCCTGTTTTTAACACTATGGTTATACTGCTAGCATTAAAACTGATTTACGAGGCTTATTTGTAAATGCAAACCCACGCGTTAGATAAATTACGCCAACAAGTTGCTACGCTTAAACAACAAGCTGAGCAATTTGATAAAGCTAAATTGTTTTCTAAAAACCGCTATATGCAGGCGCAGCCTAGTTTATTTGACCGCGGCGTATTTAGTACTAAAAGCATGAACCTAACTGACTACGTAACAGAAATTGAAGACGAAATTACCAGCTTACCACCCAGTGATCATCGCCATGCTTATGCTTATGCACTCGAGCGCATAGGTAATCAAGTACAAGCTGTATTTAGTGTTATTAAATCGACCCCCATCTGGGCAAAAGAAAACAAAAGCCAGTACAAACCTAGGCCAAAAAATACAGTTTATAAGCAAGCCGTAAAAAAAATAATGCAATCGTCGCACGAGCTATACGACGAGCTTAAACAAAACCATGAGTTTGAACGACGCTTAGTGTTAATGATTGAAGAGCGTAAACTACAAATGGAAAAAGCCAGCCCAGCGCAAGCACAAAAACTTAATATGGAAATTTTAACCACGCATGCGCGTTTAGGCCGCTGCCGTAAAGCTATTTCGGCCACCGAAGATAAAATTCAACAAGTCGAAAAACAACAATTACGCTAATGCAGCTTTTTTACCACCCGCTTTACAGTGTTTTAACGCTTCCTGAGCGCCACCGTTTTCCTATTCAAAAATACCAAATGCTAAAAGCAGAAATAGAACGCTTAGGCTTTGGGACTACACAGTTTAATACACCAACCAAAGCAACGCCCGAGCAGCTTGCACTGTGCCATAGCCAAGATTACATAAATGATTTTTTAAACGCCACGCTCAGTAATAAAGCAATTAAAAAAATGGGTTTCCCGTATTCACGCGAATTAGTAGAGCGTACGCTACTTTCAGTTGGGGCCAGTATTCAAGGCAGCGAATACGCACTAAAATATGGTTTTTGCGCTAATTTAAGTGGTGGCTATCATCATGCATATAGCGATTACGGCAGTGGCTTTTGTATTTTTAACGATTTGGCTGTGGCTGGGGCGCATTTAATCAATACAGACCAAGCCGATACCGTATTAATATTTGATTGTGATGTACACCAAGGCGATGGCACGGCACAAATTACGCAACATAATAACGCTATAATTACTTGCTCTATCCATTGCGAGCAAAATTTTCCGCGCTTAAAGCAACACTCCGATTACGACTTCGCCCTACCTGCCAACACATCAGATACCGAGTACTTAATAACGTTAAAACAAGCCCTCGAATTTTGCGTGCGTATTCATAACCCCGACATTATTTTATATAACGCAGGGGCTGATATTTACGAAAAAGACGAGCTAGGGTTATTTAACGTATCGCTTGAAGGGGTTTATGCGCGCGATTATTTTATTGTTAACTACTGCAAAGCCCATAACATCCCACTTATGTGCGCTTTAGGTGGCGGTTATCAGCGTAATTTAAATGCGTTAATTAATGTTCATAAACAACTATTTAAAGCTGCTATCGATTTATTTTAGTGCTTAGTATACACTCAAATAAACGGACTCTATAAAAGGCGCTAGCACGATGCGACTGCACGACGACATACATAACTTTTACGAAAAAATTGTGGTTGAAGAAATCATTAAACGTAAACTAGATAAAGTTTACAGTGAAGATGTAATGGCCGATTTTTGTTGCACGGTACTTAATCAATTGCCGCCACGTTATATTAGATACGATGTAGATATGGCCTTTTATTTACCACAAAGTGAACGTATTCACATGGAAGAGCGCGTACAAACCGCTATAGACGTTGCTATTAGCCAAATTTCAAAAAAGAAAGATTTAGATGACCAGCCCACTTGATAACGCCCCTACACATGTAAAACTGGCAGTAGATTTAATTATGCTTTTGGAGCAGCACGAGGTTGCTCCAGAGGATGTATTAAAAGCGCTCGAAATTGTAAAAAGTGACTTTGAACAAAAACAAGCCACCGCTTAGCATTACTCTTTTGTTTGCACTTCGTATTTAGTCACAGTGCCCTCGTGTTTGTTACAATCAATTTTAATCTCGCCAAACGTGCGTCTTGGGGTTGTTGAGCGACGGCACGTCATTTTTTGTGCTTTACTGCCATATTGGCTTATGTACAACGCAACGGTTTCGTCTATTTTAAGCTGTTGCGCCGAAGTGGCTGCGTTATAAAAGGTATTGTATTGCGCCTGCCAACTTTCAACTCCAGCCTCTTTTGCAACGCCTAGCCACCCCATACCCATGTTAGTGGATTGTGTTAAGTACTGCCCTTTTAAAAACATAAACGACAATGTGTATTGCGCGCTTTTATACCCAAGTGCTGCAGGGTCTTTTAGGTACATAAAGGCTTGTTTATAATCTCCTTTTTTATACGCTTTTATGCCATTGTACTCATGTTTTTTCATGGTTATGTCATCGTATAAATTAATAGGCGTAGACCCACAACCACTTAATAAACCCACTCCCATAATTGCTGTGATCAGTAAATATCGCCTCATGACTATTCCTTTTTTTATTATTTTTATATGCGAGTACCGAATCTGGCTTACAGTTAATGCAAAGCCTGTTACTCTGTAAATTAATTTGTATAATTAAAATACTATCATGAGCTTAGCAAGTTTACTTCGGTTATTTTTTCTGGCTGCAATTTGGGGCGCGTCATTTTTATTTATGCGAATGGCAGCAAACAGCTTAGGCCCAGCGGTGTTAATAGAGTTTAGAGTTGGCTTTGCCGCACTCACCCTCTTTATTGTGGCGCTGTACTTAAAACGCCGCTTGGCGTTTACTGCGCAAACAAAGCACTTTTTTATAATTGGCGCACTTAACTCCGCCCTACCCTTTTTACTGTTTGCTTATGCCGCGCAAACGATTAGCGCCTCTACCTTATCTATTTTAAATTCTACAACGCCCATATGGGGCGCGGTGGTGGGCATTATTTGGAGCAAAACCAAACCGACTAAAAGCATGGTGTTAGGTTTGCTGTTGGGTTTAATAGGCGTGGCAATTTTAGTTGGGCAAAATCATTTTGTATTAAATAGTCAGTCACTTATTGCTATTGCAGCAGCGCTAAGCGCCTCCCTGTGTTATGCCATTGCATCCCATTATACAAAAAATGCCCCAAAGCTTGCCCCGTTCGATAACGCACACGGCTCTATGTGGGCAGCCAGTTTTATAGTACTGCCCCTTATACTTTTTATGCCAATACGCGAAGTACCTAGTACCAACGTTATGCTTGGCGTATTAGCACTTGGCGTGGTGTGTACCGCACTTGCTTATATTTTATTTTTTAAACTTATTGACGATATAGGCCCAACCTCAGCTTTAACGGTCACGTTTTTAATTCCGCTATTTGGCATTTTTTGGGGGCATTTAATTTTAGATGAGCAAATAGGGCCAAATACGTTACTCGGCGCATTATTTGTTATTGTGGGTACTATGTTGGTTACTGGTTTTTTACCACGAAAAAAGCACTTAGCTAAAACAAGCTAAGTGCCTTAAATTTTATATAGCATTAAAGTTTAAATAAATTGTGGGTCTTTTGGCGCGTCGTGGCGGCGCGTTATATAAAGCACACAGTCGGTTTGGCTATTATTGTTATAGGCTCTTACTTGCTCAATAGGCACTGAAAAAGTATCACCTTGGTTAAGCGTTAATACTTCATCACCTAAGTCGATTGTTACGCTTCCTTGATGAACAAATATAACCTCTTCTTCAAAACGAATATGAGGCGCAATCTGTGCATCAGGTTGTAACTTTAACGCAGAAATATTAAAGCCATGAGGCCAGTTTAGCTGTGTTTGAATACATGTTTTGGCGTTTAAATTACCGACTAATGGCGCTTCATATACGCCACCAAACTGGCTAAGGTACGAGCGTTTATTCCAATTAAAGTTGCTGGCTTTAACCACTGTTTGTGCCAGCTCTTCATCGGTTATTACTCTGTGCTGCGCTATTTGCTCTTGGCTGGTGACTGCCATTGGCTTTACGCCGTCGGGAATGGTTTCATTTAACGTGGTATCTACTAAGCTGCCATTTTCTAGCAAAATTAGTCCGTATTCTTTTGCCATGTCAAATACTTGCGGAGCCCAAAGTACTCTACCAGGGTTATCACTTCCAAGTACCGCATATAAATAGCCTACGCCGTCGCCAACATTTTCAAACCCTCTAAATATATCCATCGGGATCGAAATAATATCGCCTTCATTTAAAATTACCTTGGCATCTTTACCGTCAACACCAGTGTAAAAAGCCCACGTACCACTGTGTACTACAAAAATTTCTTCAGTTAAATGGCTATGCTGCGAATTTAAACACCCTGCAGGTTGGCGCGCACCACCAATATTAAACCCATGAGGAATAGAAATATGCACATGTTGATTTGGGTTTTCGGCAACGCCTGGGCCAATAATTGTAAAATTTTCTTTTTGATCGCTCCCCGGCGAGCGTGTATCAATAAAGGCATTTTTACACGCAATTAAATCGTCGTATCGTACTAACCTATCTGCAAATACACTCATTACTCTCTCCTAAATTGGTTACTGTGCGGTCCAACCGCCATCAATTTTAATACTTGTTCCGGTGATCATTGCTGAAAGGCCGCTTAGTAAAAACACACAAGCATTGGCAATATCATCGGTTTGGGCAATTTTTTTCAGTGGGATCATGTCGTAAACAAACTGCTTAAACGTCGCATCTTCTAGCATGGGTTTGGTCATTGGGGTTTCTACAAAGGTGGGGGCTACGGTGTTCACACGCACATTTTTATCGGCAAGTTCAACCGCCATTGCTTTGCTCAACCCCTCTACCGCATGTTTGCTCATGCAATACAAAGTACGTTTAGGTGAACCAACAAACCCCATTTGCGACGACATATTAACCACCGCCCCAGCGCCAGAATTTATTAGCGCTGGCAGTGCCGCTTGGCTAATTTTGTAAACGCTGCGAATATTCATCGCAATTACGTCATCAATATTTTCATCTGTTTGCTCAAGCATTGGCGCAACCCGATTTATACCAGCGTTATTTAACAGCCCATCAAGTGTTTTTAGCGCCTTTAAACGCTCAAAAAAAGCATCGCTATTTATATCTAGCGGCCAAATTTCTATTTGCTCAGGCGCGTATTTCTGTAATGTTTGTAAATCACTGAGGGTACGTGCTACTGCAATAACTTGAGCCCCTGCATCTACGCATTTTTCTACGCATGCTTTACCAATACCTTTGCCTGCACCTGTCACTAAAATGGTTTTACCCACTAAAAGCGTTTTATCAAATCCCATTTGTTCACCTAAATTCTATATTGCATTCGAAGTCATTATTAATTAGAGTGCAGTTAGATGCAAGACATTATTTAACCAATACGTCTCATCAAATGTGTATATAACAACGACTCACTAAGGACACTAGCAATGATAAAGCATTTAAAAAAGGGTCAACCAATTGACTCAAAACAAAAACAAAATCAATCAGTAATAGATATTGTAGAGAATATTTTAGCGCATGTTGAAACCGAAGGTGACGCAGCCATTCGTGAGTACTCTGAAAAGTTTGACAACTGGACTCCGGAGTCTTTCAAACTTTCAGAAGACGAAATTAAAGCCTGCTATACACAACTTGATGAGCAATTAATTAACGATATTAAGTGGGCGCAAAGCCAAGTGCGTAATTTTGCACAAATACAACGTGACTCAATGAAAGACGTAGAGGTAGAAACTCTTCCGGGCGTAACCCTTGGTCATAAACATATCGCTATGGATAGCGTAGGCTGTTATGTGCCAGGTGGTAAATACCCGCTATTAGCCTCTGCGCACATGAGCGTATTAACCGCTAAAGTAGCGGGTGTTAAACGCGTTATAGCCATGGCTCCGCCGTTTAATGGCAAGCCATCACCTGAAATTGTAGTCGCGATGGATATGGCCGGTGCTGATGAAATTTATTGTTTAGGCGGCGTGCAAGCAGTAGCTGCAATGGCAATTGGTACACAAACTATTGCGCCGGTAGATATGATAGTTGGACCAGGTAACGCGTTTGTGGCCGAAGCAAAACGTCAGCTATTTGGCCGTGTCGGTATTGATTTATTTGCAGGGCCTACCGAAACCCTCGTTATTGCCGATGACAGTGTAGATGGCGAGCTATGTGCGGCAGATTTACTCGGCCAAGCAGAGCACGGCCCTACTTCACCGGCTATTTTACTCACCAACTCAGAGCAACTAGCTAAAGATACAATAGCTGAGGTGCAAAGGCAGCTTACTATTTTACCCACTGCCGATATTGCAGGCGTAGCATGGGAAGATCACGGTGAAGTAATTGTATGTGACACCTACGAAGAAATGCTTCAAGTTGCTAACGACTTAGCGTTTGAACACGTGCAAGTGATGACCAGCAATACCGATTACTTTAAAGAGAACATGCAAAACTTTGGCGCTTTATTTTTAGGTCCGCAAACTAATGTTTCGTATGGTGATAAATGTATTGGTACAAATCATACACTACCCACAGGTAAAGCTGCGCGCTATACTGGCGGACTATGGGTAGGAAAATTCATAAAAACATGTACTTTTCAGCAAGTAACAGAGCAAGCCTCGGTGGTTGTTGGTGAGTATTGTTCACGATTATGTGCTGCAGAAGGGTTCGCAGGCCACAAAGAACAAGCAGACATTCGTGTAAGACGATATAGGAAGTAAATCTTGAAGCAAAAAAGAGTCACCTCATACGATGTTGCCCGTGTAGCGGGCGTATCGCAATCGGCGGTATCACGTGTTTTTAGACCTGGTTTTAGTGTGTCTAAAAAAACCCGTGAGAAAGTAATCGCAACGGCCAATGAAATGGGCTATCGCCCGAATGCTATTGCCCGTATGTTGATCACCAAACAATCGGGTATGGTTGCGGTTATATTGTCATCGCAAGCAAACCTGAATTACCCAGAGGTGCTTTCTGAGCTAAACAGAGAGCTGGCACTGCACAATAAACGTGTGCTGCTCTTTACACTTGATAACGCAGAAGAGCTAGATGAATTACTCGAAAACATATGGACCTTTCAGGTTGATGGTGTAATTGCCCTAGCTGCTCACTTTGATAGTAAAAGCTTAAACTTATTTGCTAAACACAGTACGCCTATTGTGCTTTATAACCGTCATGTGCCTGAGTCGAATGCAAACACCGTTTGCTGTAATCACGACAAAGGCATTAAACAGTTAATTGATTTATTACACGAAGCTAACCATAAATCGTATTTAATTATCTCCGGCCCTACCGACTCAGATGTTGCAAACGAGCGCAGAGAAATAGCCGAAAATTATTTACAAACCCTAGGCGTTAAAGACACGCCGGTTATTTATGGTGATTATGGGTATAAATCGGCACGCGACGCACTTAAAAAATGGTTAAAAAAACACCCCAAGCCCGATGCCATAATATGCAGTAATGACGCTATGGCAATTGGCGTAATTGATGAACTAAAAGAAAACTTTTGCATTAAAGTGCCCGACGACATGTCGGTTGTAGGATTTGATGGTATTAATGCCTCTTCGTGGTACAACTATCAAATAACCACAATACAACAGCCAATGAAACAGCTTACTAAAGCCGCTGTTGATATTTTAATGGAGCGCATTGAAAACCCTCAAGCGGCTGCAGAAGTTCGGGTATTTACTGGTTCATTAATTGAAGGGAACTCTATTAAAAAACGTTAAATTAAGGAATTTTTGTGGCCAAAAATCCTGTTTATATTTTACCTGGTACGCTATGTAATGACCGCATGTTTGCAGCGCAAATTAACGCACTGCAAAATGCAGGTTATACACCGTGTGTAATACCCTTCACCGAGCAATCTAGCATTTTGCAAATGGTGGAACTTTGCAAAAAAGTTGCACAAGAGCCGGGCCCATTTATAGGTTTTTCCATGGGCGGAATTGTTGCGCTTGCCCTGTTAAAATCAAACCCTGAGCTAGTTACCTCCTTGTGTTTAATGTCGAGCAATTATTTAGCCGATAAACCTGAGCGCCCTGCAATTAGGCTCAAACAAATTGAACACGCCAAAAGCAGCAGTTTAGAAGCGCTGCTTAAACGTGACTTTTTGCCGCACTACTTTTACCAACCAAATAAAGCCCATGAAGAGACCGTACTTAGCATGGCAAACGATCTGGGTATTAACGCCTTTAACGCCCAGCTGAGTGCACTTGCCACCCGCGAAGATACGTTAAGCGTAATAAAGCAAAGTACAAAAAAACTACTCATTATTGGGGGCGAGCATGACCCATTATGCCCGGCAAGTGTTCAGCAAAGTATGCATGAAGCAGCGCCTAATAGTGACCTTGTACTGCTTGGTCATTGCGCTCACTTTGCCCCGCTTGAACGAAGTAATACGGTAAACGCAATTTTATTAGACTGGTTGGAGTCTTTATCATGAATTTAAAGCAAAAGTTAAATGCAAAACAGCTACTGCTAGGTACTTTTATTAAAAGCACGCAATATCATAATACAGAAGTATTGGCTCACACTAACCTTGATGTTCTGTGCCTTGATGCAGAGCATGCGCCCTTTGATAGAGGCGATTTAGATAGCTGCATAATGGCAGCACGTACTAAAAATATGCCCACGCTTATACGTGTTAGTAATACAGACCACGCCACTTTATTAAGTAGCTTAGATATAGGCGCAGATGGCCTTGTGCTGCCGCATATAAAAACCCCCGAACAAGCAAAAGCAATTATTAAAAACTGCTTTTATGGTAATAACGGCCGAGGCTATGCCGGTTCAAGCCGCTTTGCTGGTTACACAACCCATGCCTTAACCGATAACCTAGCAAGCAATAAGTCATCAACCTGTATTATTGCGCAAATAGAAGATGCCGATGCACTGGATAATATCGAGCAACTGTGCCAAATAGATGAAATAGACTGCATTTTTATAGGCCGTATGGATTTAACTATTTCCCTTGGCGAAACCAACCCAAGTGCCCCTATTGTACTTGAGGCAGTCACTAAAATAGCCAAGGCAGCGGCTAAATATAATAAATGCTGTGGCATGTTTGTAGGTAATTTGAGCGAGCTGAGCCATTGGCAATCATTAGGCGTGAGCTTTTATTTATTAGGCTCAGATCACAGCTTTTTATTAAGTGGCGCTAAGCAATTGCGAGAGCAATTTGAAACAGCAACAGGAGCCCAAAACAATGAACATTCATAATAAAAATAAAGCGTTAATACACGACTTTAGACAGGCTCTGTATAACTTTGATATAAACGCCTTGCATACACAAATTAATACCGTGTTTAGCGATGACGCGCTCATTCAGCTGTGTTACCCGTTTGAAACACTTGCCAACCCTAATGCACTTATTGAGCAAGTTTATTTACCGCTTAGCGAGGCATTTGTAGGCTTAGAGCGCCGCGATACAATAGTTATGGCAGGTAGCTCAATTAACGACTCAGACTGGGTAGGTTGTTGCGGTTATTATACCGGTTCGTTTGAAAAGCCATGGCTTGATATCCCCCCTACTGGGCACCAAGTTAGCATGCGTTTTCATGAATTTTACCGTATTAAAAATAACAAAGTGGTAGAAGTACAAGCTATTTGGGATATTCCCGAAGTAATGATGCAAGCTAAAGTATGGCCGCTTTCGGTGAGCTTAGGTAAAGAGTGGCATGTACCAGGCCCTGCAACGCAAGATGGATTAATCACAAACGCATACAATGAAGAGCACGCAGCACAAAGCTTAAAACTGGTGGGCGACATGTGTGAGCACCTTGGCTTTTATGCCAAAGGCGGTATAGAGGCCATGAAGCTTGAGCAATTTTGGCACCCGCACTGTAGCTGGTATGGGCCAAGTACCATAGGCACTGCACGAGGTATAAAAGGGTTTAGAAACTGGCATCAAATTCCGTTTTTAAATGCCCTCCCAAACCGAGTAGGTGATGCAAGTAAAGGCTATTTATTTGCCGATGAAAACTATGTTGGCTTTACCGCGTGGCCGGGTATGAGCATGACAATTAGTAATGATGGTTGGTTAGGTATTGCGCCTGCAAATCAGCAAATAACCATGCGTAGTCTCGACTTTTGGCGCGCCGAGAATAACTTAATTCGCGAAAACTGGGTGCTGATAGATATTCTTGATGTCTACCATCAAATTGGGGTAGATGTATTCGCACGCATGAAAGAGCTTACCAAAGCGCGCTATTTAAACTTTGCGCCCTAGGGCGTATAAACAAAAAAAGCTCTGTTAAACAGAGCTTTTTTATTACTTAAATAGACTATGCGCCGGGGTTCGCAATACTTTGCGTGCGCTTTAAAATATCTAGACCTTGTTGTTTTAACCAATAAGGAATATCAATAATGACCCAGTTTTCTACCAGTTTATCGCCCTCGCGGTGATACACATCCACCACGCGCATATCTGCTGGGGTATTAGCACCTGGTAGGCCTAAAAAGCCCCCAATGGCCGTGTTAGTTAAGTTAGGCCAGCCAAAAAAGCAGGCAAACTCATCTTCAGCAAAACGGCAAATATGGCCGTTAAATACTTTACCCGTTAACCCTTCTCTAAACGGATACATGTGCTGCTGCTGATAACGCTTAATTGTGTAAGTTGCGCCAATGCCTGCTGGGCCATACCACACCATGTTTTCATCCCAGGTTTTACCAAGCACTTCGGGCGGGCACGTATCAACGCCACTTTTATTAAGCGCGGTTAGGTTATCAATCATTTGATTTACCAGCGCCATTGTTTTTTCGCTTTGCTCATCGCTACTTTTACCCAAACGAATACCATCGTGCGTACGCGGCCCAGGATACGTAAAATATTGCCCAGTAGAGAGCGGCAGCGGGTTTAAACCTACTTGCATCATAAGGCCAATAATATCGACAAAAAAACCGGTCTGAATTATTTTTCCGTCTTTAACACAGTTAAATTCGGCATAGCGCAAAGTGGCAAGCTTATGGGTTGGCGCAATACCTAGCCAGTCTTTATCAAATAAGCCCATAAAATGGCCCATGCTCATCACCCACTGGCCACCGTCGGCTTCGCTTTGCCCTGCAATAAAAATATCCTCACGGCGCTGCAGCGCACTAAACGAGCTAAATAATGGCTGCCAAACTTGGGCAATTACATCATTCGCACACTCAAGCTCATTAAACGGATGCACCCCTTTAAAGCTGTATTCACTGGCCATAAACTCATTAAATACGGCTTGTAAATCATTACCTTGTGCTTTTTCTAATGCAGTATGAAATTGACGAACTAGTTGTTTATCTCTAAGTATATCTGCCATGATTATTCCTCATTGTTTGCGCAGTCAAATTAATGTCTTCAAACCGCCGTTAAATACACTTTAACAAAATGTATTGCATTTAAAGAGTAATTAAAAGCCTGTGAATAGTAAGTTATAAATTGCTTTAAAATAATACTAATGAGAATTGACTTCGAAGTCAAAGTGATTCATGATGATTCAAAATAAAAAATACAAATAGGCTCTCAAGCCCGTAAAACCTAATCTAACAGGATTAATTATGAATGATTTTGGATTGTTGAATTGGAGCATTCTCATCGGGTACATAATTGCCAACCTAATACTTGGGTTTGTAATTAGTAAAAAGATCAGTAGTGCTAACGACTTTTACATAGGTCGAAAAACAACACCTTGGTGGGCTATTGGTATATCGGTTGTTGCTACTTATGTAAGTGCGCTCACCTTTTTAGGTGCGCCAGCGTGGTCTTACAAAGAGGGACTCTCGGTTATTGCCATACACCTTAACTACCCACTGGTTATTGTGGCGGTGGTGTGTTTGTTTTTTCCGTTTTTTTACAATGCGGGTGTGGCCTCTATTTACGAATACCAAGAGCGCCGCTTTGGTAAAAAGGCCCGCTTACTTATCTCTACTATTTGGTTAATATCACAAACTATGGGTTCAGCCGCAGTGCTGTATGCAACCTCCTTAGTGTTGGCCTTTATTATTGATATAAATGTTATAACTGCGATATTTTTAGTTACCATAATCGCCCTTATTTATACCATGCTAGGTGGCATAACCGCCGTTATATGGACCGATGTAATTCAGTCAGCCATCTTATTTATAGGGGCTGGTATTATTATGTATGCCCTTATCACCTCTATGGATGGTTCATTTAGCTCAACACTGAGCGAGCTAAAAAGCCAAGGTAAATTAGACCCACTTAATTTCTCGCTCGACTTTACCCAAGTAACTACCGTGTGGTCTGGCGTGCTGGCTATGTCGCTGTATCACATTACGGTGTATGGCACTAACCAAATGATGGTACAACGTACCCTTGCCGCTAAAAATATTGGCGATGCTAAAAAATCCTACTTACTAATGGGCTTTATCGCGTTCTTTATTTACTTGTTTTTTATATTTATGGGCGTGCTGTTTTATAGCTACTACGGCGGGCGCACTTTTGAAAACGACAACTTAATTATTTTACAGTTTGCAGCTGATTATGGTTTACCGGGATTAATGGGCATTATTGCCGCTGCGGTAATGGCAGCGTCTATGTCGAGCCTCGACTCAGCACTTAACTCACTTTCAACCATAAGTACTATCGATTTTTATAAAAAGTACTTTGCGCCTGAAAAAAACGACGCTCACTATTTAAATGTTACTCGCTTATTTACGCTAGGTTGGGCGGTGATCATTATTATTCCGGCCATTATGTATCACCTATACAGCGAAGGCTCAATTTTAGAAATACTCACTAAAGTAGGCTCGTACTTTGTAGGTGCTCAGCTTGGCATGTTTGCCCTTGGGTTTTTCTCTAAGCACACCACCGAAAAAGGCTTATTAATAGGCACCTTAGTGTCGTTTATTACCGTTGCTGTGTGCGCACTGTTTACCGACATTGCATGGCCATGGTACTGCGCCATAGGGGCAATAACCTGCCTTGTATTTAGCATTGCGTTAAGTATTGCATTTGATGGCTATCAAGAGGATTACAACGAATACACCATTAAAGGTCAGTTAAAAGCATTTAAAAATGAAAAACGTCCAGAAAAAGAAAACGGCTGGTACTTAATTCCGGGTAAGTTTGACTCAATCAATTACTGGTTACTTGGCTTTTTTGTACTGAGCTTTGCCTCTCTCATGTTATTTGAATATTTTGTGTAAGGTGAAATAAATGAATATTTTAGAACAACTTTTCGAAAACTTCAGCGCTGCAGAATTGCCAAATCAAGCATTGCTTGCAGACTCCGTTCAATGGCAGGTAAGCCACCCTTTTGAGCCTATTAGCACAAAGCAAAATGTGATTAATGATTACTTTGGCGTACTTAAACATTCGTTACCTGACATAGAGCGCAAACCGTTTATCTCTATCCAGGGCGACTACAAAGGTGAGCAATGGGTGTGTGCAACAGGGTATTTTACCGGCACATTTACACAGCCTTTATTGGGTATTCCTGCCAGTGGCAAAAGTGTGTTTATTCGCTACAGCGAAATGGCGCAAATAGAAAACAACAAAGTGGTTAGTGTTTACACTTTTTTAGATTTAATTGATGTAATGAACCAAGTAGGCGTAAACCCATTACGCCCAAGCTTAGGTTACCCAGGTTTAGTTATGCCCCCCACCACACTTGATGGCGTACCAACAGGTGATAAAAACGAAACGCTTAGCAAAACCAACGAGCAACTTGTAGTTGATATGCTCACAGAGCTTGGCCGCTATGACGGTAAAGACTTATACAGCATTAATTTAGAAAAATACTGGCACCCAGACTTTATTTGGTATGGCCCAGCAGGCATTGGTACAACCCGCGGAATTAGCGGTTTTAGAGAGCACCATCAAGGGCCGTTTTTAAAAGGCTTTCCTGATCGCGGTATTAATAAAACACTGTGTTTAGTAAGTCACGATAACTTTGTTGCTACCGGCGGCTGGCCTCACATGTATGGCACCCATACCGGTGAAGACTGGTTAGGTCTACCGCCTTCTGGCAATAAGCTGTTCCCGCGTGTAATGGACTTTTGGCGCTGCGAAAACGGCATATTGAAAGAAAACTGGGTCGCTATTGATATCCCTCATTTATTAGATGGAATGGGCATTGATATTTTTGAGCAAATGCAACGCAAAATAGCCGCAGCTAATTAAGAGGTGAGCATGAACAAACACAATAATATGACCCAACCTTACTGGCTACCGTTATCGAGCGTGTTAAACCCGCAAGGTAACAAACAGCAGCCTTTAATCGGTTTTGATGACGAATTTGTTGATATCGTTGATTACATTTTGCGCATAACGCACCGTATTTGGGAGCAAAAAAACATTGGCTTATGCTATCGCTATTACGCCGATGTATGCCCTGTTTTTACCCTTGGCGCCTATGGCGAAAACATAGAAGATGTTATTCAAGGCACCCTTAAAACTATTGCCGCCTTCCCCGACAGAAGCCTAATTGGCGAAAACGTGGTGTTTTCAGAAGAAGCCAACGAGCACTATTACTCATCACATTTAATTAGCAGTGTAATGACCAACACTGGTAACTCTGAGTTTGGCCCAGCAACACATAAAACAGGCCGTGTTACAACCATTGCCGACTGCGTATGCTTTGAAAACAAAATAGTTAAAGAGTGGCTAGTGCGCGACAACGGCTTTTTAGTTAAGCAGCTTGGCTTAAACATTATTAATGTAGCCAAACACATGGCAAACATTCCGAGTAAAGAAAAACACACGCAGTGGCTAAACGATGAATTTAACCGTGTAATTGCCATAGATCACCGCGTAGCAAGTACGCCCATTGTAGAGGGTGAGCTTGCGGCATTTGCCCACACTTGGTTAGACACGCTATTTAATCAAAAACAGTTTGCTAAAGTACACGAATTTTACAGTTTAACGGCAACACAACAATGGCCTAGCGGCAGAATGGCCACCGGACTTGCACAAATTAATGGCGTATTTATACAATTTTTTGCAACCTGCCCCGACGCCAAATTAACGATTGATCATATAGCTATTACCCCATTTGACGAAACCACGACAGATGTAGCGATACGTTGGTCGCTAGCAGGCCACTTTAATCCGCAAAATAGCGAGCTAAGTGAGCTTAAACAGCAGCCTTACTTTATTTTAGGCGCATCGCATTTGCGTATTAAAAACAAAAAAATCATCGAAGAGATCACCGTTTTTGATGAAGTAGCACTTTATGCAAACTTATTTAAAGCACATGCATTAGTCAACAAATCACAGTGGGAGGAAAATGCATGATCAACGCTATTATCGATTTATACACTAAAGCCGACATTGAAGGTCTAAGCAGCAAGTTGCTTCGCAGTAGCCGTTGGCAGCAGCACCACTTTACCGCCATGGGTGCTTTGCAGGCGCAGCCTTTGTGGCTTAGCTTTTTAGCTCAATATGGTGTGTCTGAGTGTGTATCGCACACTCATAGTGTAGGCGCAGAACGTGAAACCCTACAGCTGGTTTTACAGCCTAAAAAGCTTAAAAATCCAGTGCGTTTAACGTTTATAATAAAACACAACGGGACTTTTATTAAGTCAGTAAAATGTGTGGTTGATACGTTGTCGTTAGCGAATAACGAGTATTTAAATACAACGGTAAATAACAGCTCGGTTATTCCTAAACTACCAAAAAGTGACCCGATTATTGTTAGCGATTTAGATAACCAGCTGCACCCTACTACTTTTCATGCAACCCCCAGCGCTATTTGCGAGCTGCCCTCTCACACTGCTCGTACTTTAGATAACTGGTGGCAAATTTGGCAAACTAATAACTTGGCTCATTTTGAAACCCTTTATACTCCAAGCGCTACGGCTGTATTTGCAGGTAACACACAGCCACAACCTATTAGCGCGCTGCTTGATTGCCACTTAGATTTTACGCAATCGCTAAGCAGACGCTATGCTCAACTAGAAACCGTTGAGTATGACAGTACGCAAAACCAAGCCACCCTATGCTGGACTCTCGATGGCAGCTTTAATGCTAAAAACGTACGTGTACGTCAGCAAATAATTAGTGTTATTAGCATCAGCGATAATCAAATAACCCACGAAGTAATGCAATTCGACACGCTGGCACTTAACCAGCAGTTTGCATTATAAGGTCACCTTTTCCACTTCCCTTCAAGCGCTCACTGAGCGCTTTTTTTATAGATGGCCTTTGTAGCAACCTGTAATCATACTTAATCAATTTTTACCTTGTTAATGACTCGCTTTTATAACTCAAAATAGCTCACTTAATTAAGCGAGTGGGTATTACTTATTTAAAAAATAACGCTTTAAAATAGTTAAAGGCAATAAATAAAATATCAGCCTCGCCTTACTAAAGCCCGAGTATGCAACCAAAAGCCAAGCACCCCACTTTGTAAGTTACGCACTTATGGCTTAAATACACGTATGCATTTAGCAAACTTAAATGAAGGGCTGGTTAGAGGGGTTAAGCTTACAATCTAAAGCCAATAAAAGCGCACTTAATAAATACCTGTAAAGGTGGGTTAAATACAATAGTAAGGTTAAATGGGAGCTAACTTGAGCTAATTAACAAGCTCAAAATAAAAAAAGCCAGCTAATAAATAGCTGGCTGAAAGTAATGACCGTAGCGGCCATTTTAGGAAATTTTAAAACTGATATTTTAAGCTTGCGCCCCACGTACGCGGATTGTTCCAGTTAGCTTGTACTGAGTTTGCAGGTAAGCCATCAACAATTTGTGAGTGCACTACACCACGAGTTAAAATCGCTTTATCACCAATGTTTTTAACGTACGCTTCTACTTGCACACTGTCGTTAATATACCAAGTTAAACGTGCATCAGCCATTAAGTGCGCATCTACTTGCACCTCTGGGATGTTCGTATCAAACGCGTAGTAATCGTCTAAGTAATTTAGTTGAATGTACGGTACTAAGTACGAATCCCCCCCTAAGCTAAACTCATAACGAGCTGAAAAACCAACACTGTACTCAGGCGCCATAGCTGGGCTCCAGCCTTCAAAACTAAACTGACTAGAGCTGTCGTTTATATCTTGGCGGCCTTCTAAGTTACCTAATGCTAATAATGGGCGAAGCTGCTCATTACCTACTGCATAGCCATCAGCAAATTCGCTATCAAGCAGAGATAAAGTACCGGTTAGTGTTAGGTTATCAATTGGCACCCATTGAATATCGGCTTCTAGGCCCACAGTTTCTACATCACCGCCGTTTTCGTAGTATTCAAAGGTGGTAGCAGTACCTGCGGCAACACACTCTAAAACAGTATCGCCAGTGGTTGTATCGTTACATGAGGTTGCAAATAACTGTGCTTTTACATCTTCGTATTCGTTCATAAATACCGAAAGATTTAAACGCATTGCGCCATCAAGCAAATAGCTTTTCATACCCATTTCGTAAGAGATAACATCTTCGTTATCGTAAAGTGGGTCAGCACCGCGAGCTACAACGCGCGAATCGTTTGCGCCACCGGTTCTGTAGCCTGTCGCTACACTTGCATACACCATAATATCGTTATTAATGTCGTACTCGGCAGCCGCTTTATAAAGCAGTGCTGAGTCATCCCAATCAGGAATTGTATCGCCGGTAAATGTTTTGTCGTCTTGGTTTACACGCAAGCCACCTACCACGCGCAAATCTTCTGTTACTTGGTAGCGTAATTGCCCATACGCCGCAATTGATTTAGCCGTATGCGGGTCGTAATCTGGGTTCCCCCACGAAGGCACTACAACAGAGTCTGATACACCATCGCCTGTGGTATCTGCATGCGATAACCAGCTCCAATCTGCTTCTTGGTCAAAGTAATAAAGGCCACCAATCCACGAAAAATCACCCTCATCGTTAGATGAAAATTGCAGCTCAGATGAGAGTGTTTTTTGGTCATCCTCACGGCCAAAACCACCTACAAAATCAATGCCACCGTCGCTGTAGTCGTTATCGTAATATTGCTTACCACTAAGCGTTGAGTAGTTGGTGGTCCATTTAATATCAGCAAAGTCGGTATACCATTCAAGTGCTAATGTGGTCGAAAAGCTTTCTTGCTTATCAAGTGAAAAACCATTGCGGTAAACATCATACGGGCCAAGGTCTTCGTGCTGTGCATCACTTGGCTGATAAATATGCCCCTCGGTTATTGTAGGCGTAGTGTTAAATACACCCGACCCCGGCGAGGTTTCTTCAATTTGGTAGCCCGCTATTTGTTGGTAACCCCAAATAGCTTCTGAGTTAGAGTCTTTACGCGAGTAATCAAAGCGTACTGTGGCATTAAACTTTTCGTTTGGCTCCCACTTAGTAACGTTACGCATATAAAACTGGTTTTTCTCGCGCAAGTCATCTGAAGGGCCTGGAACAACTAAATTATTGATATAACCATCGTGACGATCAGAGGCCACTACAAAACGGGTTGCCACGGTGTCGCTTACTGGAATATTTATAATTCCTTCGTAAGCGCTGCGGTTATAACTGCCTGTTTCAACTTTTATACTCCCCAGTAAATCGTCAAAAACAGGTTGATTAGTAATAATATTAATACTGCCCGCAAACGTGTTTCGGCCATATAACGTACCTTGCGGCCCGCGTAATACCTCAATGCGTTGAACATCCACCAGCGCGCCTAAGCCCGATGAGGTAGTCGGCACATAAATACCATCTTGAAATATACCTACAATTTGCTCAGCAATACCGGTGCCTGCTACACCTACTTCGTTGGTGCGAGCGCCACGCATAGCGGGTCTAACTTCACCACCCGAAGAGCCCATACGTAAGCCTGGTACCACTTGTTCAAGACCCGTAACATCAATAATACCAGCGCGGGCAATGTCCCCTTCCCCTAATGCTGTTATTGATGATGATACTTCCTGTAGGTCTTGTGAGCGACGGTTTGCCGTTACCGCTATACGCTCTATCGCGGGCTCTGCGGTTTGTTCTTGCGCTTGTGCTTGTTCTGGCTCTTGCGCAGCGTGTGCGTTCATTGTGGTTGCTGCAATAGCGGTGGTTACAGCAAAGTGAACGAGAGTCCGTGTAAATTTAGCTTTCATTATAGTTATTCTCCCCAGTATAAAACGTATTTAGTTCTCCCCAAACCTACATTTTCAATTATTACAGTAAACAAGTTGTATCAATTGAAAATGCATGGATCTAAAATAGACTTCGAAGTCAAAAAGATCAACAACTTTTTGCTCGAATAATAACCTTGTCGAAATTAACCTAAATAAAACAATATATTAAAATGAAAATAAAGTGATTTCGAAACACAAAAAAGCCAGTAATAATTTATTACTGGCTCTATGTAAGCGATTGTTCAATTTAAAATTTCAATGCTATATTTTAGCAAAATGCACAAACTTACACTTTTACTCAAACCTTAAAATACATTATTGAAAAATGCCTAAAAGTTATAGCCTACCCTTACACCATAAGTGCGAGGATTAGCATAATCGGCCGCAGCCACATTACCACCAAAGCGGACTGTCCTAAGTAGTATAAGCTCATCTCCTGCGTTTTGAACATACGCACGTACAGACCACTCATTATCTGCCGAATACCATGCAAGGCTAGCATCGTACTTTTGGTAACTTTCTTGAGTACCAAATGAAAAAGGCAAATCGTTGGTTGTATACGAATCCGATAATTGAATACTGGTAGCAGGCACAACGCGGCCTTTATCACCTAAATCAAACTCATAACTGGCCAATAGTGTAATATTGTATTTAGGGCTTAGCTGCACGTCATTACCATCTAGTTGCAGTAAGTTATCTACGCCATTAATGGTCTCTCCACCTTCTTCAAAGACATTTGGCGTAACAAAATCGCCATACGTTGAGTCTGTAAACGCGGCGCGTGCCCCTAGGCGCAATGCATCACTTGCCTGCCAATCAATTTCTAACTCAAGACCTGCAGCATCAATTTCGCCGGCATTACCAAAAAACGACACCGCCGTACCACCCACGTTTTGAAAACGAGTAGAAAGCAGGTCCTCGTACTGGTTGTAATATAAAGAAGCGTTAAATCTTAATGAATTATCAAGCAGCATGCTTTTAAAGCCAAGCTCGTAAGCCGTTACTGTTTGCTCATCGTAGCTATCTTCGCCATTAAAAGCGCCCTGTGCGTTACCCGCTAAAAAGCCTGTAGAAACGGTAGCATAAAGCAGTTGAGAACTTGCCAAATCGTGTTCAAGACCTAGCTTCCACGTTACTTTACTCCAATCATCGTCTGCGTTATCAACCTCAAGTACAGAAAAATCAAGCGTGCTTAAGTTATCTGGGTTTTGGCCGTAAATATCCCACTCACGGCTGTCATTTGTATACCTAATGCCGGCTATACCGCGTGTATCATCATTAAATGTGTAATTACCTTGAAAGTAGGCAGCAGCTGATCTTGTTTCTAACTGAATTTGATTTAACCACGACGCGTACTGAAATTCTTGGGGTTGCGTTGTATCTGGCACATTATCAACCACAGCGCCATAGCTGCCATTTAAAAATGCGTTGTCTAAATCTTCTGAAAGCAAATAAATACCCGCTACCCATTCAAAGTCGCTTTCATACGTTGAGCTAACCTGCACTTCTAACGAGTTTGTTTTTGATTCAATCGCATTGCCATCAACCGTGGTTGCATAAGTCGAAAAATCACCATCAGTAAGGCGCGTTTCTTCGTAATCCATTGAGGCTGCAATCACTTTCAAATCTACCGACTCTAATGACCAGTTAAGCTCTGCACTAATGCTTACATCACTTACATCACGCGATGGTTTATAGTCAAACTGCTGAGAAAATGGGTCTGACGAAACCGCCTGTGCTGTATCAAGCCCTGGTGTTGCAGCGTTATCTAAACCTGCACCAAAGCGGCCACAATTACTGCCACACACATCGTCACGGCCGATTCGCTCAGTTAATGGTGCCGACAAACTTGTTTTACCCGTTGCAGGGTTTATAGGAACGCCTAAAATATGGTAGCCAAAAGCACCGCCGCCATTTGATTCATCCTGCCACGTTTCTACTTTTACATTTAAATTTATATCGTCGTTAATTTCAGTAAAAACTTGGCCACGTAAAAAATACATATCAGCATCTTTTAAGCCTGCATCTTCATTAAATGTATTTTCAACGTAGGGATCTCTTATTTCTCGAACGCCAGTAAATCGCACCGCGGTATCATCAGTAAGCGCTGCATTAAAAAAGCCCTCACCACGTAAATGACCATAATTACCGAATGTAACGGCCATACCGCCTTCGGTAATATCTAGCTCTGGTTTTTTAGCTATAACATCAATCGCACCACCAAATGAGTTACGACCAAACAATGTACCTTGTGGCCCGCGTAATACTTCAACACGCTCTAAATCAACAAACCCAGCAAGCGCCTGCCCGTGACGAGGACGATAAACACCGTTAGAATAAAACGCGATGGCAACATCGTTAGCCTCTACTTGCTCTGTTCTAGCACCGCGCATAGCAGGGCGAGCATCACTGCCCGACACACCCGACTTTAACCCTGGCGCTAAGCTATCAAGGTTTAAGATATCAGTAACGCCATTTTCTAGTAAATCTTTAGCAGATACAGCGGTCACAGCCAACGGCACTGATTGAATACTTTTAACACGCTTAGTAGAGGTAACCGAAATAACCTCCAACTCTTTGTTAGGGTTTAACTTTGCCTCTTGCGAGCATACCGAGGCTGAGCCCAATATCGCCGTGTTTACTGCAGCAAAAATAAGTGTTTTACGTAAAATATGTGCGGCCATGAGATTAATTCTCCACCTGTTGATATAAGTTATTTTATTAAGCATTTAAGGGCTAAATAACCCGCAACCGAATTTTAAGTATTTATAATGATTAAAAGCGCGATTTAAATGCCTATTTTTTCGACTTATAAAAACTATCGCTTTTTGCATTCGAATGCAATAAAGATTATGTAAAAGTTTTACATGTTCATAACACTAAAAACGAAGCAGCGTATTTAAACAAAAATAAACCCTTTAAAATTATAAAGTTATTTTACAAGTTTATTCTTTAAAGCACTGGTTTGATCTGTTTAATTTAACAATAACAACCAAAGAAAGAAGTATGGTAGAGAAAATACAGATTAAAGGACTTCGAAGTCCAAGGAGGGGTAATCACATTTAAAGTAGGCACCTAACCGACTAATAATTAAGTGCCCACTGTCACTAAAAGTTAAAGCGTATGGCTGAAATATAATTACATGTAAAATAGCAACAGCTAATAACTATTCTCATAATTAGTTTTGTGTTTTTTTGCTTAAGTTTTCAATTAAGTCTTGTGCGCTAAAACTGTTGTCGCTTGGTTTTATCCCTTTGCCCATTTTAATGTCAATCAGGGTGTGTACTTCTTTGCGTTTATCATTGTTGCTCACTTGTACGCCTACGCTATTGCTCGGGCGTACACGTGTTTCGCAGGTTAATAAACCACAGTTTCGCTCATATTGCTGGCTGTGTGATGCACTAATAGATGATGCGGGCGCTTGCGATTTAGACTCAACAAAGGTTTCTTTATTTGTTACAACAAACCAGTCGTAGCCTTGCGCTTGGGTAAGCTCAGCTGCGCGTAATAATGCATAGTCGCCGGCATCGGCTACATTGTTTGACACACTTTTAAACTCGACGCGGTATTGATCGTCACTAATTTTTTGCTCGCTATAACCTTGTGAGCCATTATTAGCTGGGCGGTAGTCTGGTTTAGATGCGCAACCCGCCATAAGTAAAATACTGATAATTAAAATAGATGTTTTCATTATTCACCTCGTTTTATAAAAACTATTATTGGTTTAACTGCCACTTTGCACTAATTGCTTGCTGCTCTTGCGCTCTATCTAGTGGTGCGCCGCTGATCATGCTATCTATAACAGCATCTAACTCACTGTTATTAGAGGCCGTTTGATATTGCGCGCCACTATCACTTTGCTGCGCGGCTGTTTGCGCTTTTATTTGCCAGCCGCTTTGCGTTTTACAAGCAATGCTTGTTTGCATGGTATTGTTTGAGCTTAGCGCATACTGCCTACAAAGCTCACCTTGCTGATTTTTAAAGCTAAGCTGCGCGCTAAATACTGAGCCATCACTTTGCTTATACTCACCACTACTTAGCTGTGTATTAAGTGCTGATGCTATGTTACTGGCTACTAAATTTTGCGACTCATTGGGTTGTAAATAACTAGTCATTGCAATACCAAATACCACGGCAACGCTTGCAGCTATTGCTAAGCTTTTATTAGCCGACTGCTTAACCCTTTGCCAAGGCGTTAACATTACTACATTGCTATTTAACGTGTTTTTTGTCGTTGCTGTATCGAGCTTTGCAACCGTTTTAGCTAATGAGTCACTAAGGGGTGCGTCATCAATACTTGTTGCGTGCTCTTTTACTCGCATGTCTACTTCGCTTAGCTCTGCAAGTCGCATTACTAGTTCATCATCGGTTTCAAGGGCTTTGCGCACTTGCTCCATTTCGTGCTCGCTTAGCTCTGAGTCTAAAAAGGCGCTAAGTGTTTCGTCGTTAATGTTCATACTTGCTCCTTTTTAAAGTCGGGTTTTATTAAATTATAAAGTGTACTGCGTGCTCGCGATAATTTACTCATTACACTGCCTATAGGTATATCGAGTGTATGTGCTACTTCTTTATAGGCCATGCCCTGCACTGCCACCAGCGATACAATGGCGCGTTGCTCTTCGGGTAATTGCCCAAGTGCTGTATTTACATTTTTAAGCATTTGTTTGTTTTCGAGTGTTTGGTGCTCATTACTTGTAATTGGCTCTGGTAAAACATCGGCCTGGGCCGTATTTTGCCTTACCTTGCGTGAGCGGTATTCGTCTATCCACACATTGCGGCAAATTTTAAACGCCCATTTAGCAGGCTCAACGTCATCTGGAATGCCTTTTACTAATAGTTTTTCAATTGTTATTTGCACTACATCGTCTGCATCTGCTTTACTACCCGTTAGCGAATAGGCAAAACGCCTAAGCATGGGCAATAAGGTTTTTAGAGTTTCGTTCATTGATTTTTACCCCTTTTATAAAGAAGACGATTCAAAAAAACATTTATTCCCAAATAATCAAAATAATTTGAATAATGAAATATTTCTATGTGTTAAACGTTAACTACAAGCATGATAAATTTAATAGAAGTAACCCACTATGAATATTAAAAACACACGCGTTAAACACATAATAGCCGCTTCGCTTTGCATATTTAGCGCAACGAGCTCTGCCAATATAGTGAGTGTCGATCAAGTGCTTGGGCAGTTAAACCCAATAGAGCAGCGTATTGAGCAAACAATAGAACGAGCACAGCGTCTGCCGCTTCCAGTGCCTGTACCACAAGTTTCGATTGATGAACTAAAAGCGCAAATTAGTGAGCCAATTAGCAGCTTACCCAATGTACTTAACATTAATATAAATAGCCAAAACACCGCATTTGTTGAAGTAGAGCTAGAAAACGGCTTTAGAGCAATAGAGCGCCAATGGTTATTAATGGCAAATAGCCAACAACTTAATACCCTAAAACAGCAAAATGTAACCATTGTATCGGTAAAAAATTACAACGCACTTAACATGAGCTTAGTACGCTTTAACGCCCCCCAAGGTGTTAATTCTAAAAGTGAGTTATTAAAAGCGCTTAACATAGATGAGTCTGCAATACTTGACCGAAACCACATATACCAAGCGCAAACTGGCGAGCCTACCGCAAAAGTAACACCAAATAACTCTATTGCCCCCTACTGCACACAAAGCGTAAAAATTGGCATGATCGACAGCGCCATTAATACCAAACACAGTGCTTTTGAAGGCGCAAATATCACTACGCAAAGCTTTTTACCACAAGGGTTAAGCTCTCCAAATTTACACGGCACCGCCATTGCAGGGCTAATTACAGGTAAAGGCGCAAAACTTAGCCCGCTTTTAGGCAATGCCAAGCTCTACAGTGCCGAGGTGTTTTATAGGCAATCTGAATATGCACAAGGGGCTACATTATTTGCCATAGTAGAAGCACTTAACTGGCTAGTCAGTAATAAAATACCCGTAATTAATATGAGCCTAACAGGGCCAAATAACGCAGTTTTAGAAGCAAGTATTACTGCTGCAATAAAACAAAACGTGTTAGTTGTAGCCGCTGCAGGTAACCAAGGGCCGGCGTCGCAGCCGTTATACCCAGGTGCGTATAAAAGCGTGATAGCGGTAAGTGCTATTGATTCACAAAACCAAATTTATAGATGGTCAAATAAAGGCGATTACATAGACTTTGCAGCCCTTGGTGTAAATGTTGTTACAAGCCAAGGCAATGGAAAATTTGGAAGGGAGTCGGGTACGTCAATGGCGGCGCCGCATGTAAGCGCGGCATTAAGTTGTTTATTGTTAAAGCATGGTAATAATAAAACCAAAGCACTTAACGAGCTTACATCGCTTGCCATCGACTTAGGCGAGCATGGCAAAGACACCACCTTTGGTTATGGTGCCATTTACCCACCTAAAAATGCACTTTAACTGACGCCGATAAAACCGATTGCGTATAGGTATTGCTACTAAGCTTTGATTTATAATCGCCATATTCAGCCTCGGCTATTAATGTTACGTGCTCAAACACAGCTAGATTATAAAGCGCATTAACGACATTTCTGTGCTCATCTCGCGACGGTATTTGCTCAAAAAAATCATCCGTTGTTTGCTCATCGTAATCTTTATTTTGATATCGCCAGCCAGCTCCCACTTTGTTAGCCACATTAAAGGCCGTAAATTTGTGCGTAATTTTAGTAGTAAAACCGTAGCCGTTAAAGTCGTATTGGTTGTCGTCGGCGTTTTCTTTATCGGCACTTAGCGCTGACATTAGCATGGTTTGGCCGTTATTTATAAAATGATAAAGCGCTACATCGCCACCTACGCCGTCGGCATTACGTGCTTTTGCAGTAGCAAAACGTTTAGCTTTGGTTTTTACACTCATACGCAAATACGTATGCGGGTTTAAAAAATGGCCATAGTAGGCGCTGGCTTGATTAAAATGTAAAAATGTATCGCCATCTACATTTGCTTTTGCGCCATCGTAACGAACCCCTAACTCATGGCTATTAAAGCTATAACTGCCATCTAAACCATATTGATGCAGGTCTAAATCGTATTGATCAAACTCATCGTAGTCTTGTTGTTCAAACTTATAGCTTGAGGTTAATTTAGTGCTTTTGGTTACTTGCCATTTTGCATTAACACCGGCTGCGGTTTTTATGCCGCTGTCGCTTTGCGACGAAATATCGTCGAGCTCTTGAACAGAGAGCGCCGAGTTACTTAATACCCCAACTTCTGCATCTGCATTTACTTCAAAGCTACTTTTAAAGGGCTTATTTTGCTCAGCTGTTTTAATGTGGTTAGTTTGTGCAAGCACCGCTTGAGCACTAAAAACACACAATGTGGCGGTTATAACTGCTTTCATATTTATTCTCCAACAGGCCGAATAGGTTTCCCCATTCGGCATTTGTGCAAGCACTTGGCGTATTAAAGGCCTAGGTCTAAATCGTTAGTAATGTTGGTTACTACTTCACTTGCGGTGCTAAGTGCTACATCGTTACTAATTTGATCAGTAACCGCTGCACTCACCTGCCCGCTAACACTTTGCTGTACCGTGCTTTGTAAACTACTAACCGTACTGTCTTGCACACTGGCAATTAAAGATTGCTGAACACTGCTTACTACTTCATTACTGGTATTAATTGCATCACCCATTTGCAGTGCAGAACTCACTGAGTTTGCAGCCGTATTAGTCATTGCTAATTGGTTTGTAAGCTCACCCGCATTAAGCGCATTTATTGCATCAGCTTGCGTTACTGAATCGGTAGTGCTACTTACAGTTGAAAGTAAAGAGGTATCGGCTGATGTATCGGTAGTATCTGGCTGAGTGCCTTGCTCAGAGGTAACAGAAAGTAATGACGACTGGTTCACTGCAGTCGTTAAATTACCCGCCGATGAGGTTAGCTGCGCTGTTGCATCAAGCGCTGTATTGGCTGTGGTATTGTTTGTGGAATTAGCTGTGGTATTTAAAGACGAGGCCGATGCATTTAATGCATTATTTAAAGATGAGCCGGCAGATGCAACTAATGAATTTGCAGGCTCTGCGGCCTCACTGCTTTCTTGCGCTGGAGTTTGCGTATTATTCGCCGTTGAATCTGTGTTTTGCGAGTCATCAGCCGTTACTTGTGTATCGTTAGATACGTTTGACTCGTTGCTACCACTGGCTGTTAAACCATTTTGTGAAAGCGCAATAGATGTAGATGTTTGTTGCTGCGCCGACGTTGACTGAGATAGTTCAATATCAGCGGCATGCACTGCACCTGTAAAAGTACACACACCGCTTAACATCATTACGCTTACAATTTTATTTAATTTAGTCATTGTTTTGTCCTCTAGTTTGTCGGATTGACATAAAGAAGACGATTTACAAAAACACTTTATTCCAAAAATAATTAAAAATTATAATAACGTTACTTAATTATTTAAGTTTCATACTCTTAAATATAAATTACTCGTTTATTGTGTTAGCGTTTCACTGTTTTGGATCAGCAATAACAGCTCGGCAGTGGCGGTAGCATCGGCCAATGCGCGGTGATGGCTGGTTAAGTTTAAATTAAAATGCGCGCTGAGGTTACCAAGCGAATACGACTTTAAGCCTTTAAACGCTCTGCGCGATTCAACCACGGTGCACATTTTTGGCATTTTAAAAAAGTGCCCTGCAACCTCGCATTCTTTTTTAATAAAACCGTAATCAAAGTTTACGTTATGGGCTACAAAAATACTGCCTGCAAGTTTATCTAGTAGTGGCTGTGCTATATCGGCAAATACAGGCGCGTTGTAAACCATGCCATCGCTTATGCCGGTCAATTTAGTAATAAAGCTTGGGATATGGCGCTGCGGATTAATAAGTGTCGTCCAGGTATCAATTACTTTACCGTGCTGCACTTTAACAATGCCAATTTCGGTAATGCGGTTACCGCCTTTTAAGCCACCCGTGGTTTCTATATCAACCACGCTGTAAATACGGTTAGGGTCTACAAACCACCTAACTGCAGCAATATGTACTGTAAAGCCTACATTTTTTAAATTATCAATAGTGGTAAGTTGGTTGCGCCTAAGTTTATCGCCTGGGGCTTTTACCTCTTCAAAATGTACTTGGCCATTATTAATAACCATTAAGTCGGGGTAGCCGTCTTTTAGCTGTAAATAGTGTTTGCTCATAGCCGTTAAGTGCGCAATTAACGCTTCAAGCGGGCTGTTTAAAATAAGTGCCTCTAGTGGCTCTAATAAATTGCTGCGCCATCTAAATAAACCATTGGGCTGCTCAAAATACTGCGCGGCATGCTTACATACCAAATTAAGCAGCGCCTGATTAGTGCTACAGCTTTTTAAACGTGCGTCAATTTGCGTGCTTTGTGCTTCATAAAAATTACCAAGCTGCAAAACTTGCGGGTAAATATCAAATTCATTACACGGCGGGTATGGCGATTCAATAAATAACTCGTGCCAAAATACTAAGCCAAACAAGCTTTGCCATAAGGTGTTTTCGGTGTTAAAAACCGTTAACCCTTTTGCACTGTAATGCTCATTTACGCCTTGCTCTACATCGCCTCGGTAAATTTCGTCAATTTCAAGCACACACTGGGTGTCGGCCAGCATAGTACTTAAGCGCGAACGCGTTTGTTTATTAAACTTACGCATTAAAAAGTCATCAGCAAAGTACAGTAAATCGTCGGTGAGCGGGTTTTCTATAATTTGCTCTAGCTGCGCTTTAACCCACGCTTTATTACCTAGGCGGTATTGCTCTCTTATTTGAATTTCTTGTGCTTCGGCGTAATCGGTGCAGCCTTCAAGTAGGCTAAAGGCAAGTTCGCTATCGGTATTTTTAAGTTGTTTATACAGCCTAACCAGCAGTTTGTTTTTAATGTCGTGCGCTTGTGTGCCATGCGCCGGTTGCGCCAATACTAAATGCGCAAGCTCGGTGTAAGGGGTTTTGTCATCCAAGGTTTCATCTTTTGTATTACCGGCCGTTTTGCCGATGTTTTTAAACGCTAAACGGTAACGATTTAAAACGTAATTAGATTGCGCCTCAGCTAGTGTATTAAAGCGCGATAAGCTCTCGCTGTGCCCTTCGCGGGTAGCGGTTAACCCTAAATCGCGCATAACAAAGCGGTTTTGATGGTTTACATCGCCACTACTTAAGCGCCCTGCAAATAAAAACTCAAAATACTCGTAATAATCTTCACGGTTATTTATCACATATTGGCTATATAAAGGGGCTAAATCATCTGCGCGCTCACTAAAAAATTGGCACGCAATAGTGACCAACTCCCCTTTAGCTGCGCTTTTTTTAAAGCTTACTTGCTCACTGTAATTACTGAGTAACTCCACCAACATGGGCTTGGTTAAATGCGCAATAAGCTGCTTGTAATGCTGTGCGTTTGGCTCATATAAAATACCCGCTGTTTTTAGCGTATAAATAGCCTGATGCGGCGAAGTTATTTCTTCATAATTGAGCGATTGCGCCTGCACTAAATAAGGCTTACGCGAATACACACGCGCCAACATGCACTGGCTTTGCTCATCTAGCTGGTTAATTTTACTAATAAATTGGCTGTGTTTGGGCTCAAGTAAATGCATACATTTACTTGTTACAAACTCAATAAGCTCTCTAAAATGCGCTAAATAGTATTTTGCTGGTAATTCTTTTTTCATAACATCGCCATAACTGTATATAAAAACAGTATCTAGCATTTGTGCTTATTATTCAATCTTAAACTTGTAACTAAAACACGCTATAGTGAGCGTATAAAAGTAAATTTATGAAAAATAAAGGACTTACCATGAGCGCGCACCCATACGATGTTTTATCACTCAATAACGGCGCAAATATTATTTTTACGCCTTGCCCTGGTACAAAAACGCAAAACCTAGCGGATTCAATCGCTACATTAAAAGCCGCTGGCACTCACATGCTGCTATCGCTTATGCCGCAAAAGGAGCTTGAAAAAAACAACGTAGAAACAATTAATAGTGAGTGCAAAAAGCACGATATAACCTGGTTTCATTTACCTATAAATGACGACGAAGCACCCAAACAGCCTTTTATATCAAGCTGGAACACCCACAAAGCAGACATACTACAAGCTATACAGCAAAAACAAACCATTGCCATTCATTGCAAAGGCGGCACTGGCCGCACAGGGTTGGTTGCTGCGCTTATTTTAAATTCGGCAGGTTACACAAAAGATGAGGTATACAGCCTAGTACAAGGCATTCGCCCTAAAGCACTGACTATAGAACTACAAAAAGAATACTTTAATAACGTTGAGGTGTGAGGGAGAAACTGGGGGAGATTTAGCACTATGAATAGTGCTAAAAATATTTTTATGCTAGTAATGAGTTAGCGATGATATACCATACCACTGGTTATATTTCATTTTTAACTCGCTCCCACTCTTTCTTTAAAACAAATTGCGACTGCTCTATGGTTAATTTGTGCGAATTCCAAAACTCTGCATCACTCTCAATAGAACCGCCTGAAAGTAAAGCATTATGCATCTCAGTTACATGGACAAGCAATTTAAGATGACTCTCTTCTTTAGAATTTATATATAAATTAAGTTTATTAATGGATTCAGTAATATATTGATATTCTGCGTCTGTACGGTTTTCGTAACCAGATGCCCAATAATGAGAGCATTTACCAGTTATTTCAGCTAGTAAAACCCTTAATTCATTAACCCATGACTGCCTAATAGGTGCAATAATTTGCTTATTTGCAATACGTAAATTATTGGCATTTTGGTTTTTAGATATCCGCATTGAAACTATAGGGCCAACTACAACAGCTAGCATCGCAATTACAAGCGACAGAAAAGGTAATGCAGACTTAACAAATTCAACCACGTTCACTCCTTGAAATATAACGAGACTGTAGAATAACTCCAACAGCTAAATTCAATTTAACAATAAGTTCCTGTAATTAACTCTAAACGTTTTCAAAGCATTAGGTAATGCATTATTTGGAATCCATAAAATAGGCTATTTTTCTTAAAAGGAGTGATTCTAAAGCCTTAGCGCCTATATTTAACGGCTAAGTAACGTTGGCTATACTCGCAAAGCGATGGTCAACTGTTCCGCGTCCGCTTTAAATTATCTTTTTAGCTTTTGATTACGCTATAACTTCAAGACCTTTTTTTTCAGCTAATGATAACATTTTTAATGCAGCCCCCCTTGGAGAGCTATCGCCTTGTTCCCACTTTTTCACTAGTTTATCGCTAACATTAAAGTACTGCGCAAATACAGGCTGAGAAAGGTTATTTTTCAACCTTAAGTTTCGAACTTGGGCTGGTGTGAATTCATGAACACTGGTTAAACATAGTGCGTCGAATTTACGCATTGTAGTTTTATCAATTACACCAGATTTTTTAAGGCCTTTAGCCGTTCTATGAACTGATTTTAAAATGTCACTCATATTATTCACCTACTACTATTAGCTCTCCAGTTTGGACAAGCTCGTCTAATTCATCTTGATCAAAATCAAGAAACTCTTTAGCTAATTCTTTTAACGCTAATTTTTCTTTAGCATTAATGTTAGCTCTGGTACTTTTAGCGAAAGCATAGAGAAAAAAGTACTTACTTCCAATAGCGGCACCTATTATTGTACGATAACCACCACTCTTTCCTTTATTACTTGATGCAATTCTCTTTTTATATACATTTCCACCTAAATCCGCATCATAAAGACCATTATTCATTTCTCTGCAAGCAATAATAAGATCATCATCAGATAAGCTTTCTTTTTTAGTCAAAGAACTAAAATCTTTAGTCTTATAAATCAAAGTATACTCCAAAAGGGTATATTTTCAACATTTAAAATTCAACTCCTATGTTGATGAAAAAGCTAACAACTTAATCTACAACATTTGTCGCTTTATAAATCGACAAGCGTCCCAAAATTCAATGCATTTACCTTAACCACCATATAACCACATGTAAACAATTACATAACTTAAAATCAGGTTTTATAATTGCGAAAACACATAATTGTAGAGATCAGCAATATTGGACAAAACAGCTACTTCCTACACAACGCACATTACTTATTGAATTCAGCCTGTGTTATTTAAAAGTCGGTTTCTTAATTTTAAAGCCTTTAAACTAACGCCTTTAAGCTAATACCTTTAAATTAATACCTCTAAGCTAAAACCTTTAGAATACAGCTCAATTTAAACCCGCTAAATCGTTATACCTGCACAAATGTATTCAGCCATAACGCTTTACGATATTATGCTCCTTTAAATTTAAATTAACTTTCAGGGCATATAATGACAACGTACACACCGCCTTCCCACGCAGCCAACACAGCTGAAAACACCTCTCTTTGTTACGTAATATTTATATCGGCCGTGGCTGCTATTGGTGGCTTTTTATTTGGTTTTGACTCGGGTGTTATTAACGGCACGGTGTCGGCACTCGGTAATGCGTTTAATTCAAGCAGTGTAGCTACGGGCTTTAACGTAGCGTCTGTATTACTTGGCTGTGCCTTAGGTGCACTTGCTGCGGGGCCGCTGGCTGATAAGTTTGGCCGGCGTGCAATTATGATCATCACCGCGATTATTTTTGCCATTAGTGCGTTTGGCTCAGGCATTAGCGAAAGCTCGGCCGAGTTTATTTTTTACCGCTTATTTGGTGGCTTAGGTATTGGTGCTGCATCGGTATTGGCGCCAGCTTATATTGCAGAGGTTGCGCCACCTACCCTTCGTGGTCGTTTAGCTACATTACAACAGCTCGCTATTGTATTGGGTTTATTTGCTGCGTTTTTAAGTAATTATTTAATTGCTGATGCAGCTGGTAGTGCGCAAAATATTTTAATGCTTGATATAGCCGCTTGGCGCTGGATGTTTTGGGCTGAGCTTGTGCCTGCAATACTGTTTTTAGTGGGGGTGTTGTTTATTCCTGAGTCGCCTCGTTATTTAGTGGCGCAAGGTAAAGTGGACGATGCAAAAACAGTATTTAGTAAAATTTCGAACGACAACGTTGCTGCACAAATAAGTGATGTTAAAAGCTCCTTACGTAGCGATAAAAAGCCAAGTATTCGCGACTTATTTATTGATGGCAGTAAAAAAGTACACCCGATTGTATGGGCAGGTGTTGCGCTGAGTGTGTTTCAGCAATTTGTAGGTATTAACGTGGTGTTTTATTACGGCTCTGAGCTTTGGCAAGCCGCAGGGTTTGACGAGTCGCAATCGTTATTTATAAATGTATTAGCGGGGACGACTAATATTGTATCGACCTTTATTGCTATTGCCCTTGTTGACAAAATTGGCCGTAAGCCACTGCTATTAGTAGGCAGTATTGGTATGTTTATCAGCTTAAGCGCGCTTACTTATATATTTGGCAGCGCAGGCCTTGATGAAGCAGGCAAGCTTGCACTTAGCGATAACATGGGTACGTTTGCGCTTATTATGGCTAACTTATTTGTGGTATTTTTTGGTTTAAGTTGGGGCCCCGTTGTGTGGGTGTTATTAGGCGAAATGTTTAATAACCGTATTCGCGGTGCAGCGCTTGCTGTTGCTGCAAGCGCGCAGTGGATTGCTAACTTTGCCATTACCATGACCTTCCCTATTATGCTGGCTAAAATTGGCCTTGCAGGTGCGTACGGCTTTTATGCTTTATCGGCACTTATTAGCATATTTTTTGTGGCTAAATACATTACAGAAACCCGTGGTAAAACACTTGAGTCTATGTAATTAGTCCTGAAAGCGGTGAACCCTTTTCACCGCTTTGTGTTTTTTAGGTAAATGATTGATTTAATATCAGTATTAAACCATCTAATAATTATTGCACTAAACATTGGCTTACCCCTCTCGTTCAGTATTCCTTTTTACTATAAGTAATCGATTTAAATTCCTTTTTTGAATATAGAAAATTAGCTATTGTCCGCGTTTTCCCACTACGTATGTCTATCAAAATGAAAAATAAGTTAGTATCTGGTTTGGCCCTAACCCTTACTTTAGGTTCGTTTAACGCATTTGCTACCAATGGGTATTTTACTCATGGTTATGGCATGACCCACAAAGGCATGGCGGGTGCGGGTGTTGCGCTATCTGAAGAGTTAATGTCTGGCGCTAATAACCCTGCTACCTTTTTAGCAAATGGCACGCAATTATCTGTGGGCTTGGAGCTTTTTTCGCCTGTTCGAAAATACTCAGCATCCGATGTAGATACCTTTTACCCTGACGCATTTTACCTGCAAGCAAAAACCCAAAAAAGTGATAACACTTTATTTGCTATTCCTGAATTTGCTATTGGCCACCAGCTTAATGACAAAGTAAGTATTGGCTTATTAGTTTATGGTAATGGCGGTATGAACACCGACTACAGCGCCGATTCAGAGCCTGAAGGCACATTTTATGCTGGCACTACGGGTGTTGATTTAAAGCAAATGTTTATTAGCCCAACAATAAGCTACAAACTTAACGAGCAAATACGCCTTGGTGTATCACCAATTTATGCAGTGCAGCAGTTTAAAGCTACAGGCCTTGGAAACTTTGCGCCTTTTTCGCAATCGCCCCAAGCCCTTACCAATAATGGTACCGACACCAGCACAGGCTTAGGTATTCAATTAGGTATTAGCCAAGATATAAACTCGTCATTAAGCTTGGGAGCAAGTTACCGCTCATCAGTATCTATGCAAGAGTTTGATAGCTATAAAGGTTTGTTTGCAGAGCAAGGTGGATTTGATTTACCTAGTTCGCTTCAAATTGGCGCAGCTTATAAAATTACGCCAAACAACCAGCTTGTATTTGATTGGCAAAAAATTAATTACAGTGAAGTAAACAGCATTGCTAACCCGATTGATAATTTAATGTCGGCTCCACTAGGTGCCGATGCAGGCGCAGGTTTTGGTTGGGACGATATGACCATTTATAAACTTGGCTATCAGTGGCAGCGTACAGCAAAACAAAAAATTCGCTTTGGTATTTCGTATACAGAGCAACCTATTCCTTCATCAAACGTTTTACTTAATATTTTAGCGCCAGGTGTGCAAGAATGGCATTTTACTACGGGGTTTAGCCATTCTATTAGTAACACGGTACAATTGAATGCAATGGCTTTTTACTCGCCAGCTAAAAAAGTATCGGGTGCTAACTACTTAGCGCCAAACCAACAAGTATCAATTGAAATGGAGCAATCAGGCCTAGGTGTGTCGGTTGTTTGGGGAATATAAAATGGTTACAGAGTTTACGCCAATAGCGGCAGCTATAGGGGGTGCTTTAATAGGAATAGCGTGCGCACTATTACTGGTTTTATACGGAAAAATAGCCGGTATATCAGGCATTGTTAAATCTGTTTTTAATAAGCAAACGGCTGAGTCGCGTTGGAAACTATACTTTATTGTAGGGTTATTATTAGCCGGTATTGCGGTGCGTATATTTGCGCCGTCTTTATTAGAAGGTGAGCTGAGCTTATCGCCTGTGCTTATAGTTATAGCTGGGCTACTTGTCGGTATGGGCACCTCATTAGCTAATGGCTGTACAAGTGGCCATGGCGTATGTGGCATGTCGCGTTTTTCTACCCGTTCGTGGGTTTCAACATGTACATTTATGGCCGTGGCTATAATTACAGCAAACCTAGTAGGGTAAAAAAATGACAGCAGTAATTCATGTTATTTTAGGATTTATATTTGGTTTAGGGCTTATCATTAGTGGTATGACAAACCCCGACAAAGTACTTAACTTTTTAAATTTTCAAAACCAATGGGATGGCAGTTTAATTATTGTAATGGCTGTGGCTATGGGAATAATGATGCTGGCGTGGTTTTGGGTTGCCAAAAAAGATAAACCACTGCTTGGTGAAGCGTTTACTTTAAGTGATGTTAAAAACATTAGCCCTCGGCTAATCACTGGCTCTGTACTGTTTGGTTTAGGCTGGGGATTAAGCGGCATATGCCCAGGCCCTGGCCTTGTGCAACTTACTTCACTTAAAATGGAATTTTGGTTATTTTTTGCAGCCGTACTTGGCGGTATGTGGATAGCTAAAAAAGTATAAATTTAACCTCGGAAGATATACGGCCTTAGTCCTTCATTTAAACTGGCAGGTATTAGCTTGCCAGTTTAACGCTATTTAAATAGCCTCAACTTACTTGCCTTGGCTAACTATTCATATAGGTACATAACTTGCTGCTTACTCTTTTAAGTTTATAAAAGAGAGGTAAGTAATGTCTGCTACTACTTTTTACAACCTAACAGAGCAACCTTGGGTTGTTATTGCTATTTGTTTAGTTTCTATAACTATAGCTTTGTTTTGCATCCGCTTTTTTATAATGTACTGGCTTAAAAAGTGGACCTCTCACACTAAATTTATATTCGATAGCTTACTTATCGCCTCTATCTCTAAACCGCTCACCCTTTGCACAATTATTGTGCTACTCACCATTATAGAGCAAGGGTTGTTAATACAAGGCGAGCCGGTTGCGAGCTATATTTCGTTTTCGACCATTAATATTATTTTGGGCTTAGTGGCTATTATTTTATTTTTTGACCGCTTTTTTGTGGGCACCATTAATTACTACAGCAAAGAGTCGGCGGTAATTTTTAATTCGCAAAGTATTATTAAAGGCATTATTAGGGTAAGCGTTTTATCGGTCGGGGCTTTAGTGCTGTTAGGCACCTTGGGTATTTCTATTACGCCTATAATTGCCTCGTTAGGTATTACGTCATTAGCGGTGGCACTTGCCCTGCAACCCACCCTTGAAAACTTTTTTTCGGGCGTACAACTTGTTATAGATAAACCCATACGGGTGGGGGATTTTATTGAGCTTGAGTCAAAGGAGCAAGGCTTTGTAGAGAAAATTGGTTGGCGCTCTACGTGGGTTAAAATGCTGCCAAATAATATGATTATTATTCCTAATAGTCAGCTTTCTAAATCGCGTGTTATTAATTACTTTTACCCCGAAAAAGAACTGAGCGTACCTGTTGATGTAAGCGTTCACTACAGCTCAGACCTAGAATTTGTAGAGCAAGTAACGCTAGAAGTTGCGCGCCAAGTACTGATTGACCATGAATGGGGGGTTGATGATTACAATACCTTTGTGGTGTATCACACCTTTGATAACTCAAGCATTAATTTTACCGTAATGCTGCGCGCAAAAGAGTACTTTAATCGGTTTTGGGTTAAATCTGCTTTTATTAAAGCGCTACACAAACGCTATAACCAAGAAGGTATTGTGATCCCCTTCCCTATTACAGCTATTAACACAGCGCAAGAAGCCGCTAATTTTAATAGCGATAAAAAATAAGCGCGAGATAAGCTCGCGCTTAAATTGCTTTAAAATTTATAGGTTACTTGGCCTACTATTTCTCGTGGGCTGCCCGGGAAATGACCGTTACGCTCACTAAAGCCACTTACTGCGTATTCTTTATCAAATATATTATTAATATTTACGCTTAATAACACATCGTCAAAGCGAGAAGTCCAGCTCATATCAAATACAGTAAAGGGTTTAACTTTTTGGCCATCTTGGCTTATTTGCTCGCTTACGTAATTTGCGCCAAATGCTATAGACGAGTCGATGCTATCAAGCGCAAAACGCGACCATAAACCAGCTTGGTGGCGCGGCGCATTAGCAAAGCGAGAGCCATCACCGTAGGTGCTTGAAATAGTATCGCCGGTTACACCTTCAACAACTAGTGTATCGTTGTAGGCGTAGTTAGCGGTTAGCGTCCAGTGCTCGGTTAAATCGCCCACCAGCGTTGTTTCAAATCCGCGGCTTTCTACCTCACCAATATTTAAAAGTGCTGCAATGCCGTCACCCGCGCCCGTGTCGTCGGGGTTACTCATTACTACGTTTTCTTTATTAATTTGGTAAATAGCAAAGGTGCTCATAATTTTGCCATCTAGCCATTGGTTTTTCATACCAATTTCGGTTTGTTTACCGGTTTCTGGCGTTAAGCTGCCCTCGCCTTCTACATCTTCTTGGTCACCCGATGATGCTGGGTTAAAGCTTTCTGAGTAGTTTATGTATAACGAGGTATTTTCAACAGGTTGGTATGTAACGGCCACGCGCGGTGTTACATCGTTATCTGAGTAACTGTAACCGGTTTCTTTATTTAGCTCTTTAAAATAGTCGTAACGCAGGCCGGCAATCACGGTCCATTGCTCGTTAATGCTTACAACATCTTGTACGTAAACGCCAAAACGGTCGGTTTCAACACCATCGCGGTTCATGTCGGTAAGGTTATAAGTACTTGGGTCGGTTTCGCCGTAATTTAAGTCAAATATGTTTAAGTTAGCCACGCCGTCCGCTTCATAACGGGCGCGTAAGTAATCGTACTCGGTATCAACTATGTGGTAGTCGCCACCAAATAATACTTGGTGTGCTAATTGGCCTTGCTCAAAGCTATAAACAAAGTCGGTGGTTAAGCTTGTTTCTTCGTTGGCGCGGTATTGCTTTCGGTATTCGCGTTTAATGGTTTCGTCATCAATGTTAGCTTCACCATCGCCGTTTACATCTACCCAGCTTTGCGACTCATGGTAGGCTTGGTCGCGTTTGTTATCCATGTAACGCAGTGTGCTACTTACAGAAAAATCATCATTAAAGTAATGCTTTAACTCGGCTTGCAGCACTAACGCTTCCATGTCTTGGTAGTCAAATGCTTCATTTGCGTTGTAACTAGGGTCAACTAAAAAGTTACCATTGTCATCTACCGGTACACCACGTAAACGGTTACCGCCTAAGTCTTGTTTAATGTAATCAACTGTGGTGGTTAGTGTGGTTGAATCGGTTAAATCAAATAATAAACCAGCGGTAAACTCACTGTTTTTTGAATCTGCATTATTACGAAAGCTGTCTTGCTCTTCGTAATAACCACCTACTCTGTATGCCATGGTGTCGGTTAAACCGCCGGTCATATCAAGTGAGGCACCATGTGTGTTGTAATTACCAAGCGTTAGTTTTAGCTCTTTAGTTTGCGTATAACTTGGCTTTTTAGTCACGTAGTTGATCATACCGCCTGGCTCACCGCCACCATATAACGCAGAGGCAGGGCCTTTTAATACTTCTACACGTGCTACATTAAATAATTGGGGTACACCAAAGCCCGAGTACGGGTCGCCGCGTACGCCATCGTAAAATACATTGGCATCGTCTCTAAATCCGCGAAAAGTAACACCCGAATAACTGTACTCACTTACCCCGGCTATTGAGCGGTATAAATCGGTAATATCGCGCGCGGCTTGGTCAATAATAAGCTGCTCGGTTAATACCTGCGCAGATTGCGGTAATTTAATAAGATCTAAATCCGTTTTAGTCCCAATTTTACTTTCGGTTTCTAGGTAAAACTGCTGAGCGCGGCCTGTTACTTCTATTGTTTCAATCTCGTTATTTTGCTCGGCAAATGCCACATTAGAAAAAGCAGAAAAAGACGCAGCAATACTAAGCGCCAAGTATTTTTGGTTAAACATGTTGATCCTGAAAAGAGGTGTATAAAACACCGCGAATGATAACGACTATCATTACTATATGCAATGCAAATAATTTCATATTCATCCTTATATTTCGAATTAATCGCAACTAAAATAGGTACTTAAAGACTTTTATGCTCACGTTTTATACATATTCCCTTTGCGCAGTGTTGAACCAAATAAGGAACTCAGATAGTGTGTATTTTCATACGCTTTATAATAGCAATTCGCATTAATACTTAATCATTTTGTGGGGCTAAACGTGTCGCTACTTGCGTTAAAAATTCTCTTTTACGACTGCATGGATGCAGAAGTTAGCGCAATGCAGGAGCAATTGCCGAGAACGACTAAATAGCGAATTTTTTGCCTAGCTATCAACACGTTTTTCTAGCATCAAAATAAACCACTTAATTAAGCGAATTGGTATCAGCCTTTTTATGAGGAGCAAACCATGTTAAACCGACTATTTTTAGGGGTTATTTTACTCTCGGCCACGGCCGTGGCGAGTGCGAATGACAGCTTAGTACGTTTTCAAAGTAATTATTCTGTTCAAGAAACGGCTAACCGTTTTGAAAAAATAGCCAGTAACAAAGGTATAACCATTTTTGCGCGGGTAGATCATCAAAAAAACGCTCAAAATGTTGATATGGAATTGGCCCCAAGTGAAGTGATTATTTTTGGTAATCCAAAGGTAGGCACACCGTTAATGCAGTGCCAGCAAAGTGTGGCGATAGATTTACCGCAAAAAGTACATATATCTCAAGACAACAATGGCCAAGTTTGGCTTACCTATAACAGCCCCACTTATTTACAAGAACGCCACAATATAAAAGGCTGCGAAGAAGTACTTAATAAAATAGCTGTGGTGCTTAATAAGCTTTCTATGGCAGCGGTGGCCAAATAATTAAAGTTATACCAAACCGCAGTAATACTTAATTAAGCGAATTGGTTTTAATATTAAATAACTTAAATAACTTAAAAAAACACGCAATAAAAAACCCGTTAGCTAACGGGTTTTTTATAAAGTTAATAACACTTTTTTACGCGTGTATTAAGACTCAATAGCCAAAAGCTCTACTTCAAAAATAAGCAGTGATGCAGGTGGAATACTGCCCACTCGCTTTTCGCCATAGGCTAATTGGTGCGGTACATAAAATATGTACTTATCGCCTGGGCTCATAAGTTGTAAGCCTTCGGTCCAGCCTTTAATAACCTGATTTAAACCAAAGCTTATTGGCGTTTTACGCTCTACTGAGCTGTCAAATACGGTGCCATCTATTAACGTGCCGTGGTAATGCACGTTTACTTTACTAGTAGGGTTAGGTGTATTTTCGCTTTCACCTTTGTGCAGCACTTTGTACTGTAAGCCTGAGGCGGTTTCTATTACGCCCTCAACTTTTGCGTTAGCGACAAGGTAGTCGGCTTCAATTTGCGCGTTAATGCCAGCTTGTTGCTTTGCTTTTTTACTATTTTGAAAAATTAAAAAACAAAATATAGCGATGATCACCGCTAAAATTATATTGATCATTTAGTGTTTTTCCTCATCTTCATCGGCTTCTTTATCTTCTTCGCTATCGCCATTAACTATGTCGGCTATATCTTTTAAGCGTGCTAAAGCAATACCATTAACAGAATCCTCTGGGTATTCGCCGTCAATAATATCGCCTGCATCAATATCCATTAATAAGTTAAGTGCTTGGTCTACAGTTTCTACTGCGTAAATATTAAATTTACCGCGTTCAACCGCTTCAAGTATTTCATCATCAAGTACTAAGTTAACTTGGTTAGATTTTGGAATAATAACGCCTTGCTCGCCTGTTAAGCCGCGCATTTTACACAGCTTAAAAAAGCCTTCTATTTTTTCGTTTACGCCGCCAATGGCTTGCACATCACCGTGTTGGTTAATAGAGCCTGTAAGGGCAATAGACTGGCTAATAGGCAAACTGGTAATAGCCGATATAAGCGCACATAACTCAGCAAGTGAGGCGCTATCGCCATCTATATACCCGTAGCTTTGCTCTATAGCTATGTTAGCACTTAGCGTTAAACTAAAGTGCTGGGCGTATTTGTTACCTAAATAACCGGTAAGTAGCATTACACCTTTTGAGTGAATTGCTTTACCTAGCTCGGCTTCACGCTCAACATCTATTACACCATCGGCGCCGGCATATACGGTGGCGGTTATGCGTGCGGGTGTACCAAACGACGTATCGCCAATGTGCAACACTGTTAAGCCGTTTACTTTACCAATGGCTTGACCTTGTGTGGCAATAAGCGTGTGGCCTTCTTTTATGTCGCTTAGCATATTTTCACTTATTTGGCCGGTGCGGTACTGCTTACCTTCAATGGCTTCATCAATATGATGCGCATCAATCAGTGTTTGCTTATCTTGCTTGGCGTAAAAGCTGGCCTCAGCCACCAGTTCAAGCACATCGGCAAAGCGCGCCGATAATTTATTATGGTGCTCTGCTTGGCGGTAGCTAAATTTAAGTAACCGCACCATGGCGGCCTCTGTGGTTGTGCACTTTAACGTTTGCTGGCAGTACTCACTTACTTTAGTAATAAATTGGTACTGAAGCTTATCGCTACTTGGTAAATAGTAATCAAAGTCGGCAAGTACTCTAAATAGCTCTGCAAATTCTTCATCGTACTCACCTATGGTGTAATACAAATCGCGCGAGCCTAATAAAATAATTTTTACATCAAGAGGAATTAATTGCGGGCGCAGTGTAAAGCTGCTGCCTACTGAGCTGTCTTGATATGGTAGGTCGTTTTTAATTTGGTGCGTTTTAAGCGAAAGCTTTAAGCCATCCCACACTTGCGGGTTGGCCATTACTTTTTCGGCATCCATAATTAAGTAACCGCCATTTGCACGGTGCAATGCACCAGGCTGTATAGAGCGGTAACTGGTTATAAGCGAGCCTTGTGATGTTGAATACTCAATTTTGCCAAATATATTGCCAAAGGTTGGGTTTGGCTCATACACCACAGGTGCGGCATCGTCTTCTTTAAATTCAACTAAAATGTTAGGCGCAAAAAAGTCGGTAAGCATGCCTTTACGGTCAAAGTCTTCTTTGCTTTCTTCGCTTTCATCTTCATCGTCTAGCCACTCAAGTACTGCATCAATTATTTCTACACGAATATCTTTTAAGTAGCGCAGCACTCCAATATGTGCAGCGTATTTATGCTCTAAGTCTTTTAATAATGGCTTTGTAGCTTGCTCGGCTGTGGCCTTTTTTAGATTACGCTGTTTTTCTTTTGATTCGCGTTTCCAGCGAGGCAGCTCAATCAGCGCTTCAATTAAGGCATCTTCTAGTTTTTCTATTTTTTCAAAAAACTCATCACGAAGCTCTTCATCTAGGGCGGCAAATTCGTTATCGCTTAACTGCCTGCCTTCAACTAAAGGCGCAAAACCTACGGCGTTTTTCTCTTCTATTAGCGCTACGCTTTGCTCAAGCGCCATTTCTTCTACTGCGGTAATAGCGCTGTCGTAAGCGTCGTTAAATTCGCTCTCGATTGACTTTTTTTTGCGTTGATAAGCTGGGTTATCAAACGCTGCCGGAAAGGTGTCGAGTACTTCATCTAAAAATGAGTCTATGTCGTCGCTTAACTGCTTGCTTTGCCCTGCTTGCATAAATAGCGCAATTGGCTCGCGGTGGTCATCGTAATTATTAACATACAACCACTCGTTAGGTGTGGGGCGATCTTTTGCGTGTTGTTTAAGTTTGTCTTTTACAAGTGTAAATCGGCCATGCGCGGCCTCACCCATTACATAAACATTATAGCCTGGCAGCTCCATCCCAAGTGAAAAGTCGAGCGCACTTTGGGCGCGTTGTTGGCCTATAAAGGTAAGTTGCTCTGGGTATGGATTGCTCATACACGTGCTAACGTGATTAGTAGAAATGCTCGGTGCGAGCTGTGAAACAGATAATGGCAGCAGTTTTTTCGTCATTCTAACTTCTTTTTGTACCAACATACTCGCTGGCTTTGGGCGTATTAAGTGGCCTACAAGCCACTTAATACATATATTTAGGGTTGTAATGCCTTACGGCTAAAATAAATACCATCACATTCAATGCACGGTGTAATTTGTGTAGCGTGATAAATATCAAAACTATGGGTGCAATTCTTACATACTAATGTGCCCATGGCTATCCATTCGCCTGCGTGATACATCCCATTGTGCTTAAAATCTTGACTAAGAGACTGCCATTCAAGCTGGGTTTTGTCCTCTATGTGTGAAAGCTCATACCATAACGACTCTTTAAGCTCTTGCCATGCAAGCGAATTATAGTGCGATTCGTTTTCTTGAACGTGTTCTATGTCGCGCTGCAAATAACTTTTATAGAGTCCGTATTTTTCTTTGCCTAGGTCTTTAAGTGCTTGCTCAGATTCAACAAATCGGGTCATTGCATCTTTTACTTCGTGATCTTTTACATCTTTTAACCAATTAGTTAAATCGCTAAGCCATGTTTTATAATCTGCCATTTTATACTCCATCAAAATCAAGGGCGTGTTGGCCTTTAACATAGATAAGTATAGGTTAACCTGCACTGAAAGTGAGATTTTAACAAAACCGTGCTTATACGCTGTGATTAGGCTTTTATTTGGGGTATCCTATCGGCAATTTTTTATTAGTTTGCAAGAAGTCTGGAATCATAGATGCAAGAGCAATATAACCCGCAAGACATAGAGTCAAAAGTCCAAAGTTACTGGGAAGAAAACCAGGTATTTAAAGTCACCGAAGATGAGAGCAAAGAAAAGTATTACTGCCTTTCTATGTTCCCGTATCCAAGTGGCCGACTGCATATGGGTCATGTGCGTAATTACACAATTGGTGATGTTGTTTCTCGTTTCCAGCGCCTGCAAGGCAAAAACGTAATGCAACCAATGGGTTGGGATGCGTTTGGTTTACCTGCAGAAAACGCCGCTATCAAAAACAAAACAGCGCCAGCTAAGTGGACATACGAAAACATTGATTACATGCGTAACCAACTTAAGCAATTAGGCTTTGGTTACGACTGGGATCGTGAAATAGCCACGTGTCACCCAGAATACTACAAATGGGAACAATGGTTTTTCACTAAGCTGTACGAAAAAGGCTTAGTGTACAAAAAAATGTCAACGGTTAACTGGGATCCAGTTGATCAAACTGTACTTGCCAACGAACAAGTTATAGATGGCCGCGGATGGCGCTCTGGTGCAGTGGTTGAGCAAAAAGAAATTCCACAGTGGTTTATTAAAATTACTGACTACGCACAAGAGCTTTTAGACGACTTAGACAAGTTAGAAGACTGGCCTGAGCAAGTTAAAACCATGCAGCGCAACTGGATTGGTCGCTCTGAAGGGTTAGACATTGAGTTTACGCGTACCGACAACAACGAAAAGTTTAGCGTATACACTACACGTCCAGATACATTTATGGGTGTAACTTACCTAGCCGTTGCCGGTGGCCACCCTATTGCGCAAGAAGCCGCTAAAAACAGCGATGCAATTGCAATGTTTGTTGAAGAATGCAAAAACACCAAAGTTGCCGAAGCAGACATGGCCACTATGGAGAAAAAAGGCATTGCAACAGGCTTTTACGCGACTCACCCATTAACGGGCGAGCAAGTTCCAATTTGGGTTGCTAACTTTGTATTAATGCATTACGGCTCAGGCGCGGTGATGGCAGTACCTGCTCACGACCAACGCGACTATGAATTTGCCACAGCATACGGCCTAGACATAAAACAAGTAATTGCACCAGTTGAAGGCTCAGAGCTTGAAGTAAATTTAAAAGAAGAAGCATTCACTGAAAAAGGCGTGTTAGTTAATTCTGGCGAATTTGATGGCCTTGATTTTGAAGGCGCATTTAACGCTATTGCCGACAAACTAGAAGCACTGGGTGTGGGTGAGCGTAAAGTTAACTTCCGCTTACGTGACTGGGGTGTTAGCCGCCAGCGTTACTGGGGTTCACCAATCCCAATGCTGAGCGACGAAAACGGTAACGAATTAGCCGCCACCGAAGAAATGCTGCCAGTACGTTTACCAGAAGATGTAGTTATGAATGGCGTTACTTCGCCAATCAAAGCAGACCCAGAATGGGCAAAAGCAACGGTAAATGGCGTACCAGCAACACACGAAACAGATACCTTTGACACCTTTATGGAGTCATCTTGGTACTACGCACGTTACTGTAGCCCGCGTCACGATGAAGGCATGCTAGACCCAGCAGCAGCTAACTATTGGTTACCAGTAAACCAATACATAGGTGGTATTGAGCACGCTATTTTACACTTATTGTATTCGCGTTTTTTCCATAAGTTATTACGTGATTTTGGTTTAGTAAATTCAGACGAGCCATTCGATCGCTTACTTTGTCAGGGCATGGTACTTGCCGAAACGTTCTACCGTAAAGATGAAAAAGGCGGTGACGTATGGATTTCGCCAAGCGATGTAAATACCGAAACTGACGAAAAAGGCCGCGTAACTAAAGCATGGCACAAAGAAGATGGTGAACCTGTGTTCTCATCGGGCATGAGCAAAATGTCTAAGTCTAAAAACAACGGTATAGACCCACAAGAAGTAATTGCCCAATACGGTGCAGATACTGTGCGTTTATTTATGATGTTTACCGCACCACCAGAGCAAACGCTTGAATGGTCAGACTCAGGCGTTGAAGGCGCGCACCGCTTCTTAAAACGTATTTGGAAATACGCAGTAGATGTGAAAACAGTTGGCTACCAAGCACTTGATAAATCAGCGCTTAGTAACCCACAAAAAGTACTGCGTCGTGAGCTACACAAAGCCATTGCAAAAGTGAGCGATGATATTGAACGTCGTCAAACGTTTAACACTGCAATTGCTGCCATTATGGAGCTTTCTAATAAGTTATTAAAAGCGCCATTAAACGATACGCAAGATGTTGCTATTGCTAACGAAGCATTAGAAGCCCTGCTTATTATGCTTGCGCCAATTACGCCGCATTTATCGCACCAGTTATGGCAAGAGCTTGGTAAAGAGGGTGACATTTTAGATGCAGCATGGCCTAAAGTAGACGAGTCTGCCCTTGTTGAAGATGAAAAATTAATCATCGTACAAGTAAATGGCAAACTACGCGCTAAGCTAACTGTAGCCGCCGATGCAACACAAGAGCAGGTAGAAGCACTTGCGTTTGCTGAGTCTAACGTAACTAAATTTACTGATGGCGCAACCATTCGTAAAATTATTTACGTACCGGGTAAACTACTTAACGTGGTAGCTAACTAAATGGTTAGCTTTAACGCCCTTAAAAACACATTAGCCTTAGTGCTAATGTGTTTTGTGTTATCTAGCTGTGGCTTTCATTTAAAGAAAGCCTCTAGCCTGCCCGATAACCTTAAAACGCTTACACTTAAAGGTGATGATGAAAAATCATCGTTATTTTTAAACCTTAAAAAAGAGCTTAAAGCCAGTAACGTAGAACTGACGCCTTCGGCTAAAAATGTTGCCCAGCTGTACTTACGCAAAGAAAGCATTGAGCGCCAAACCTTATCGTTGTTTCAAAATGGTCAGGTGGCTGAATACGAGCTTGCCTACGGGGTAAGCTATGTTGTTAAACGCCCAGGCGAAAAAGCCATAGAAAAGCGCTTTGAGCTTTATCGTAACTACCAAGACGACCCCGATCACGCACTTGCAAAAGCAAAAGAGCTTGAGCTGCTTATTAGCGAAATTCGTAAGCAAGCCAGTGGTCGTATTGTTAGAGAGCTGTCGCAACTATAATGCGCTGTTATGCTAATCAGTTACCGAGTGAATTAAATAAAGGTTTAAAACCCTTTTATTTAGTGTTTGGTGAAGAACCGTTTCAAGAAGCGCAATGTGTGCAGCAAATACGCGACATAGCAAAAGCCCAAGGCTTTGATGAGGTAATTAAATTTACCCTAATGCAAGGGTTTGATTGGCAAGAAATTATAGCTCAATATCAAAGCATGTCTTTGTTTAGTGCGCGCACTATAATTGAGCTTGATTTAAACCAACAAAAACCTGGCACCCCAGGTAGTAATACCTTCAAAAAAATAGTCGAGTTAATTAACCCTGATACCATTTTAATTGTAAAAGGGGCTAAAGCCAGCCAAGACGTACAACGTGGCGCTTGGTTTAAAGCGCTCGATAAACACGGTGTATTTGTACCGTGCTACCCGCTTGCAGGGAATCATTTAAAACGCTGGTTAGATGAACAAGTAGCGCGCCTTTCTCTAAATATGCAAAACGAAGCAAAATTGAGCTTAATTAACGCTACCGAAGGCAATTTGTTAGCGTGTTTCCAGGAGCTCGAAAAGCTCTCGCTACTGCATGGTAATGCCTTAATAACCCAGCAACTTGTGATGCAAGGGCTATTAAATCAAGCCAAGTTTGATATTTTTGACTTAAGTGATGCCCTATTAAATGGCCACGCCAAGCAAGCAATTAAAGTACTTAATAAACTGGCCAGCGATAACACCGAAGTGGTGAGTATTTTATGGGCTATAAATAAAGAGCTCACCAGTTTGCTCACTATTCAGCAAGGGCTTTTAAATGGCGAGCCTATCGCACAGTTATTTAAAAAAAATGGTATTTGGAAAAACCAGCAAGGCCCAGTGCAAAATGCGATTAACCGCTTAAATATTAATACCCTTGAGCAAATAAGCAGTGAGCTTGCACTGTTTGATTCAAGCTACAAACAAGGTAACTTAATTGCGCCTTACCAAGCGCTTGCCCATATTTGTATTAAGTTTTGCCAGCCGCTTGATATTCCAATGCCTTGCCACGCACTTAACTAAAGATTTTTAACATGATTGCAATTTTTGGCGGCACCTTCGACCCCGTGCATTTAGGCCATCTAAATATGGCCTCACAGTGTGTAAATACATTTAACTTATCCACGTTGTACTTTATGCCCTGTGCACTTCCCGCGCACAAAGCTGCGCCAGATATAAGTACAGCGCACCGTATTAATATGCTCAATGCCGCTATTGCCCCTTACCCTCATTTTGCACTTGATTTAAGAGAGCTTAATCGTACTGGGCCTTCTTACTCATTGTTAAGTTTACAAGAGCTAAGAGCTGAGCACCCAGATACGCCAATTCTTTTTTTAATGGGCATGGACTCGTTTAATAACCTCGACAAATGGTATGAATGGCAAGCAATTACACAGCTATGCCATATAGTGGTTTATCATCGCCCGGGGCAAACATGTAACCCAAATAAGGCGCTTAAAAGCTATGTCAGTAATGCCCACACTGAAGCGCCACAGCAACTTGCCACAAACAACTTTGGTAAGCTTTATTTTTTACCTGGTGAGACCCTTGATGCTGCCTCAAGCACTATTCGAGAGCAATTAAAAAAAACCAATAAAAATAATGAACTATTACCCGAACCTGTCAGTCACTACATTAAGCAACACCAGCTTTATCAAAGTGATGATTAAAACCCCCTAGCATGTTAAAATGCACGCTATTAAATTTAAAATTGAGACAATACCTTGGATTCGAAACAACTACTTGCCTTTGCACTAGACAAAATTGACGATATGAAAGCACGCGACGTGGTACAACTAGACGTACGTGACAGCTCAGACATTACCGATTACATGGTTGTGTGCTCGGGTACTTCTAAGCGTCATGTGCAATCAATTGCCGATAACGTAGCAAAAGAAGCTCGCCACGCTGGCGAAGAACCTTTAGGTTACGAAGGTCAAGACGAAGGCGAATGGGTACTGGTAGATTTAGGTGATGTAGTTGTACACGTGATGCAAGATCACGCACGTAGCTATTACGATCTAGAAAAACTGTGGGGCTAAGCGCCACTATTTTTTAATTGAGCTTGGAAGTATTACGTGAAAATACAAATGATCGCCGTTGGCACAAAAATGCCAGCGTGGGTAGAAACCGGATTTGCAGAGTACCAACGCCGTTTTCCTAAAGATATGGCGCTTGAGCTAATAGAAATTCCGGCCGGTAAACGCGGTAAAAATGCCGATATAAAACGCATTTTGCACACCGAAGGTGAAAAAACCTTAGCCGCTATTCCAAAAGGCAATCGCATTGTTACCCTAGAGGTAACAGGTAAACCACTTGATACTCACCAGCTTGCTAAAAATATGGAAAAGTGGCAGCTCGATGGCCGCGACGTTAGTTTGCTTATTGGCGGCCCTGAAGGGTTAGCCCCTGAGTGCATTGCCGCCTCTGAGCAAAAATGGTCGTTATCTAACTTAACGTTACCGCACCCTTTAGTGCGTATTATTGTTGCCGAAAGCCTATACCGAGGCTGGAGCTTAAATAACAACCATCCTTATCATCGCGAGTAACGCCTTGTTATGATTAAGCAAAGACCCACAATACGCGACCATTCCGCTGAGGCAAACTTATTTGCACGGCGCGCATTTGTGGGTTTTATTTTTGTTTTAGGCTTAGTAGCAATTTTGCTTTCTAATCTTTATACCATTCAGGTAGAAGAACACACCGACTATCAAACCCGCTCTAACGATAACCGTATTAAAGTAATTCCTATTGCGCCAAACCGTGGCCTCATTTACGACCGCAACGGTGTACTGCTTGCTGAAAACAAACCCGTTTATAACCTCGAGGTTATTCCTGAAGAGGTCGACGATTTAGCTAAATCGCTTGAGCAAGTTAGCAAAATAATTACGATTACCGAGCAGCAAAAAAAAGACTTTATTGATGACATAAAGCATACGCGTCGTTTTAAGTCGCAAGTACTAAAAGCCCGCTTAGATGAAACCGAAGTGGCCCAATTTGCGGTTAATCAGCATAAATTTCCGGGCTTTAGCATTGAGGCGCGCCTTGCACGCTTTTACCCATATGGCGATACGCTAACCCATGCATTAGGCTACGTTGCAAAACTAAACCGCAAAGAACTTAATAAGTTAGAACAAGAAGACCAAGCCACAAATTACCGCGCTACGCACGATATTGGTAAGCTTGGCATAGAAAAATATTACGAGCAGCTTTTGCATGGCCAAGTCGGCTCTCAACGCGTTGAGGTGAATAACCGCGGCCGTGTTATTCGCACATTAAGTATGACCCCCCCGCAGCCGGGCAGTGATTTAGTGCTTACCTTAGATATAGGTTTACAGCAAATAGCCCAACATGCGCTTAAAGATATGCGCGGCGCGGTTGTAGTAATGGATGCCAAAGATGGCGGCGTATTAGCACTTTATTCAAACCCGAGTTACGACCCTAATTTATTTGTCCATGGTATTAGCAGTAAAGATTATAAAGCACTGCTAAACCCCGACCGCCCTCTAATTAACCGTGCTACTCAAGGGCGCTATGCGCCAGCTTCCACAGTAAAACCGCATATGGCCATACTGGCACTTGAAGAAAACATTGTCAGTGAAAGCACCTCGGTGTGGGATCCTGGTTTTTTTCAAATACCGAATGTTGAACATAAATGGCGCGATTGGAAACGTTGGGGCCACGGCCACGTAGATGTTTACAAAGCGATTGAAGAGTCGTGCGATACTTACTTTTACGATGCGGCGTACCGCTTAGGCATAACAAAAATTAGTAATTTTATGGCCCGCTTTGGCTTTGGTGACTTATCGGGAATAGACATACACGAAGAAACCACAGCCATACTGCCCTCAAAAGAGTGGAAAGAAGGCCGCTTTAAAGAGTCGTGGTGGCGTGGCGATACTATTTCAGTGGGGATTGGCCAAGGGTATTGGACTGCCACCCCTATTCAAATTGCTAACGCGACTAACATATTGGTTAATAAAGGCATAAACCACCCGCCGCATTTAGCACAAGTGGCTAAAAAAGAAGACCAAGTGACGCAAATTAATAACGAAGAAAAACCGCCGGTGGTACTTAATAACCCTGATAACTGGCGTATCGCGCTCGATGCCATGCACAATACCGTAAAAAAAGTAACAGGAACGGCACACCGTGCATTTAAAGGCGCTAATTATGACCCTGCGGGTAAAACAGGCACAGCGCAAGTAGTGAGTATTGCCCAAGGTGAGCGTTACGATGCGAAATCACTAAAGGAGCGCCAACGCGATAACGCGATTTATATTGGTTTTGCTCCGTATGACGACCCTAAAATTGTGGTTTCAATTGTGGTAGAAAACACCGGTGGCGGAAGCTCTGTGGGTGCACCTATTGCACGTGAGCTAATGGATTACTATTTTGCAGCAAACCCAATAGAAGTTGCTAGGAATACAGTGCAATGACCGTATTAAACACCCAGCGCTCGATATGGATGCGCATGCATTTAGACTTACCGTTACTAATTGCCTTATTACTTATGATGGCAGGCAGTATCACCATAGTATATAGCGCAAGCGGCCAAGACTCGGCCATGATGATCCGCCATATCACCCGTATGGGCGGCGCTATTATAGGCATGATAGTGCTTGCACAGTTCTCCCCCGCGACTCTCAAACGCTTAGTGATCCCCCTTTACTGTGTTGGGTTACTCATGTTGGTGGGCGTATTGCTCTTTGGCGTGAGCTCAAAGGGCGCTCAGCGCTGGTTAAATTTAGGTATTACTCGCTTTCAGCCCTCAGAACTTATGAAGCTGGCGGTCCCTATGATGGTGGCTTGGTACATTGGCCGAAACCAACTTCCGCCACGCCCATTACACCTTATTATTGGCTTTGTCATCGTGATGCTGCCTACCTTATTAATTAAAGAACAGCCCGACTTAGGCACCTCAATTTTGATTGCCAGCTCAGGAATATTTGTGTTGTTTTTATCGGGTTTAAGCTGGCGTTTAATTGGCTTTTTAAGCTCGGTTGTCGCACTGGCTGCATGGCCATTTTGGCACTACGGTATGCACGACTACCAAAAGCAGCGCGTATTAACGTTTTTAGACCCAGAGAGCGATCCGCTTGGCTCGGGGTATCATATTATTCAATCCAAAATAGCCATCGGCTCAGGTGGTATAGAAGGTAAAGGCTGGTTGCAAGGCACGCAATCACAACTCGAATTTTTACCAGAGCGCCATACCGACTTTATATTTTCGGTATTAAGTGAAGAGTTTGGCTTATTTGGTGTATGTGTTTTATTAAGCCTGTACTTATTTATTATCGGCCGTGGTTTATACATTGCGGTAAACGCGCAAGATGCGTTTGGTAAATTATTGGCCGGCGCCCTTACCCTCACCTTTTTTGTTTATATTTTTGTAAATATAGGCATGGTATCGGGCTTGTTGCCTGTTGTAGGTGTACCTTTACCCCTTATTAGTTATGGCGGCACCTCTATGGTGACGTTAATGGCCGGATTTGGCATTATTATGTCAATTGCGACAGATAAAAGGATGCTTTTAAAATAATGAATAAGCCTACCCAGCTGTTATTTATTTCAGCCTTAATATTTATGTTAAGCGCATGTAGTAGCGGCTCTAATAGTCGTTATCATATGGAGCACGATGCCGCACCTTTACGCGCGCCAACCGCACTTGAGATGCAAGATGCCGTTGTGGTGGATGTTAAAAAAAGTGCCAGTGCAAGTCGCCCGTACGAGGTATTAGGCAAACGTTATACGCCAATGCTTGATGAAAAAGGGTATACAGAAGAAGGGATCGCTTCGTGGTACGGCCGTAAGTTTCATGGCTACCATACCTCAAACGGTGAAATTTACGATATGTTTGCCATGAGCGCGGCCCATAAAACCTTACCCCTGCCAAGCTTTGTACGCGTTACTAATACTGCCAACAATAAATCGGTAATTGTACGTGTAAACGACCGTGGGCCGTTTCATGATGACAGAATAATAGATCTTTCGTATGCTGCTGCTTATAAATTAGGCTATTACACTCACGGTACAGCCAAGGTTAAGCTAGAGGCGATTACGCTCGACAGCATTCCTGCACGTAAAACATATATACAGGTAGCTGCGGGTAGTAAGCTTAGCAATATTGAAGCATTAGCTTCTACATTACGCCTGCAGTATCAAGTACCTACTAATATAGTAAAAGCAGACAACATATATCGTTTGCATTTGGGCCCGATTAAAGATGCCCAGCATGCACAAGACGTATTAAAAAAATTAAAACAAAACCAATTTCAAAACGCGTTCTTGCTTTACACTCAGTAAGACAAATACCTAAACCACGCCAAAATGTAGGATTCAGCGTTGTATTGGGGCTTAAAATCTAGGTGTTATTTTTTAAATGGGAATCCCTTTTAAAAAATAACAACACAGAAAATCAGCCTTAGTGAAACGCCCTGAAGCGTGGTTTAAAAACGATTTATACTGCGTTATTGATTTGAACAATAGAGTGACTATTATTGACAATCAATACCTTGTCTAAGTTGTTTTTAATTCCAACGACGCTCGCATCTCGGGGTAGTTTGGGTATAAGATGGACTAACGCGAATTTTTAACTTTAACCATTAATGAGTATGATGAAATCAATTAAACATAAAATCCTCAAAGGTGTATGCGGCTTAGTTTGCACAGCCGCCGTATTTTCAGCCAGCGCCCAAATTATTCCGGCTCCACCTCAAATTAATGCAAAAGGTTATTTTTTAGTAGACTTTACAACAGGTAAAGTTATTGCTGAAGGTGAAGCTGATACAAAGCTAGCCCCTGCAAGCTTAACTAAAATGATGACCAGTTATGTAATTGGTACAGAAATAAACGCCGGTAACATTGCACCAACCGATATGGTTACAGTGAGTGAAAAAGCCTGGGCTAAAAACTTCCCTGAATCGTCAAAAATGTTTATTGAAGTAGGCAAGCAAATAAGTGTTGATGAGCTTAATCACGGTATTATTATTCAATCTGGTAATGATGCGTGTGTAGCCATGGCTGAGCACATTGCAGGTAGCGAAAGCGCATTTGCTGATTTAATGAATGCCCATGCCGCAAAATTAGGCATGAGCAACAGCCACTTTATTAATAGCCACGGTTTAGATACAGACGAGCATTACACTACCCCACGTGATATGGCGACCCTAGGCGCTGCACTTATTCGTGATGTACCTGATGAGTACGCACTTTATAAGCAAAAATCGTTTACTTACAACGGCATTAAACAATATAACCGTAACTCTTTGTTATGGGATGAAAGCCTAGATGTTGATGGCATTAAAACGGGTCACACATCAGAGGCAGGTTATAGTTTAGTAACGTCTGCGACTAAAAACGACATGCGTTTAATTGCGGTTGTTATGGGCACATCAAGCGAGCGCGCACGTAAAGTAGAAAGCAAAAAACTACTTAACTACGGATTTCGCTTTTTTGAAACAATTACACCTTACAAAGCAGGCGACAGCTTTGCAGAGCAACGTATTTGGATGGGTAATAAAGAAAATGTATCGTTAGGCATTTTAGAAGATACCCCAATTACCATTCCACGTGGTCAACATAAAAACCTTAAAGCTAACTTTGAGCTAGACAACACGCTTGAAGCACCATTAGCGAAAGGCACTAAAGTAGGTACGTTATTCTTACAACTAGAGGGCGAAGACATTGCACAATACCCGCTAGTAACACTTGAAGAAGTGGAAGAAGGAAGCTTCTTTAGCAAAATTTACGACTACTTACGTTTACAAATTATGTAAACGTAAAAATAACCCAACAGTCGTTGGGTTGTTAAACGAAGCGCCTCTGTTATGAGGCGTTTTTTTTTGCTTGAAAAATGCTAGAATGCGCCCCATATAAGCAGGATCACCCTAAACCTGCCAGTCACGCTTAGCGTTATACCAATTCGGTTAATTAAGTAATCTATTTTGAGGCTGGAAAAACGTGTTGATAACTTGGCTAATAAATCGCTATTTAGTTGTTCTAAATGAGCATTTTTTAACGCCGGTAGCAACATGTTTAGCCCCGCAAAATGATTAAGTCTTATTGCGGATTGATATTATCTCACGTAGCCAACATTTTTTGTTTGAGGAGTCACCGTCGTGGTTCAACCTGTTAAAAATACTAAATTTGATGAGTACCTTGAGTACCCATGTCCGTTCACATTTAAAGTTATGGGTTTAGCAAACGTTAACCTTACGGAACAAATTTTAGCTAAATTACAACCTATTGCACCTGGTGACTACGCACCAAAAGTAAAGCCAAGTAGTAAAGGCAATTATGAGTCGGTAACGTTTGTTGCCACAGTGACAAGCGGTAAACACATAGAAGAAATTTACAACGTGATCAGCAACATTGATGACGTACGCCATATGCTTTAAGCCATAGTTGAGACTTGTTGTGAACGAAAACACTTTAATCGTACGCCAACTAGGCCGTCAGCGTTACATGCCAATTTGGCAAAAAATGCAGGCCTATACCGACACCCGTGACGACAGCTCGCCAGATGAAATTTGGCTTGTAGAGCACGAGAGTGTATTTACACAAGGCCAAGCTGGTAAAGATGAGCATTTACTCGCCCCTGGTGACATAGAAGTCATTAAGGTAGACCGTGGCGGGCAAGTTACTTACCATGGCCCCGGCCAACAAATGATGTATGTGTTATTTAACTTGCGCCGCTTAAAAATTGGTGTGCGCGAGCTTGTTACTTGGCTTGAAGAGTGCATTATTGATACCCTTAATGAGTATGATATTAAAGCCTACGCAAAAGCCGATGCACCCGGTGTGTACGTAAACGACAGTAAAATTGCATCATTAGGATTACGTGTTCGTCGTGGTTGCTCGTTTCATGGATTAGCATTAAATGTTAACATGGACTTAAGCCCGTTTTTACGCATCAACCCGTGTGGTTATGCCGGCATGAACATGGTGCAAACGAAAGAATTAAACGGCCCTCAAAACTTAGCACAAGCAGGTGAAGGGCTGGTAAAACACATGATAAAGAAGCTTAATGCAACACAGGTTAAGCATACTGAAGGGTTTGAAAACGAATGAATAAACCAGTCAAAATGGAACCAGGTGTAAAACTACGCGACGCAGAAAAAATGGCGTTGATCCCCGTTAAAGTTTTACCTACAGAAAAAACTGAAATGTTGCGCAAGCCAGAGTGGCTTAAAATTCGCTTACCAAAATCTACCGAGCGTATCGACGGTATAAAACAAGCTATGCGCAAGCACGGCTTACACTCAGTATGTGAAGAGGCCTCGTGCCCTAACCTTTCTGAGTGTTTTAACCACGGTACTGCTACCTTTATGATTTTAGGTGCTATTTGTACTCGTCGTTGCCCATTTTGTGATGTTGCCCATGGTCGCCCATTAAAACCTGATGCAGCAGAGCCTGAAAAGCTTGCACTGACAATTAAAGACATGAAGCTTAGCTACGTGGTTATTACCTCGGTTGACCGTGATGATTTACGTGATGGCGGCGCACAGCATTTTGCCGATTGTATTCGCGAAATCCGTAAGCACAATCCAACCATTACTATCGAGATTTTAGTGCCAGATTTTCGTGGTCGTATGGACCGCGCACTGGAGATTTTAATTGAAACGCCACCTGATGTGTTTAATCACAATCTAGAAACTGCCCCGCGTTTGTACAAGCTTGCGCGCCCGGGTGCCGATTATAAATGGTCGTTAGAATTACTTCGTCGCTTTAAAGAAGCGCACCCAGAGGTAAAAACTAAGTCTGGCTTAATGGTTGGCCTAGGTGAAGAAATTAGTGAAATAGAAGAAGTATTACGTGACCTACGTGCGCATAACGTTGACATGCTTACCGTTGGCCAATACTTACAGCCTTCTAAGCATCACTTGCCAGTTAAACGTTACGTGCCACCAGCGGAATTTGACGCACTGAAAGAATACGCTGATGAAATTGGCTTTACGCATGCTGCCTCTGGCCCATTTGTTCGTTCAAGCTATCACGCTGACCAGCAAGCTGCAGGTAAAGAAGTAAAATAGTTACTTTTTAAAACGCATTAAAAAAGCCCTTAGCAATTAAATTGCTAAGGGCTTTTTTGTCGGTTTAATTTTTACCACTGCGTTTAAGTATATAATAAAACACAGGTGTAAGTATTAAGCCAAATATCGTTACGCCTATCATGCCAGAAAATACCGCAACGCCCATAGCTTGGCGCATTTCAGAGCCTGCTCCCGATGAAAACACCATAGGTACAACCCCCATAATAAATGCTATTGAGGTCATTAATATTGGGCGTAATCGCAACCGGCTCGCCTCTTTAATGGCATTAAATGCATCCATACCGGTATCTTGCAGCTCTTTTGCAAACTCAACAATTAAAATAGCGTTTTTAGTGGCAAGTCCAAACAACACAATTAGGCCAATTTGGGTAAAAATATTATTATCACCACCATAAATAGCCACACCAATCAGCGCACTTAGCAATGTCATAGGCACAATTAAAATAATAGCGACAGGCAAACGTAAGCTTTCGTACTGCGCTGCTAAAACCAAAAATACAAGCAATACAATAAGTGGAAATACATACATTGAAGTATCGCCCGCTAAAATTTGCTGATAGGTTATGTCTGTCCACTCATACGCAATACCCATTGGCAGTGTTTCATCGAGTATTTTTTCTATTGCGGCTTTAGCTTGGTCAGAGCTATACCCTGGTGCGGGTACGCCGTTAACCTCAGCCGTAACATAGCCGTTATAATGCATTACTCTATCTGGCCCTAAACTATGCTCAATACTAAGCACTGCGCCAAGGGGGATCATATCACCATTTTTATTGCGCACTTTTAATTGCTTAATTTGCTCTACATCTTCCCTGTACGGTGCATCGGCCTGCACATTTACCTGATACGTGCGACCAAATAAATTAAAGTCGTTCACATAAACTGTGCCCAAATAGCCTTGCATTGCTTCAAATAAGGTGTTTATTTCAAGCCCTAAGCTTAGTGCCTTTTTACGGTCTACCTTTACATCTAGCTGTGGTACGTCGGTTGTAAAACTGGTAAACGCATTAGCAAGGGCGGGGTCGGCTTTAGCCTTAGCAATTACTTCATTTGTTACTTGCTGCAAGGTGTCAAACCCTAATGAGCCTCTATCTTCAAGCTGCAGCCTAAAGCCACCAATGGTGCCCATTCCCCTTACTGGAGGAGGCGGAAATATAGCAACATTAGCGCCTTTTATTTGACTAAGTTGTTTATTTAAATCTTCCGCTATTTCAGCTGCCGACATGCGCGGGCCCTGCCGCTTTGAAAACGGCTCTAACGGTGTAAACATCATCCCCGAACTTGGGTTTATAGATAAACCATTAATGCTTAAACCTGCAAAGGCGACAGCGTCACTAACGCCTGGGTGCGCCCTGATTATCTCTGACATTTGGCGAACCACCGCTTCAGAGCGATCTAGCGATGCTGCATTAGGTAATTGCGCAAAAGCGACGAGATACATTTTATCCTGCGGCGGAACATACCCTGTTGGCGTATTTTCAAACTGCTGCCACGTTAAGGCCAGTAAACCAACGTATAGCACACCAATTATGCCGCCTTTATGCACTATTCGGCCAACGGCTCCTGTGTATTTACCCGAGGCTTTATCGAACATTTTGTTAAAAGGCGCGAATAACCAACGGCCAAATAATTTATTAATGGCACGACTTAACCAATCGTTGTCTTGCCCATGAGGTTTGAGTAATAACGCAGCCAGCGCTGGGCTCAGCGTAAGCGAGTTAATGGCAGAAAGCACTGTTGAAATAGTAATTGTAAGAGCAAATTGACGATAAAATTGCCCTGTTAAACCGCTCATAAACGCAGTAGGAATAAACACCGCAGCAAGCACTAAAGTAGTGGCAATAATAGGCCCTGTTACTTCTTTCATTGCTTGAGTGGTTGCATCAATGGGGCTTAATCCCTCACTGATGTTTCTTTCAACGTTTTCGACCACAACAATGGCATCATCAACAACAATACCGATTGCTAACACCAAGCCAAATAACGACAACGCATTAAGTGAAAATCCCATTAAGTGCATAAAAGCAAAGGTGCCCACTAATGAAATTGGCACTGCCACCAGCGGAATAATAGATGCTCGCCATGTTTGTAAAAACAGCACGATGACCAACACAACTAATAAAACCGCTTCAAATAATGTATCGACTACAGCTTCAATAGAGCCCCTTACAAATACGGTAGGGTCATACACTATTTCATAGCTCATGCCCTCTGGAAATAGCGCCGACAGTTCAGCCATTTTAGCGCGCACATCGTCAGAAATTTGTAATGCATTAGAGCCTGGCGCTTGAAAAACAGGCACAGCGGCAATGGATTCATTATTAAGAAGTGGCCTAAGGGTATAAGTATCTGCACCTAGCTCTACTCTAGCAACATCTTTTAGCAGTGTAATTTCGCCGTTATCGCCCGTTTTTACGATTATTTCTTCAAATTCATCTTGCTCTATTAAACGCCCTTCTACATTGATAAGCCATTGAAACTCACTGGTGCCTATGGGTTGTGCGCCTAGGCTTCCTGCCGCAGCTTGCTGATTTTGCGAGCGAATAGCATTGACTACATCACTTGGATTTAAATTGAGCGCCGCTAATTTGTTAGGCTCTAGCCACACACGCATACTGTAATCGCCTGCGCCAAATACACGTACTTGGCCCACGCCATTAATGCGCTTTAGCTCATCTTTTATAAATTGATCGCTATAATTAGACAGGTACAAACTGTCGTATCGCCCTGAAGGCGAAGTTATATGTACCGCGAGGGTAAGGTTCGGTGATGACTTTTCGGTGACCACGCCTAGCCTTTGTACTTCCTCTGGTAGGCGAGGTATTGCTCTATTAACCCTATTTTGTACCAAAGTAGTTGCGTCGTCAGGATCGCTTCCTATCGCAAAGGTGACTGTTAATGTCATGGTGCCGGCAGAGTTTGCAAGCGATGACTGGTACAGCATGTTTTCTACGCCGTTTATCTCTTGTTCAAGCACTGTGGCCACGGTTTCGGCTATTACCTTAGGATTTGCACCTGGGTAGTTAGCTGTAACAACAACTGTTGGGGGTACTACATCTGGGTATTCTGTAATAGGTAATTGCCATATGGCTATGGCACCCCCTATAAAAATAAGAATAGATAAAACCGCTGCAAAAATAGGTCGATGAATAAAAAACTGAGAAAAATTCATTATTACATGCCTATTTCAAGTGTTGGCTCGGCATTGGCTAAGCGGTTTTGATTATCAACCTTTTGCTGCCAAGCTTGTAACTCGTTTAAAGTACTTTGCTTAGCCATATTAATTAATTCTGGCGTAATGAGTACGCCAGAGCGCACGCGCTGCAAGCCATTAACTACTATGCGTTCGCCGCTTTTTAAACCTTGTTTAATAACTCGTAGCTCACCCACTTTGTCGCCTAAAGTAATGGCGCGGTATTGCACTTTATTTTGCTCATCAACCGTTAAAACGTATTTATTATTTAAATCGGTACCAATGGCTTTCTCAGCAATTAAAATACCTTGCTCAGTATTGCCCCCTGCTAATTTTAAATGGGCGAATAACCCAGGTAAAATCGCGCCGTCTTGATTATTAAATACAGCCCGCACGCGTAATGTACCGGTTTGGGTATTTACTTGGTTATCAACAAAATCAAGCTTGCCCCAGTGTTGGTAATTTTGCTCATTCGCTAAACGCATCGCCACAGGTAACGCGGTAGATTGATTGTTATCAAGGTGCGCTTGTTGATAGTTAAGCCATGTTGCTTCATCAATATCAAAATAGGCATAAACCTGCTCTGTAGAGACAATAGAGGTCATTACAGTTTGCCCTGCACTGACATAGTTGCCCTCGGTAATTAACGCACGAGACACTCGCCCAGAAATAGGCGCTTCTACGCGTGTAAAGGTTTTGTTTAGCTGTGCAAGCTCAAGGGATGCATTACTTTGTGCTACGTAGGCATTTGCTTGGTCAACCTCTGCGCCTCGGGTCTCTAATAACTCTTTAGATATTGATTTACTTTTAAATAGCTCTTTAGCTCGATTAAAATCTTGCTTTGCTAGTTTTAAGCGGCTTTTTGCTTCATCAAGTTGCGCTGTAAGGCGGTTTACTTGTGCATTAAATTCGCGGCTATCAATTAAAAATAAGGTGTCGCCTTTATTTACCAGCTCACCCTCTTCAAATACTGCCGCTTCAATATAACCAGATACGCGAGGACGCAAAGACACTATTTGCGGCGACTCTAGCCGCCCTGTAAAGCTGTCCCACTCGGTTATTCGCTGACTTATTACTTCGGCCACTTCTACGGCCACTCCTTGCGTAGAATCATCATTACTTTGAATAGAACTTGGTTTATCGCTGCATGCACCCAGTATTATCGCTAATAGCGCAATAATAAACGTGTATGTAAATTTATATATAGCTGACATAGTTAACTCTCTTGCTGTACGAGTTGTGTTAAAATCTGCTTATATTATGAACGCGGCAAAAGCATAAAAATAATTATATTATTGTATAAAACACATCACTAAAAATGATGTAAAATAATCTTACATTTAAAATTTATAACGGTGCTATATGCGTCCTCAAGAGCTTAATTTACTAATGATTTTTGATGCCATCATGACTGAAGGCAGTATCACTCGTGCAGCAGAGCAATTATCGCTGACACAACCTGCGGTATCTAACGCGCTTGCACGTATGCGCGCAGCGTGGGGAGAAGAGTTATTTATAAAAGATGGCCGAAATATTCAACCTACAGCATTTGCTAACAATTTATGGGGGCAAATACAGGGGCCACTTGGATCATTAGAGCATGCTATAAACCAAAGTGAATTTAACCCAGCGACAGCGCAGCGCACTTTTCGGATTTCTGCCGCTGATATATTTGTAGAAATGATATGGGGGCCTCTTCGTAAAATTATTGAGCAGCAGGCCCCAGGCATTAATATCCATGCAATCCCTAATCGGGCGGTAGAGGCTGCCAATGTACTTAAAGACGCCGAAGCCGAACTGGCAATTAATCGCTACACCCTGTCTGAAAACGTTATTAGAGCCGAGCACTTATTAAAGCCTAAATATGTTGTACTTATGCGCCCTGACCACCCGCTTGCTAATGCCCCATTAAGTATTACTGACTTTGCTAATACAGATCATTTATTAGTATCAATTACGGGCGATATTTTAGGGCCATCTGATCAAGCACTAAGAGTATTAGGGTTAAAACGCCGAGTAGCGATGACGGTAAATAACGCGGCAAATGTACCTAATATTCTTAAAAATACCGATCTTATTTGTGTCATTCCCTCAATAGCGCTTGAGCAGGAAATATTTACCAATAAGCTCGTGGTTTTAAAAAGCCCTATTGATACGCCACCAACGCCTGTCTCTGTTATTTGGCATAAGCGCCAAGACAACGATGCCGGTTTGCAGTGGATACGCCGTCACATAGTGGCTATTATTCAACAACGTGTAAGTAGCCACGATAAAAAACTAGGCAAATATTTACTGCGCTAAAACGCCTTTTTTAATCACAAAATCAGCAAATCGTACCTGCTCTTCTTCAGCGCGAAGGCTATCGGTTTCGACTATTGAACGATAGATACCCCATTTAGGACGGGCAAAATCATCATCGCTAAAGCCTCGCCACATATCTATGTTTTGCTCGCTAATGCTAAATAGCTCTTCGTTGTCACTTAAGCGGGTTAGGGTCATTTCAAATTGCCCCGCTTCACTAAAAGTGGCTTGTACAAATACCGCTATCCATTCATCAGTAATGAGTGACCAGTCGGTTTCGATAAGGTTTTTATCAAGCCCTGTGCTGTTACCGTTTTCATCAAAGCCTGCGCTATAACGTACTTGCAGCTGATTACCTGTACTGTTTTTTTGTGCACCAGAGAGCGTAATAATAGGTTGGTCGTCGTTGCCATTGGTATTGTCGTTGCTGTCGTTACGGGCTTTTATTTGGAAAAAGTGACTGAATTTACTACTCAGCTCAAGCTCGCTAGAGACTTTAAACTTCCAACTGTATTGTACGGTTTCGTCTTTAAAGGCAAGTGTTGCGGCGGGCGATTTATCAAAGGCTTTTATTTCGTTACGCTGGCGGTCGGTTGCGCCCTTATCTTTATCTTGGTCTTCATCACGATGTGCTAAAAACACAAAGTGATTACCTACAGTTGAGTCAGTATCTTCAATAATATGCACAACATTTTGATGATTACCGCTATACATATCAGGCGATTCAATTGCACCTTCACTAAACGCATTTTCTATTAATGTATAAGCACTTAGCCCTGTGTTTTCGCCATCGGCATTGAGGGTTGTTTCTTGCGTTACTATAAAATCATCACGGCCTGCAGTGCCTATAATGGTTATAGACACTGTCGCTTCGGTGCCATCTGCCGATGTGACAGTTATTTCATCAAGTAAGGTTTCGCCCTCGTTTAGTGCACTCACAGTGGCATGCTCGCCATTAAGTGTATATGACCAATTACCATCCTCAGTTAAGCTAAATGAACCATAAGTTGTGGTGTTATTGCTTTGCGTTTTAAATACTGTCTCATTGGCTTGTGCATCCGTTATAGATAGTTCACCTGTAATTGCTATATCGCGGGTGTTTTCAATACTTACAGTTGTTTGACCGCTAATTACCGCGGCGCTTAGCGCTACAACCGATGCATTTACAGGCTCACTATTTGACCCTGAGCTGCCGCACCCTACAGCTAAAATACCCAAAGAACAAACACAAGTAATAGTTAAAACACGCAAGCCAAACTTTGACATAAACAACCAGCCCAGGTTAATGGTAAGTAAATAAAGTAAAATATAACTTACCAATTATTTGTTTTAATAACTAGATCTTTATTACCAGTATGGTTTTATAATTGTTAGCTGAGCTATTTGTAAAAAACAACTTTAAATAAAAGGGTAAAAATAAAATTAGGTTAAAACCAAGTTACTTGAGATAATCCTCAGCGAACCCCTTATTTAGGTTATATATGAAATTATTAGTTCGTAATTTGTCTCGCGCTACCACAGAGCAAGACCTTCGCACGTTGTTTGCAGCACACGGTAAAGTAACTACCTGTAACTTGGTGCTTGATAAAGACACTGGTTTATCAAAAGGTTTTGCCTTTGTAGAAATGCCAAACGACATAGAAAGTAGAAGCGCTATTAAAGCACTTAATCAATTAAGCGTTGATAAAAGCAAAATTCGCGTAAAATACGCAGATGAGTAATTAGTTACTTGCTATATGATTAAAACCAGCTATTTGCTGGTTTTTTACTTTTAAGTTTACGCTTTATATTTAGCCAGAAATAAGCTGACTGTTTGTTCAATTACTTTATTATTTTGCTGCTCTGTTATTGTTTCAAACCCATAAAGTAGCGGATAAAACACAAACGATTTTAATTGATACACAAACTGTTTAGCAGCTATATTTAGCTCATCACCTTTTAAAACACCTGCTGTTCTAGCTTGCTCTAAAAAATCTTCTAAATAAGTCATACACCCCATAGTATTATTACTTAAAGACTTTGCTAGCTGCGGCTCTTGTAGCATCTGCATAAAGGCAATTTTAGCTAAACGTAAAAAATCAGGCGATGTAAGCATAGCCACTTCTTGCTCGGCAATAGCAGTAAGCTGCAAATCAATTGGTTGATTTTTATTAAAGTAAATAACATCACCATGATTAATTTTAGCCAGCATAGTCGTTAAAATAGCCTGAAATAGCTCTTCTTTTGTCGCAAAGTGATTATAAACAGTTCGCTTAGAAGCCTCCGCTTTTGCAGCAACTTGATCCATACTAGTGTGCTCTACACCTTTTTCAAAAAACAGATGCTCTGCTGCTTGAAGAATATTTATGCGTTTTTTTTCTGATAATTTCATAATAGGTTCTGCAATTGTTAATAGCTACATTTTAACTAAACAATAAAAAAATGCACTGTATAGTTTACTTTTCATCAAAACAATGAAAAACTACACTCATTAGTTTACTTTAAGGTTTAACGATGACATTTATAAAATGGGTAGTTGTGATCATCGCCATCATTGTTTTTGGAGGTTGTAGCGTGAATAAACAGATAGTTGCGCAAGGTGTTAATGAAGCACCTAATGTAGATAACTACGAAAATGGTAGATTTCATAACCATCAACAGGTTGAGCCGAATAGCTTTAAGAAAACACTCGGAATTTTAGGGCGTTACATAACAGAAAAGCGTACCAACATTACACCTAAAAAGCCCATTGCAATTAAAAGTGTTACAGCAAAAATGCTTAACTCCCTTGCAAATAATACTGTGCATGTCATTAAACTTGGCCACTCTAGCGTGCTTTTAAAAGTGCATGGCGAATACTGGTTACTCGATCCGGTATTTAGTGAGCGCGCATCTCCTTTTTCTTTTGTAGGGCCAAAGCGCTTTTCTAAATTACCTATTAGTATTAGCGAACTGCCACCAATCGATAAGGTGCTTATTTCGCACAACCATTACGATCACCTTGATAAATCAGCTATTAAAAAGCTGTCTGCAAAAACTAAGCAGTTTTATGTGCCACTTGGTGTAGATACCGATTTAGTTAAGTGGGGAGTGAATGAAAACAAAATTAGCACATTTAACTGGTGGCAGGAGTTACAAACCGAACATGCATTAGTTGCCTTTACTCCTACCCAGCATTTTTCGGGCCGTGGATTAAGTGATGCAAACAACACACTTTGGGGTTCGTGGGTTATTAAAACCTCCCAGCAAAGTGTTTATTTTAGTGGTGATTCGGGTTATTTCGCAGGCTTTAAAGAAATTGGTAACAAGTACGGTCCTTTTGATTTAACCCTAATTGAGACAGGCGCCTACGACAAAGATTGGGCCGATATACACATGACACCAGAGCAATCGGTTCAAGCTCATATTGATTTACAAGGTAAAACTTTAGTGCCTATTCATAACGGTACGTTTGACTTGGCGTTTCATGCTTGGGTTGACCCATTTGAACGAGTAACGGTTGCAAGCAACATAAATAACGTAACATTGAGTACACCCAAGTTTGGACAAATATTTACCCCTACCGACGCTGCAATAACCCATAAATGGTGGAAAAACTAATTTGGTAGGTGTTTTAAAGGTATTTATTACAAGGTGTTAATTAAATAAGCGGCTATTAAGCCGCTTTTTTTATACTAATTGTACCTAACACTACAAAAGATGCAGCTAAAGCAAAAAACATCGCTTGCTGTGCGAGCAAAGCTGCTGCAAAAAATGCTACGCCGCTGCCTATAAACAGGTATCCGCTTTTTTTAGATTGGCTCATTGTGTGTGCTCCATTTATTGTTGTCGATTATTTATACACCCTACACCGGCAATTTTCAATTTTTGAAAAATAGAACTGGCAAGATGATAAATATTCGACTCACATCAGTGCTTCCTTTATATTAAAAGCCAATTTTTAAAACTATTCAGAAAACTATGGCCTCTACTTTTTTTAAAAGCGCTAGCCTAAGCCTGCTAGTCGCTCTCTTTGGTTGCTCTGAACCTGCAAGCGAGCATTCTTCTTTAGAAAATACGCCCGGCGTAAGCCTAAATAACGTTAAACAGCATATAAAAACGCTAGCCTCTGATGACTTTCAAGGTCGCGGCCCACTTACTCATGGTGAAGTAAAAACAGTGGGTTACTTGAGCGAGCAATACGAAGCTATGGGTTTAACTGGGGCGTATAATGGTAAGTTTTTACAGCCGGTAAAAATGACAATGGTCACGGCCAATCAAAATATGCAATTGCAGGTAGGCGACTTAAAGTTTAAAGCAGGTAACGATTTTACCGCCCGTACAGAGCAATTACAGCCAGTAATAGATGTACGAAACTCTGACATTGTATTTGTGGGTTACGGTATTAATGCCCCCGAATACAACTGGAACGATTACGAAAACATTAATGTTGAAGGTAAAACCGTTATTGTATTGGTAAACGACCCTGGCTTTGCTACACAAAACGATGCGTTATTTACAGGTAATGCTATGACCTACTACGGCCGCTGGACTTACAAATACGAAGAAGCCGCACGCCAAGGTGCCAAAGCGGTATTTATTGTGCACGAAACTGCCCCTGCGGCTTACCCTTGGGGCGTGGTTGAAAGCTCAAACACAGGGACTAAATACACCCTGATGGACAATAACCTAAACGCTTCTAAGCTCCCAGTTATGGGCTGGCTAACACTTAATACTACTGAGCAAATTTTTAATGCCGCACAGCTTAACTATCAAAATTTAAAACAAAAGGCTTTCAGTGATGACTTTAAAGCCACAGCGCTTAATTTAACAGCCAACCTTTCATTTAAAAACGAAGTATCGCATGCCAAATCACATAACGTAGTTGCGCAAATTACAGGAAGCGACGCCCCTAATGAGTACGTGGTAATAGGTGCTCATTGGGATCATTTTGGTACCAAGCAAACCGACAGCGGCCCTAAAATTTATAACGGTGCAGTGGATAATGCCTCTGGCACAGCGGCAACACTCGAAATTGCCCGCATTATGAATCAAATCCACCAGCAAACACCGTTTAAACGCTCTATTTTATTTGCTAATTTTACCGCAGAAGAGACTGGCCTCATTGGCTCGCAAGAATTTGCAACCGGTGGCGTTGTGCCCACTAAACAAATGGTCGGGCTATTGAATATTGACGGAATGAACGTGCTAGATGGCACCGATTACATTTTGCAATACGGTAACGATTTATCCACCCTAGAAAACTACCTAGCAAACGCGGCAAAAGCTCAAGGTCGCCTTGTTAAAATGGACCCTCGCCCGCAAAACGGTTTGTTTTTTAGATCAGATCATTTTTCTTTAGCTAAGCAAGGTGTGCCGAGTTTATTATTTATGAGCCTTGGCGATACCGACCCTGATTACATTGCGCATAAATACCATAAAGAAGCCGACGATTACTCGCCGCAGTGGTCCTTAGGTGGCGTAAAGCAAGACATAGAGCTTATTGTTGATATAGCCACGCAGCTTGCTAACAATGGCGATTGGCCTACATGGACGAGTGACTCAGACTTTAAAGCAAAGCGCGAGCAAGATAAGCCGCATTAGCAGGTAAAGTTTAAAGCTAAATAATAATCATACCAATCGCATTAAAATCCTCCTACTTGGAGGATTTTAATTTTGAGCGCGCCCGCATTAGTAAGGTTTCGGCTTTGGCCCCTAAATACACATAAATAGCCAAGGCTATTAAAAGCCCTACCACCGCAAGCATCATCGCAATGGCCGGTAATAAGTATTCAGCCTGCCCCAACGCTGCCTTAAACATGGTTAATAGCGCCTCAATAGATATTGCAATTAGCACGGTAGATATAAACCGAGTAATTGTGCGCCGTGTAGAAGAGTGCCTAAATATATCCTTATGCATTAAAATCTCTTCTTCGAGAATGGTCTTTCCTAAATCAAACACGGCCAACGCTAAAGTAATATATATAATAATGCTAAAGGGCTCGAGGGGATCAGACGCTGAGTCAAAGTGGGTTAATAATGCATATATATCGTTAAATACTATGCTCAGTAAAAAGAGTACCAAAGTAAATAAACACGCCACAATCACCCCATAACCCGCTTTAAAATAAGGCGAAATACCGGCACGCGCGCTGTCTCCCATTACAAACTCAATTAACTGGGTTAAGCATACGTCTAACACTAAATAATGCTGCTGGTTAATTGGCTTTTTTAACTCTTTAATAGCCGAAATACATAAATGGTTAGTTGCGATAGAAATATACGGATCGGTAAAGCACACCGAATCGGTTTGTTTAGATTGTAAAAAGTAAGGGCGCTCACTTAAGTCTTGCTGATTGCCTTGCTCGGCTAATTTTTTATAGGCACGCTTAAAGCAAACGTTATTGCCTTGCTGAAGCCCAGATTCGTTTAAACAATATTGCAGCTCTAAAAAGGGATATTGCTTTACTAAAAAACGTGTATCTCGATTTTTGTTAAGCCCATCTTCAATACTCATTAAAATAGAGTCAAGCAAGCTGTGTATTACTTGCTCATACTCATGGTAGCGCTCAACACTACTTATATAACTCATTCGCGCCATAATTGTGTACTCACTCAATTGCTATAGCGTTAACTAAGCAAGTTTAAAACCAAGTATAAAAAGTGTTTTTATTCATAAGGTTAAGGTTTTAACATACGCTCATTTGCACCTATTTGGTGAAAAAGCCGTTATGCCTGCGCCATGCACAAAAAAAGCAGCTAAGTAAATGTTACTTAACTGCTTTGTGAGTATGACCTGATAAATTTTAAGCGCGTAAAACTACGCCATAAAATTATTGTACTTTAGAAAACTCTTGCTGTGAAAGCTCACCATTTTTATCTGTATCGAGCTTATCAAACAACCGTGCTAACTGTGCGTTGGCTTGTGCTTCTGTTTTGCTAATTACGCCATCGCCATTGGCATCAAAACTGTTAAAGTCGACCGCGGCAAACGCCGCTGATGAAGAGGCAAGGGCTAGAAGTGCGATAAATTTTTTCATAATCATTTCCTTAGGCTAAGTGCTTGGCAAAGGGGAAGAAATCCTTTTCTGAGATCCATAAAGGGAGAATCGGTTATTTGTATTCAAAAAAATCGTTTTCGGTTAGGCCATTTCGGCTTTGCATATTTAATTGCTGCATTATTTGTTCTGCTGATTGATCACTTTGGTTTGTTAAACCACCTTCGCCTTGCATAGGTGTTTTAAACTCTGTATTTGCCAATACCACCGATGATGACACCAAGGTGATAAGTACAAGTGTTGTTTTCAGCTTAGTCATAATGTAATCCTTCAATAATATGCATTACCTGTATAAATTTGCACTGAGGTGGTTACAATTCACTTCCTTGTTATTCTTTTTAATAGGCTCCCTTGCCTATTTAGGTTGTCTTTGGCAACTCAGAATTATGCTTACACCACAGCGCATTAATCGTCTACGCTTGTAAAACCTCTGCTTTAAAAAGTTTACCGTTTGTGTTGGTATCAAACTTTGCAAATGTGCCAGAAAATACCAGCGCTATTGCAAGCAAAGTTGGGTATCGCTTTTACATATCGATTCCTTCGCTATGCGTTTATAATAAAATGCCCTGTGTATTACACTGTCCTTGTTATTCTTTATGGTAAGCTCCCTTGCCTACTTAGGTTGTCTTTGGCAACTCAGAATTAACGTGTCACTGGGCGTTAACTACTCAAAGCACTCACTTATGCTTTGTCGAACTCACTCTTAGATAGCTCGTTGTTTTTGTCAGTATCAAGTTTTGTAAACTGACTCATTAATTCAGCATCAGCAGATGCTTCTAACGGGCTTAATGTGCCACTGCCATCTTTATCGAGTGTGTCAAAATCTGTTACTGCAAAAGCCGCTGATGAAGAGGCTAAAGCCATTAATACCAATGTTGATTGTGCCTTTTTCATAATGAAATCCTTCATAGGGTTAGGGGAGTAGCCAATTGGCGTTACCCACGTTTTGCTTAATACAGCTTAGCTATTACAACTTCAGTGCCATGTTTTATTTTTACTTAATAAACAATAAGTTACATGGTAAGTATATGAAAAAATTAAGCTTCGAGGGGTATTTTTGTTGCTTTTTAGCAACAGTTAGATGAGCCACTTAAAATAAAACAATAGAATCAACAACTTATGATTTATAAAAAAGCCACACATGAGCTAAAAGCTAACTAAAAACATAATGTGGGGAAGTTTAAGAATAAACTAAAGCTGAACAGCTTAATTAAAACAATTAAACGTTATAAAACCTAAAACATAACCAATTGAAATGTATTGATATTTATAAAGTTTTTAGCGTTTATTTTTTATAAGCATGGCAAGCCTGTAAAAAACAGGCATTTGTTGCCAAATGGCGAATTTAGTAAAAGGCAGGGGTTAAAAAGGGTGCGCATTGCATTTAGTTGGGCATTGCATTTAGTTGGGCATAACAAATTGGCGTTTTTAAAGTATAAAAACAATTTAACTACTTCCAGCCTTGACGCCATTTTTGTGTGTCTTTTAAATCTCGCCAGCGTATTGGGTACTGATTTTTAGAAAATACCGACTCGGTAATGCATTCAATTACATTACCCTCTTCATCGTATTCTACTTCTACAATGATAAAGTGTTTTTCTTTGTTGATAGCTGGAGTGGCAGTCCACTTACTGTTTAGTAATTTTTTAGGGTTTAAGTTATTCATTAAATAATCTAGTGTGCTTAATTAACACTAATACGACATAACCCGTTGTTTAGCTCAACATAAAGTTAGGCCGTATTAATGTTACTTAATCAACTTACTGGTTACTCAGCGATTAACTTACCTTTATACATTTTCATTTGGCAATGAAAGTCGTACTCACCTGCTTTTAGTGCAGGCAAAGTGATTTTATTATCTCCCATTGCAAGGCTTTCACTTACATCAAGCTGCGGGAACACCATAGTTTCGGCGCACGGTGCACTGTCTTTTCTATCAAATGTAAGTGTTACTTTTTTATTGGCCGCCACCTTTATGTGACTTGGTTGATAAACGCCGTTATCTACCACTATGGTTTGCGTATTATCATTACTGTGTATTTGCTTTGGCTTATAAAGCCAAAACCAATAAATAATGGCCACTATTAATACTGCACCAAGTAAATTTATCATTAACATTATCGACTCCTTAGCGCTTATTGGGTTTATAAAAACGTAAGCGATTAGCATTGGTGACTACTGTCAGTGATGAAAGCGCCATAGCTGCGCCCGCCACTACTGGGTTTAGTAGTACACCAATAAACGGATACAACACACCGGCTGCAATAGGGATGCCCGCAACGTTATAAATAAAGGCACCAAACAAGTTTTGTTTAATGTTTTTAATTGTTGCGCTACTAATGGCAATAGCATCGGCAAGGCCATGAAGTGAGCCACGCATTAAAGTAATATCGGCGCTTTCTATGGCTACATCTGTACCTGTGCCAATTGCAAAACCGACATCTGCTTTAGCAAGCGCGGGGGCATCATTGATCCCATCACCCGTCATGCCTACAATCTCGCCTTGCTGCTGGCGTTTAGTGACTTCGTTTACTTTATCCTCTGGCAACACTTCTGCGATAAAATCATCAATACCGACTTTTTTAGCCACAGCGTGTGCGGTCGCTTTATTATCGCCAGTGAGCATTACTAGATGAATACCTTCATTTTGCAGGCGCTTGATTGCCTGTACTGAGTCTTCTTTTAGCGGGTCCGCCACCGCAATTAAGGCCATAAGTTGGTTATTACAGGCAAAGTACATCGGGGTTTTTGCATCATTTGCAAAGGTGTGTGCTTGCTCTGTGGCGTCATCAACTGCAATCTCGTATTTATCCATAAGCGCTTTATTGCCAAATAACAGTGTTTGCTCATTCACCGTTCCACTTACACCTTTACCGGTAATGGCATCAAAGTCGGTAACTTTACTCAAGGTTACGCTTTGCTTTTTAGCGTACTGTGTAATCGCCTCCGCAAGTGGGTGCTCAGAGCTACTCTCTAGGCTTGCAACTAATTGCATTACGTTATTTTCATCTGCGTTATTAAACGTTACAACATCTGTTACCTGTGGTGCACCTTGGGTGATAGTGCCGGTTTTATCTAAAATCATGGTAGTAATTTTAGAGGTAGTTTGCAGTGACTCGCCATTGCGAATTAATATGCCAAACTCGGCGGCTTTACCTATTCCCACCATTACCGACATAGGCGTTGCTAAACCCAGCGCACATGGGCATGCAATAATCAGCACGGTGGTTAACGCTACCACTGCATAAGCTATTGAAGGAGCTGGGCCAAAATTCAACCATGCAAGGGCTGCTAGTATCGCAATTATCATTACTGTGGGCACAAAAATGCCCGATATAACATCGGCTAATCGCCCTATTGAAGGCTTAGAGTTTTGCGCGCGTTTTACCATATTAATGATATTGGCAAGGGTTGTTTCTTGGCCTATATGTGTGGCTTCAAATAATAATGTACCACTTTTATTAATGCTGCCAGCAACCACTTTATCGCCAGCTTGTTTACTCACTGGCATAGGCTCACCCGTGAGCATAGATTCATCTAATCTGCTGCTACCTTCGAGCACATCACCATCTACCGGGATTTTTTCGCCTGGGCGTACCCTTACATGGTCGCCCTTTTGCACATCACTAATGTCTATATCTTGCTCTGCGCCATCGCGTATTACACGGGCTGTTTTTGCTTGTAAGCCAATTAAACGCTTAATAGCCTGCGAAGTACGTCCACGCGCTTTCACTTCAAAAGCCAAGCCTAAACTAATTAACCCGATTATCATTGAAGAAGCTTCAAAATAAACGTGCCTTGCAACCACAGGTAGTAAGCTAGGCGCAAGCACAACAAACATTGAATATAACCACGCAGTGCCCGTTCCCAAAGCAATAAGCGTATCCATGTTAGCCCCATGATTTTTAAATGACTGCCAAGCACCTTTATAAAATTGCTTACCTGCTACAGCCATAACGACAAACGTGATAATACCGACCACACCCCATGCAATTCGCTGGTTAATGGTTGTCACGCTCATATCAAAAATAAGCCCATAAATCATAAGCGGTACGCCCACACCTAAAGCCAGCATCATGTTGCGCATTAGCTTTTTGTAATGTGCCTCGTCTGACTTGGCTTTTTCATCAAGCGCATCTTGCTCTGATGTGTTATCCATAGGTTTTGCGCCGTAACCTATATTTTCAACGGCGCTAATTAATGTGCTTTGCTGCGCGCTGCCCTCTACTCGTACCGTGCGATCTGCAAAGTTCATTTCGACATTGTTTGCGCCTTGCACACTATTGAGGGCTTTTTCTATTTTGGCTACACAACTGCCACAATTAGCACCTTCAATAATAAAGTTTTGCTCTGTTGTTTTACTGCTACTCATTGCACATCTCCGCTTTTATTTGGCTCAACAAGTGGGTCAACAAACGTCTCTATTAAGCTACACACATCACTTGCAACAGCGCCGTCTGCCGATGTTTCCCACTGTTTTAACGCCGCTTGCATACGCACTCGTAATTTAAGGGTTTCTTGAAACAAGGCTTCGGTTTCTTCTAAACGTTTTGCAATAATTTGCCGTGTAAGGGGGCATGGACAATGCCCTTGTTCTGACTCGCCAATGATATGCTGTATATCTTTTAGGGAAAACCCGAGCTTTCGGGCGCTTATAATAAACTGTAAACGTTGGCGGTCTGCTTTTGTATATTGTTGATAGCCATTACTTTGGCTACGTATGGGCGATAAAAGGCCTATTCGTGTGTAATGACGAACTGTATCAGGCGTTACACCCATTAACTTCGCTAATTGCTTAACATACATAATTTAGCCCCCTTAGATTTTAGAGCTCAATTGTAAACCTATGTGTGACACACAGGTCAATAGAGGGGAGTATTAAAGCATAATTTAAATTTACTGGAGCTGATAAAATAAAAGCGCGCTAATGAGCGCGCTTAAAAAGAGGCAGAGAGATTAATTTTCTTGTTGGCGAGAGGCTTTTAGCTCTTCACTTAGCTCACCGGCTATTTGCTGAATTTTTGGCATTGCATCCTGCACTAAGCTTTGCGACATTTGCATAGACTCTTGCATTACTACAGGCATTTTTTGAAGAATTTTTTGCCCTGTTTCAGTTTTATAAAACGCCAGCATGTCGGCAATTTCTTGCTCGTTAAAATGTTTGTCGTAAACGTTAACCATCATCGGTTGCATTTTTTTCCAGCTCATTTCGGTTTTAAGTACGTTGGTCATATCTGCATAGTATTTATCAAAAATAGCTTGCTCAGAGGGCTTAACACCCATTTGTGCAGACATATTTTTCATCATGCCTTCAACTTGCCCGTACATTGAGTCAACCATAGCATCCATGTTCATCACGTTTATCAGCTCGTCTATTTTTTGCTGCTTAGTTGCTTCGTCAGCCAATACGCTGCCAGAAAATATAAGTAACGAAAGTAATAGTGCCTTAGCCATTGTCATATCCTTAAATATAAAAAGTAAGACCATACTCACATGATTAATATCAATCCGCAATAATACTTACTCATTTTACGGGGCTAAACGGGTCGCTACTTACGTTAAAAAATGCTCATTCAGAACAACTAAATAGCTAATTTTTTACTAAATTATCAACACGTTTTACCAGCCTCAGAATAAATTACTTAATTATGCGAACGGGTATAAAATAGTTTGTAAATGTGTAAACCCATACTAAAAAGGCCAAATAAAACATGTTTATTTGGCCTTTTTATCAGTGCACAGGGGCTAATCGTCTTCTACGTTATCGAGCCCTTTTGTGCCTTCTTTTGCTTTAAGCTTATGATGAATCGCTGATTTTATTAACATATACCCACTAATAGGGGCAGTAATTAATAAAAACACGGTAATTAAAATCTCTTTTACGCTTATGGTGTGCACCGACGTTGCAAAAAATACCATTGCAGCAATTAATATGCTGGCCATACCCAGTGTTGTTGCTTTAGTAGGGCCGTGTAAGCGCATGTAAAAATCAGGTAATTTAATTAAGCCCAGTGACCCTATTAAAATAAATAGCCCACCAAAAAGTAGTAATATTGATACAACCCACTCGCTTATCATTATAATATCCTATTCAATTAAGTCGCCGCGTAGTAAATACTTACATACTGCAACAGTACTTATAAAGCCAAGCATCGCGATTAATAACGCGGCTTCAAAGTACAAACCAGTGCCCATACTAATGCTGTATAAAATAATTAACGCGATAACATTAATGTACATAGTATCTAGGGCTAAAACTCTATCAGGCACTGAGGGGCCTATAATTAATCGCCATAGGTTTAACAGTAACGATAAACCAATCATGGCAAATACAATAAGTAATACAGTATCTAACATTGAAATATCTCCTTTAGGGGAGCTTCGTAGCGCTGTTTAATTTGTTTAATAAGTGCCTCTTCATCTTTTAAATCAAGCACATGTATAAGTAAATAGCGCTGTTTAGGCTTTTCGCCTTCGTCTAGTGACTCAGGAATAGGATATACCTCGGCACTTACTGTACCAGGTGTAAGAGATACACAACTGGCAAGAATAGTAATGGGCATATCGTGTATTAAATCTATAGGCACTTTAACAAAAGCAGGACGTAACTTTTTAGCTGGACCAATGATTAATAAGGCTACCTGTAAATTAGCAACCACTATATCGTAAAGTACAATGAGCAATTGTTTTAGTGCCAAACCTGGTTTTAGTATTAAAGGTTGCGGATCACGTAATGAAACACTTAATAGCGGAATAAATATCGCAAAAAACGTAGCTAATACTATATGCCCTGCGGATACACTATTATTAAGCAACAACCAAATTAAAAATAAAAACAAACTACGAAACGGCGTTGGCAACCAACGATAACGGGCTTGTAACCTCATTACTCACCTCCCTTCATAACTGCATTAATGCCACCACTTATATCATGCAATTGCGTAGCAGCACTGACCATGTATTCACTTATTGGTCCGCCAAAAACAACTAACAAAGGTGAGCACGCAAGTAGCCCTACAATTATCATCACTTGTAATGGGTGAGCATTTTCGCCCTCGGCGCTTTCTGTTTTATTGCCTTTTCTTTCCCAAAACATACTTGTACCAGCACGAGAAAGTGCAACTAATAAAACAAAGCTAGCAATTAAATAAACAGGCCAAAATAGTAAGGCTTGCTCGCTATTTAAGGTTGTTTTGAGGATCCAAACTTTTCCAACAAACCCCGATAGCGGCGGCATACCTACTACGGTTAATGCAGCAATTACAAAGCATGCTCCCAATAAGTAAGGTTGGTTTACGGCTCGTCCGGCAACCAGTCTATCCCCTACTTTGCCCCTTTGTGTGGCAATTAAATCAGCTAATAAAAATAGTGCAGCGCTGACTAATGTGGAGTGCACTAAATAATAAAGCAGTGCAGCTGTTGCAGTGACGTTTTGCAGTGCAATTAGAGCGACTAACGTGCCCACTGATACAACAACTAAATTTGCCGTTAACTTACGTAAATCTTGCGCAGCCATTACGCCAATTGCACCAACCACTATAGTAGCAATGGCTAAGCCCCATAACCACGATTGCGCCATATGTTCAAGCTCACCGGCTTGCTCACCAAAAATAACGGTATAAACGCGCAACATGGCGTATACACCCACCTTGGTCATAATAGCAAATAAAGCGGCAACCACAGGCTTTGCACTGGCATAAGTATTTGGTAGCCACAAGTGCAAAGGGAGCAATGCGGCTTTTAAAGCAAATACAACTAACAGCAGTAAGCCGCCGGCCTTCGCCAAATAGACGTCATCGCCCGTTAACAGGGCTACTTTTTGCGTCATATCAGCGATGTTTAATGTACCCAGTACGCCGTATAAAATACCTAAACCAATTAAAAATACGCTCGAGCCAACCAAATTTAATATGACGTATTGGAGCGCTGCACGGGTATTTTGTTTATCTCCGGCATGCATAAGTAGTGAGTATGAGGCAATCAACAACACCTCAAAAAATACAAATACATTAAATAAGTCACCCGTTAAAAATGCCCCATTAACACCTAATATTAAAAAATGAACTAATGGATGAAAAAAGTTTCCTTTTGCATCATCGCCGGCACAGCCATATAAAATGACTCCCATTCCTAAAAAGGATGTAAGTGCAACCAATAAAGTAGAAAGCATATCGGCAACAAGCACTATGCCAAAAGGAGCAGACCAATTACCAATAGCGTATACATTGATACCACTGTTATATATATGGATTAACAGCAATGCACTAACAATAAATGTAATCACCGCCATAATTGATGAGGCAATACGGCGAATACGTAAACTTTTACCACAGGGTGGCAAAAGCAATATTACCGCTGCCAACATAGGTAATAAAATAGGCAAAGAGGTTAAATGTTGAATCATTTTTGCTCCTTGCTATCGGCTGCGCTTTTGATGATTTGCCCATCAACATGATCGCTTCCTAAATCGGCTCTACCACGTATAGCTAAAATAACCACAAACGCAGTCATTGCAAACCCTATCACTATTGCAGTAAGTACTAGTGCTTGAGGTAAAGGGTCGGCATATTCAGCCCCTGTACCAAGCACAACTGCTTTATTTATGGTTAAGCGACCCGCAGAAAACAAAAATAAGTTAACGGCATAGGAAATCATAGTAAGGCCAAGCACTACCGGAAACGTACGGGCCCTTAGCAGTAAAAACACACCACAACTAACTAATACACCAACGCAAGATGCGTACAATAGCTCCATTAAATGTTTACCTCTTTTTTCTGGGTATCTGCTGTCATGTTGCCAAGGCTTGCTAATATCATTAACGTGGCTCCAACCACTGTTAAATAAACGCCTAAATCAAACACAATTGCGCTTGCAAGTTCTGTTTTGCCAATAAATGGAATATCGAAATAATCAAACCACGTAGTTAAAAACGGCCGTTCAAAGAACCAGCTACCGACTCCAGTAAACAAGGCAATACCGATACCTGATGCAATAATTTTACGGTAGTTGACTGCAAAGCGCTCGCTTATCCAAGCTGAGCCATGAGCCATATACTGCAATATAAAGGCAATTGATGTTACTAACCCTGCAATAAAGCCGCCGCCAGGTAAGTTATGACCACGTAAGAAAATATAAGCCGATACTAATAATGCAAGCGGTAATAAGCTATGCGAAATACTGGCAAGTAGTATAGGGTGGCGCTCGCGTGCCCATGGGCGCCCTTCACCATCACTTGCTGGCATGAACAATGGAATACGAGAAAGCACTTTAAATATACCCAACGCTGCAATACCCAATACGGTTATTTCGCCTAGGGTGTCAAAGCCCCTAAAATCAACCAAAATAACGTTTACTACATTGGTACCGCCACCTCCTGTTTTGGCATTGGCTATGAAAAAATCTGATATCGATTCGAGTGGGCGTGTAAGTAATGCATAACATATACTTGCCACCACAACACCTAATGTTGAGGCTATCCCTAAATCTCTGAGTACTCGTAATGAGCTAGACTCTTTAGGCGTATGTTGTGGTAAGAAAAACAACGCCAACATTAATAAAATAACGGTTGCTACTTCTACCGTTAATTGCGTAAGCGCTAAGTCGGGCGCAGAAAAACGCGTAAACGCCACCGACACCATAAGCCCTACAATAGAAATCATTAGTAACGCAACTACGCGTGAGCGATGCCAAATAACGGTAGCAAAAGCACCTATAATCAGTAGGCCTGCACCTATTGCGTTATGCACATCAACCGGAATACGCGGCATACTGCCCGCTAATTGTTGCATTTCAAATAATGGCCAACCGGCACATAACAATACCACCGCCAGCATTACAAAAATGTAGCGTTGTAATGAGCCGTTTTCGATAGTGTTTACCCTGCTTTGGCACCAATTAATAACTTTAAGCACAATTAGCTCAAAGGTTTTTTTAGCATTAAGTGGCGGTAATGATGCTTGAAATTGAAATAGGTATTTACGATTTATATAAATAAACAAACCACCCACTACCGCCATGGCGCTCATTAATAGCGGTAAGTTAAAACCATGCCATATAGCCAGTTCGTACTCTGGTACCTTTTGACCAAGTACAGCCAAAGACGCAGCAGATAAAATGCCATCGACTGAAAAATGCGGGAACAAACCAACCAGCACACACAGCACAACCAATACTTCAATAGGGAGTCGCATGTAACGCGGAGCCTCATGCGGCTGGCGTGGTAAATCAATTGGCTCGCCATTAAAAAATACATCGTGAATAAAACGCGACGAATAAGCCACCGATAACGCCCCTGCAATAGTGGCTAACACCGGGATTAACCACGACATAGAGCCAAGCACTTGCTGATGTAAGGTTTCGGCAAAAAACATTTCTTTAGATAAAAAGCCGTTAAGCAATGGCACACCCGCCATTGAAGCAGCCGCAACCATGGCAAGTGTGGCCGTATACGGTAAATACCGCCACATACCATTAAGCTTACGCATATCACGAGTGCCGGTTTCATGGTCAATTATACCTGCTGCCATAAATAGCGAGGCTTTAAACGTGGCATGATTAATAATATGGAATATTGCCGCCACAGTAGAGAGCTCAGTATCTAGGCCCAATAACAGGGTAATTAACCCTAAATGGCTAATGGTTGAGTACGCTAACAGGCCCTTTAAATCGTGTTTAAATAAGGCGATATAAGCGCCAAATAAAAGCGTTGTTAAACCGGTTAAACCAACCAGTAAAAACCAAGTATCTGTACCTGAAAGTACTGGGTGAAAACGCGCTAATAAAAATATACCTGCTTTTACCATAGTCGCAGAGTGTAAATACGCGCTAACAGGGGTTGGGGCTGCCATAGCGTGAGGTAGCCAAAAATGAAATGGAAACTGTGCCGATTTAGTAAATGCACCTAGCAAAACTAATACCAGTGCTGTTTCGTATAAATCATGTGATTGAACAATTGCCTTGCTAGCTAAAATTACATCTAGGTCGTAACTGCCAACTATATCGGCCACTAACATTAAACCTGCCAGCAATGCTAAGCCACCAGCAGCGGTAACAGCTAGCGCCATGCGAGCGCCCTTTCGTGCTTCTGTTTTATGCCACCAATAGCTAATTAATAAAAACGAGCTAATGCTGGTCAGTTCCCAAAACAGCCAAAGCTGAATAACATTGTTAGACATAACAATGCCCAGCATTGCGGTCATAAACAGCAATAAGTAACTATACAGCTTAGCTAAGGAGTCGTTTTTACTCAGATAATAACGTGCGTAGGTAATTACCAGTATGCCTATGCCTAAAATCATAAACATAAACAGTAAGCTCAAGCCATCAAGACGAAATGATAAGTCCAGTCCAACAGCGGGGATCCACGTTACAGCATAACGAATCGTTTCACCTGCTAAAATAGCGGGGGTGTGGTATAGCGTAATACCTAATGCTGCTAAAGGGGCAAGTACAGTGACAGCTGCAGCTTGCGTACGGGATAGTTTGCCGGTGCATGAAGAAATAACACTGCCAATTAAGGATAACAAAGGTATCCAGAGCAAAGTCATAATGTAGGGCCTTTTATAATCATAAGTTTATCCTTACGTTTTATACATCACGAAAAGATGCTTTTACTGTCTGTTTTTAAACGACATTAATACGTACAGTTATACTTATAAACGGCCATTTTGTCTATAGATAGCAAGCCTAATCGATTTAAATTTAATCAAGCTGAGCGGTTTTAGCAGCATTGATTTGATCAACCCACAAAGCCCTGTACCGCTTTGATAAACCTAGTTGTTGATACTGCATAATTGACCATTGCTTAGTTGGCTTATATGCCACGCCGCCTTGCTGGCAACTTAAGCTTTTGTGCCATCCATTTGGCGCAGCCTCACCTTGCGAAATATATAAATTTGGGGCTACGTATCCTTGGCGCTTACACAACCAGCGCTGTTTAGAAATAGGCAGCGTATATTCATCTTCAAAACCACTAAAGTGCATTAGCTCATGCAAAAATACATTATAGTTTGCTTGGGTACTTAGCTGCATTTTTTTACCTGTTACATTGGCGCTGCCGCTCGTACCCATAATTACAGTGTAGTCATAGCTGTTAGTAGACTGCGCTTTTAAGTGCGCGTTTTGCCATAAGCAATTAGCCATGTTCGAGGTGGTAGCGCAGTCAATTGCGCCCCCAGCGTAAACCGGTTTACTTAAGCAATACGCCCCGCTTTGCGGCTCAGGTTTTTTATTATACTGCGCGGCAAAACTTGATAACTTAAACAAGGCTTCTCTATTTACACCCAATAGCAGCACATTGTAACTACAGCTATTGTTAATCGGCGGGCGTGTATTTAACGCTGCAAAACCAAGTTGATGTAAAAAGGAAGGCGAAACTTGCTCATAGTCACTCCCTTTGTGCAGCGCTAAATGGTTAAATGCCGCGCCTCTAGGCAGTAAGTTTTGAGCTAACAATAGTTGAAGGTCATTCCAGCGACCTTGCTTTAAAAGAGCATGCGCGAGTTGTTGGCGCTTGTTGTGCCCAACATGCTCAATACTTTGTAGCCAAAATAACTTTGCTTGCTCGTTTTTGCTTGTATTGATAAGCGTTAAAGAATAATTGTACTGGGCTGATGGGATATTTTTACGCGCTAAAAAGCCTAAGGTCAGCTCGGGAAGATGCGCTATATTATTTGAAAAGTAACGGGGAAATTGCCAATAACTTTGCAGAGGATTAGCCTGAGCGTGAAGTACATGCCAAAAGCTAATGCTGCTTAACTGGTTGCTAGAGCCTGCAATAAGCAGGCTAAAAAGCAAACCAATTAGATAACACGGGTATTTAACTAGCGTCTGCACCAGCCATAAGCTCAAGCTCTAAACGTGCATATTTGTATTCAATAAACTCATGCACATTAGTGGATAATGCCAACCTAAAGTAATCAGCAGCTAAAAACTGCTCACCGGCTGCTTGGTGCATTTTGGCTAAATAAAAGTACGCCTCGCACAAGCGCTGTGCGTATTCTTGCTCTGACTTAACGCCATCGCTAATACCCGATAAAAACGTATGCTCACTCATATCGCCGGTATATAGCGAAATTAACTGATACGCCCATTGCGATTCATCAAGGGCTGCAGCATTTGTTTTAAGAGCCGCTAATGCTTGTTGTTTATCCTCTTGCGACTGTGCAAGGTAAAGCCATAAAACACGGTAAGGATCGTTGGGTGAACGCGCTAAAAACTCATCAAAGTCACTTTGCGCTAGATTTGCTCTTTCACCATAATACAGTGCAATGCCACGGTTTAAATAAGCGTATTCATGCTCTTCATTAAGCTCAAGGGCTGAGTCAAAAAACTCATACGCTTTTTCGTATTGCTGCATTAACGTGTGCTGAATACCTAAAAAGTTATACACCTCAGCTAAATCAGGCTTTAGTTTTATAGCGCGGTTAAAATCAATGCGCGATAACGTGGTCATTCCTAAGCTATCAAATAATACCCCACGGTCATAATAAAGCTTAGCTTGTTGCTCAGTACTTAAATCGGCTCTATTTAATAGCTCAGAGTAACGTGCAATCGCAATTTCACTTCTAAAGTCAGATGCAAGGGGTGCAGTAAAAGGCACATTAACAATCGGCGTAGGTTTTGATTCAGTCGTGGTTTGGCAAGCGCTTAAAGACAAAATAGCAAAAGATGCCAAAGCTAAATGTTTGAGTATCATTAAAATCCTTAATACCAAGATATATCGCAATAAAAATAAGACAGACCTTGTCTAATAAGGTTTCATTAAAGCATAAAAAAAGGGGCTAAACAGCCCCTTTTTTATTATCCCGCGTATATTAACGGGTTAAAGTTTAGCAATTATGCGTCTTTCGACTCATCAGCTGCAGGTGCTGCTGATTCCATTGCTTCTTTAATGCTTAGACGTACACGGCCTTGGCGGTCTACTTCTAGTACTTTAACTTTAACTTCTTGACCTTCACTTAAGTGGTCAGTTACGTTGTTAACACGCTCTGTGCTGATTTGAGAAATATGCACTAGGCCATCTTTACCAGGAAGAATGTTTACAAACGCACCAAAGTCAACAATACGTACAACTTTACCAGTGTAGATAGTACCTACTTCTAGTTCTGCTGTTAATTGCTCAATACGTGTAATTGCGTTTTGCGCGCTTTCACCGTCTGTTGCAGCAATCTTAATTGTACCGTCGTCTTCAATTTCAATTGTTGTGCCTGTCTCTTCAGTAAGTTGACGGATTGTAGCGCCACCTTTACCAATTACTTCAGCAATCTTCTTAGCAGGAATTTGCATAGTGTAGATGCGAGGAGCAAACATTGATAATTCTTCAGAAGGAGCAGAAATCGCTTCATCCATCACACCTAAAATGTGTAAACGTGCAGCTTTTGCTTGTTTAAGCGCAATTTGCATGATTTCTTGTGTGATACCTTCAATCTTGATATCCATTTGTAGTGCAGTGATACCGTTAGTAGTACCTGCTACTTTAAAGTCCATGTCACCTAAGTGATCTTCATCACCTAAGATATCTGAAAGAACAACAAACTTCTCATCTTCTTTCACAAGACCCATCGCGATACCCGCAACAGACGCTTTAATTGGTACACCCGCGTTCATAAGTGCTAGTGACGTACCACAAACAGATGCCATTGAAGACGAACCGTTAGATTCAGTGATTTCAGATACAACACGAATTGAGTAAGGGAACTCAGTAAGTGTAGGCATTACAGCAGAAATACCACGCTTAGCTAGGTTACCGTGACCAATTTCACGACGCTTAGGAGAACCTACAAAACCAGTTTCACCTACACAGAATGGAGGGAAGTTGTAGTTAAGCATGAAGTGGTTTTTGTGAGTACCCGTTAAATCATCGATTAACTGTGAATCACGTTCTGTACCAAGTGTAGCGGTAACTAATGCTTGAGTTTCACCACGAGTAAAAATTGCAGAACCGTGAGTACGTGGTAATACACCTGTCATTACGTCTAGTGCACGGATCATGTCTGGTTCGCGACCATCGATACGTTTTTCACCAGCAGTGATGCGGCCACGTACAATTTTCTTCTCTAAAGAACCAAATACTTTACCTACTTCTTGCTTATCAAGTGTTTCATCTTCAGCAAGCTCGCTTGTAAGCGCTTCAATTACAGCGTCTTTTGCTGCAGTTAATGCTTCTTTACGCGCTACTTTATCGGTAATACGGTAAGCTTCACCTACTTTATCAGCAGCAAGTTCAGCTACTTTTTCTTCAAGCGATACGTTTTTCTCAGGTGCAGACCAATCCCATGTAGGCTTGCCCGCTTCTGCTTTAAATTCGTTAATTGCGTTGATAATAGCTTGAGATTGCTCATGGCCGTATACAACCGCACCTAGCATTACGTCTTCAGCTAGTACGTCAGCTTCTGATTCAACCATTAGTACTGCGTTATCAGTACCTGCAACTACTAAATCAAGTTGGCTTTCTTCAAGCTCTTTTAGTGTTGGGTTAAGTACGTACTCACCGTTGATGTAACCAACGCGTGACGCACCAATTGGGCCGCTAAATGGGATACCAGAGATAGCAAGTGCTGCTGATGTACCAATCATCGCAACCATATCTGGTTGGATTTCAGGGTTTACAGATACAACGGTTGCAATAACTTGTACTTCGTTTACGAAACCATTTGGGAACAGTGGACGAATTGGACGGTCAATAAGACGTGCAATAAGTGTTTCGCCATCGTTAGGACGACCTTCACGCTTTAAGAAACCACCCGGGATACGACCCGCAGCGTACATACGCTCTTGGTAGTTAACTGTTAGTGGGAAAAAGTCTTGACCAGGTTGAGCTTCACGCTTACCAACTACAGTAACTAATACTGACGTGTCGCCGATGCTTGCTAATACTGCGCCGTCTGCTTGACGTGCGATTGCACCTGTTTCTAGGGTAACTGTGTGTTGACCTAGTTGAAATTCTTTAATAATTGCTTGCACTTAAAATATTCCTTAAATGTTTTTATATTTCATTAATAAGTGTCATTAAAAGGGCCAATTACAGTACATAATTGTATTCAGTTGGAAATCAATTAAGTACTACAATTGGCAAAATTTTTAATGACTGCAGATAACCTATTTATCTACGCGCATAGTATATACCAAAGCGACGTAAAATTGCGAGCCTACCCAAAGATAAAACGTAATCGCTTTTGCCACATTATTTTTTAATTGTTTTATAGAAAGGCGTTTAGTTAAGCGTGTAATTTTTAGCTATTAAAAACCTTTAGATAGCTAGGTGAATAATTCGCTATTAAATTGTTCTTAAAGATAATTTTAACGCAGTGGTTGCAAGCGTTGCCTACCCTTAATTGTTAAGTGCTAGCACAAGGTTGGTGTTATTTATATTAAAGGGAGGTTAAGTTAACGATGGGGTGTGAAGCGTTAAATTTAGGCACAAAAAAAGGAGCTATAAAGCTCCTTTTCTCGTAATCAAGTTCTTAGCGACGTAGGCCAAGCTCTTGGATTAACGCAGTATAACGCGAGATATCTTTACCTTTAAGGTAATCAAGCAATTTACGGCGAGTACTTACTTTACGAAGCAGACCACGACGTGAGTGGAAGTCATGCTTGTGGTCAGCAAAGTGACCTTGAAGCTTGTTGATATCAAAAGTAAGTAAAGCTACTTGTACTTCAGGTGAACCAGTGTCGCCTTCAGCACGTGCAAATTTAGCAATGATATCGATTTTTTCTTGATTGCTTAGTGACATAATAACTCCAAAAGTTAAATTTAATAGGTGCTTTAGCCGATCACTAATTCAGCCAAAACGATTAAGCGGGCGTATTCTACCAACTATGAGAATAACTACAAGTTAAAGTTTACTCGGGTTGCTGATTAGACAAGCCACGCTTTGATTTTAAATGCCCGTCAGGGTTGCGCTCACCGGTACCAATAAACACACCATCGGCCAGGACTTTAATTGCCCCGCCGGGTAAATCAATGCCTAATACGACTGCTTGGCCATGGCTAAACGAAACACCCTGCTCTTTGCTAATTTCTACAACGGGTAAATCAACCAATGCACTATCCATTGGCAATAGTAATTCATCAAGGTATGTAGAAGGGGCAACCTCTTCTTCTTTAGCCTTAGCTAACAAGGTTTCAAGGTGCTCAAGCGATACCATTTTATCTTTAGGGTAATGGCCAACCGCTGAGCGATGCAGCATAATAACATGTGCGCCACAGCCTAGGTTTTCGCCTAAATCATCAACAATGGTACGAATGTAGGTCCCTTTAGATACATGGGCGGTCATTTGTACTTCGTTGTTTGCTTCATCAAACTCATCAAGCGTTAAGCTAAACACGTTTATTTTTCGGCATTTACGCGGTACTTCAATGCCCTCACGCGCGTATTTATATAAAGGCTTACCTTCATATTTAAGCGCTGAGTACATTGATGGATACTGATCTGACTCGCCTAAAAACTTTTCAATTTCTGCGGCTAACTGTTCAGTGGTAACGTTTACATCACGGGTTTCAACCACTTCGCCATCTGAATCAGAGGTCGTTGTGCGCTCACCTAGCTTTGCTCTTACCACATAGGTTTTATCTGTATCGAGCAAAAATTGGGTAAACTTGGTCGCTTCACCAAAGCAAATAGGCAGCATGCCAGTGGCCAGTGGGTCTAGCGCACCGGTATGGCCAGCTTTTTGGGCAAAATAAATACCTTTAGCTTGCTGTAGGGCTTTGTTCGATGAAATGCCTTGAGGTTTGTTTAACAACAAAATACCATCAATCGGACGGCCTTTACTGCGTCTTGCCATTAGTCTTTAGTGCCTTCTTCGCTATCAGTTTCATCATCAACATGTTTAGCGTTATCTTCGCGAATAACCGAGTCCACTAAGTTAGAGATACGCATCCCTTCCATTAGTGAGTTATCTACTACAAATTTAAGCTCAGGCATTATACGAGCACGAATACGCTTACCCAGTAACGAGCGGATATAGCCCGTTGCTTCGTTAAGTATTTTTGCGCTTTCTTTTGCTTTGTTTTCATCTTCGGTATTAAACACCGTAATAAAAACTTTTGCGTAAGATAAATCGCGCGATACTTCTACCGCAGACACTGTCACCATGCCTAAGCGCGGATCTTTAATTTCGCGTTGTAAAATTACAGCAATTTCTTTTTGAATTTGCTGAGCAACACGATCAGTGCGAGAAAATTCTCTCATGATTGTTTTCCTAAAATCATAACTTACTGAATTAAAATAATAAGTTAATTAAATAATGGATACAGAAATGGGGGCAAAGCCCCCATTTACAATCTTAGTTTACGAGCAATTAAAGTGTACGTTGTACTTCAACTGTTTCGAATACTTCGATTTGGTCACCAACGCGAACATCGTTGTAGTTCTTAACGCCGATACCACATTCCATGCCGTTACGAACATCTTGAACGTCATCTTTAAAGCGACGTAGTGACTCAAGCTCACCTTCGTAAATAACCACGTTATCACGTAGTACACGAATAGGTGCGCTGCGTTTAATAGTACCTTCAGTAACCATACAACCAGCAATTGCGCCAATTTTTGGAGACTTAAACACGTCACGTACTTCAGCAAGACCAATAATCTCTTGCTTAAACTCAGGAGCAAGCATACCAGACATGGCTTGCTTAACTTCTTCGATTAGCGCGTAGATTACGCTGTAGTAGCGAAGGTCTAAGTTTTCAGTATCAATCACTTTACGTGCAGATGCATCGGCACGAACGTTGAAGCCAACTACGATTGCGTTAGATGCAGCAGCAAGTGTTGCATCAGTTTCGGTGATACCACCTACGCCAGAACCAACAATCTTCACTTTTACTTCATCAGTAGAAAGCTTAGTTAGTGAGTCTGAAATTGCTTCGATTGAACCTTGAACGTCTGCTTTAAGTACCACGTTAACTTCTGATACATCGCCTTCAGCCATGTTAGTAAACATGTTTTCAAGCTTCGCTTTTTGCTGACGAGCCAATTTAACGTCGCGGAATTTACCTTGACGGTATAAAGCAACTTCACGCGCTTTACGCTCATCTTTAACAACAGTCGCTTCATCACCTGCAGCCGGAATACCAGATAGACCTAAAATCTCAACAGGAATAGAAGGACCCGCTGATTTAATGTCTTTACCGTTTTCGTCTTTCATTGCACGAACACGGCCGTATTCAAGACCACACAGTACGATATCACCTTGGTTAAGGGTACCTGATTGAACTAAGATAGAAGCAACCGGACCACGTCCTTTATCAAGACGAGATTCAATTACAACACCTGCTGCCATGCCTTCTGATGGAGCACGAAGCTCTAAAAGCTCAGATTGCATAAGAACAGCTTCAAGTAAGTCATCAATACCTAAGCCTGTTTTAGCTGAGATATGAACGTACTGCGTATCGCCGCCCCAATCTTCAGGGATAACGTCTAACTGAGCTAGCTCGTTTTTAACGCGATCTGGATCTGCGCCTTCTTTATCCATTTTGTTTACAGCAATGATTAAAGGAACGCCAGCTGCGCGAGCATGCTGTACCGCTTCTTTAGTTTGTGGCATTACACCATCGTCAGCTGCAACCACTAGGATTACGATATCTGTCGCTTTAGCACCACGTGCACGCATTGATGTAAACGCGGCGTGACCCGGTGTATCTAAGAAAGTGATCATGTTGCCGTTAGTTTCAACGTGGTATGCACCAATGTGCTGTGTAATACCACCGGCTTCGCCTGATGCAACTTTAGCTGAACGAATGTAATCAAGCGTTGATGTTTTACCATGGTCAACGTGACCCATTACAGTTACTACTGGCGCACGCGGCTCAGACTTACCATCTTCATGACGGTCATTTAGTACTGTTTGCTCTAATTCGTTTTCTTTAACGATGATAACTTTGTGACCCATTTCTTCAGCAACAAGTTGTGCTGTTTCTTGGTCAATCACTTGGTTAATGGTAACCATGTCACCCATTTTCATCATTGTTTTAACAACTTCAGCGCCTTTAACAGCCATGCGTGATGCAAGCTCAGCTACTGTAATTGTTTCGCTAATACGCACTTCATTTTTAACATCGGCAGTAGGTTTTTGGAAACCATGTTGCAATGACGTAGGTGCTTTTAGCTTGCCTTTACGGCCTTTAGCGCCTGCAAATTTATCTTTTGCTGGGGCTTTTTTCTTTTTCTTCGCGCGGCGTGAACCTTGCTCATCACGTGCATCGGCAACATCTTCTGCCTCACGTGCATAAGTAGAAGTCGTAAGATGGTGATCCGCGGTTTCTTCGCGTTTCTTACGTTCTTCTTCTTCTTTTTTCCAGCGAGCTTCATTTTCTTCAGCTAGCTTTCTTGCCTCTTCTGCTTGACGTTTCGCTTCTTCTTCAGCTTTCTTCAATGCGGCCTCTTCTGCTTCTTTCTGCAGACGCTCAGCTTCGATGCGATCTTTCTCAGACTTAGCACTTTGCTCTGGGGTCATCTGCTGTTGTTTAGCTTTACGCTCTGCATCTGCTTTGCGTTTAGCTTCTTCTTTGGCTTTACGATCAGCGTCTTCTTTTGCTTTACGTTCTGCCTCTTGTTTCGCTTTTAATTCAGCGGCTTCTTGTGCAGCTTTTTGCTGCTCTTCGATACGCGCTTTTTCTTCAGCGGCTAGACGTTGCTGTTCTTGCTCTTGCTCCATTGCGCTCTTTTTCACGTAAGTACGTGTTTTGCGAACTTCAACTTGAACAGCTTTTGCCTTACCCGTAGAGCCCGTTACACTTAATGTGCTTTTGCTCTTACGTTGTAAAGTCATACGTGCTGGGCCATCTGAACCAGTACCACCGTGCGATTTGCTTAAGTGATCAAGTAACTGTGCTTTTTCAGCTTCAGTTACATTATCCCCTGCTTTTTTAGTGATACCCGCTTGTGAAAATTGCTGAAGCAATTTATCAACAGTTGTACCTATATCGCCGGCTAGTTTTTCAACATTTACTTCTGCCATAGTGTGTAATACCTCCGTTAATAAATTACTCGTCTGCGAACCAACAAATATTACGTGCAGCCATAATTAGCTCACCTGCTTTTTCAGGTGTTAGCTCTGTAATATCTACCAATTCATCAATACCTTGCTCAGCTAAGTCTTCAAGTGTAATTACACCCTTGCTTGCCATAACAAATGCTAGATGACGCTCTAAGCCTTCAAGCGCAAGTAAGTCTTCAGCAGGCTCTACACCTTCTAAGCTTTCTTCCGTTTTAAGCGCTTTAGTGGTTAATGCATCTTTTGCACGTGAGCGCAGTAAATCAACCGTTTCTTCATCTAGGCCGTCGATTTCTAAAAACTCAGAAGCCGGCACATACGCTACTTCTTCAAGTGTTGAGAAACCTTCGTTGATAAGTAATGATGCAAATTCATCATCAATATCTAAGTTTTCAGTAAATAAGTTAATTAACTTATCTGACTCTGCTTCGTTTTTAGCGCGCATGTCTTCAACAGTCATTACGTTTAGTTCCCAGCCAGTTAATTGGCTTGCTAAACGAACATTTTGACCATTGCGACCAATTGCTTGTGCTAGGTTATCAGCTTCTACAGCGATATCCATTGAATGAGTGTCTTCATCCATTACGATTGAAGCTACTTCAGCCGGTGCCATTGCGTTAATAACAAACTGCGCTGGGTTGTCATCGTAAAGTACGATATCAACACGCTCGCCACCAAGCTCTGATGATACAGCTTGAACACGTGCACCACGCATACCAACACACGCACCTACTGGGTCAATACGCTTGTCGTTAGATTTAACGGCGATTTTAGCGCGTGAACCCGGATCGCGTGCTGCAGCACGAAGCTCAATCATTTCTTCGCCAATCTCTGGCACCTCAATGCGGAATAATTCCATCAGCATTTCTGGTTTTGAACGCGTTACAAATAACTGTGCGCCGCGTGCTTCAGGTTTAACTTCGTAAAGAAGACCACGGATACGATCTCCTGGACGGAAGTTTTCACGTGGCAGCATATCGTCACGGTAAATAACCGCTTCTGCGTTGTTACCTAAATCAAGTACGATTGCATCACGTGTTGCTTTTTTAACGACACCTGTTACTAGCTCGCCTTCTTGATCTTTATAAGCTTCTACAACTAAAGCGCGCTCAGCTTCACGTACTTTTTGTACGATAACTTGCTTTGCCATTTGTGTAGTTATGCGGTCGAATTTGATAGATTCAATCTGTTCTTCAACATAATCACCCAGTTGCAAGTCAGGTTCTTCAACTTGAGCTGCTTCTAATGTGATTTCGCTGTAAGGGTTTTCTAAAGAACCATCTTCTTGAACTTCTGCAATCTGCCAACGACGGAACGTGTCGTAATCACCGGTTTTACGGTCGATTGATACACGTACTTCAATTTCGCCATCGTGTTTTTTCTTTGTCGCTGTTGCTAGAGCGAACTCTAACGCTTCAAAAATCTTTTCTTTTGGAACCGCTTTCTCATTGGAAACGGCTTCAGCAACCAATAATATCTCTTTTGCCATGGGTAATGCCTCGCTTGCCCTATTCCTTCGCACTCGAATTAAAACTTTGCGATGATGTTCGCACGTTCGATATTGCTAAGCATGATTAAGTGCTCTTCGCCATCGCTTTTAAGTGTGATCATATCACTGCTAACTGCTACTAAGTCGCCTTTAAAATTACGGCGACCGTCTTGTGGAAGCTTAGTACGCACGCGTACTTCCTCTCCTTGCGCCTTCTCGTAGTGATCTTGTTTGAATAATGGACGATCAACACCAGGAGACGATACTTCCAAATCATATTCGTTTGTAATTGGGTCTTCGACGTCTAAAATCGCACTAATTTGGCGACTCGCATCCGCACAATTATCAACAGATATTCCATCCTCATGGTCAATATAAACCCTTAAGGTAGAATGGCGGCCTGCTTGTACAAACTCAAGACCATGTAATTCAAAGCCTAACATTTCTACTGCAGGCGTAAGCATGGTTAATAAATCTTGCTCAAGTTTTGTCACGAAAATCCTCCATACAAACAAAAAAAGGGCTTATAGCCCTAAAATACTGAGTTTAAGTTTTGATTTAATGACAAAGCCATAAATCAATGGTGCAGATACAACAACGCCCCGAACCAAGCGGGGCGTCACACCAATAAAGCATAAAACTGTGTGGCCTCAGGCCAAGCTTGGCTGCGGGTCATTACACTGACCAAATTAAACTACATTAGCTTAAACGCAAAACGCGCATTACTTAGAATGCGCGATATAGAATTAGTAAGGATATACCTACTATAAAAATTGGTTGCGGGAGCCGGATTTGAACCGACGACCTTCGGGTTATGAGCCCGACGAGCTACCAGGCTGCTCCATCCCGCGCCAATAGATATTAAACCTAAAATTCAATATCGCTGTTAGTGGTTAATCAACCGCTAAACAATGGCGGCTATTATAAGGATATACGGGGTAATTAGCAACCATAATAACTAATAAGTTTGATAAAATCAGTGACCCCCCATTTTAAGCTTCACCAGTATGTACTATGATTATGCAGACGTTAAAATGGTAATCGTAACGTCACTAATATGTACGTAAAAAGCCATATATTCATAAATAAAATATCTAAAATTCATAAAACTGATACAATTTTGTGCTTTTTACGTTTAGATTACGTGCGATATTTGAGCAACGCACTATACTAAAAGCTCACCGATGTGGATAAAAATAAAAATTACAAAATTTAATGAGATTGCTAATGAATACTTATCAGCCACAGTTAATTAAAAGTTTGCATATAGTTAAGCCAAACTTTCATGCGTTTACCGCGCGCTTTCATGCAAAGCTTGAAGAGTCAAATATAACAATGCAGTACCCAAGTGCCGCTTATTTTAACGAAAAAAGTTATATTTTATATTGTGTTTTAGAGCGTATAGTTAGGCATTTAGATAACCCATCTTCTGTTGCCCCATTTTTAACCTTTCACTTGCAATACTTAAAAAAGATGGGCGTTACACCAAAAGAAATATCGCTACTGTGCGATGCCTTTTACGATACCTTAAACGAGCACTTAGGGCGTTTATTCACCGCACAAACACAGTTTGCTTGGCAAAAAGCGCTTCGTTATTTTGAAAGTTTTGCTAATACAACTTTGTTTAACAAAACAAATGTTATTTCGCTTGAGCAAAAAATCACTCAACTTCGCACAAGTAAGCTTTAAGTAATACAAGCTTTAGCTTTTATGCACGTATGAGCAAACTACCTAGATCCACGTTGTCGCTTTTTACGTACAACTAAATTTAGGTGGTTTATGGCTCATTATAAAGTGTTGCGCCTAATTTTAGGTGATCAACTCAATGCTTCGCATTCGTGGTTTAAAGAAAAAGAGCCTGATACGCTTTATTTAATTGCCGAGTTAAAACAAGAAACCAATTACGTTAAGCACCATGTGCAAAAGTTATGTGCTTTTTTTTATGCGATGGAGCGTTTTGCTACAGCTTTACAAAGCGCGGATTACAGCACACTGCACCTTACCCTTAATGATACCCACCAAGACAAAACCTTGCCTGATTTACTCACGCGCATAGCCAAACAGTATCGTTGCAGTGAAATACATTATCAATACCCTGATGAATTTCGCCTCAAAGCACAGCTAAGTAAATTTAAAAAAGAGTCTGGTTTTCGCGTTAAAGCCTATGACACCGAGCATTTTATGCTGCCTTTTGAACGTATTAACGAGCGGTTTGAAAAAAACAAACATGTGACTATGGAGCACTTTTATCGTGCTATGCGCAAGCAATACACTATTCTTATGGATGGGAGTAGCCCGCAAGGAGGTCAATGGAACTTTGATAGTAATAACAGAAACAAATTTAAAAAAGCAGATTTGAACGCTATCCCCCCGCCAAAATTATTTAATAACGATGTAAGCTCTATCATTAGCAGACTTAAAAAACATAACGTAAATTACTTTGGTGAAATAAATCCTCAGCAGCTGCCATGGCCGCTCACTCGCAAACAAGCCAAAACGTGTTTAGAGTATTTTTGTATCCACCTACTAAAAAATTTCGGCCAGTTTCAAGATGCAATGACCGACCAAGTTACAAATAACGCCAGCTTGTACCATAGCCGTTTATCATTTGCTTTAAACGCCAAGTTAATCCACCCGCTGTACGTTATTAGGCGTGTAATTGACGAATTTAATGCTCATCCCGACACAATTTCGATTTCTCAAGTAGAAGGCTTTGTTAGGCAAATCCTAGGTTGGCGTGAATATGTTCGCTGTATATATTGGGCAAACATGCCCGACTATGCACAAAAAAACCAATTACAGGCTAACCAGTCGTTACCGGAGTACTTTTGGCAGGGTAATGTAAAAATGAACTGTTTAAGCCACGCATTAACGCAGAGCTTAGACACCGCATACGCTCATCATATTCAAAGATTAATGATCATTGGTAATTTTTGCTTATTAACAGGCATCGACCCTAATGAAGTCGACCAGTGGTATTTAGGGGTTTATATTGATGCCATTGAATGGGTTGAAATACCTAACACCCGTGGCATGAGCCAATTTGCAGATGATGCTATTATCGCCACTAAACCCTATGCAGCCAGTGGTAATTACATCAATAAAATGAGCGATTACTGCAAAAACTGTCATTATGATGTTAAGCAAAGAGTAGGTGAGAAGGCGTGTCCTTACAACAGCTTATATTGGCAATTTATGGATAAACACCGCGCATTACTTGAAAAAAACCCACGCATTGGCATGGTTTATAGAAACTGGGATAAACAAACACCCCAACTTCAACAGCAGACCTTAGCCCAAGCAAATTATTATTTAACGCATATAAACAAGTTATAAAAACGAAAAAACCGCCTCAGTTGAGGCGGCTACAATCAGGGAAAATGTTTATTAGCGATTATTTACCTTCGATTAGGTTTCCACCGCCAATTTCAATTTTACGAGGTTTAAGTGCTTCTGGGATTTCGCGCTCCAGGTCAATGCTAAGCAGACCGTTGGCTAAATCGGCACCGAGTACTTTTACATGATCCCCAAGTTGAAACTTACGCTCAAAGTTACGTTCCGCAATACCTTGATGAATAAACTTGCGCTCTTCATTTTCATCTTTGTTTGGTTTAGTGCCTGCAACTTTTAAAGTGTTGTTCTCTGACTCAATGGTGAGTTCATTTTCACTAAAACCAGCAACGGCCATAGTGATTCTGTATTTGTCTTTATCTAGTGCTTCGATATTGTAAGGAGGAAAGCTAGGCTGCTTGTCTGTACGAGCTGCCGCATCCATTAAAGATGCTAAATGATCAAAGCCGATGAATGAACGATAAAGTGGTGATAAGTCTACTGTACGCATAATAATATCCTCATATTTAAGCGATATAATGTTGTTACTTTTCCTTTGAACAAGTACAACATAATTAAATTAATAATATAAATTTCAATAACTTCTGTCTTTTTTGGGACCCATCAGGCGTCCTCACTAAACTATTTATGGGCAGTAAAATAGTTTTCAAGTAATTAAATTAAAAAAAGTGAAAAAAAAATAAAAAAGAGCACAAAATGTGCCCTTTTCGTATATTCATCAAATTACTCAATACACGTTACTTAATAAAAGTACCGCGAATTGGGTAGTCGTTTTCGCGTGAAAATTTAATACCGCCTAGCAGCTGCTTAAGGCTTGGGCGAACAAATGGGCTATTTGATTTATCAAGCATCTGTACTTGGTTGTCTTCGTTTAAAACAATAATACAAGGCTCAGCAAATGGGTGATCTGTTTCAGCATCACTGCGCGGTTCACTTATGTATAAGCCTAAATCAGTCATTTGCTCAATGGTTAAATTGTAATAAAGAGGGAAATTTACGTCTATTTTTTCAAGATGCTTTTTAAGCTGCTCTTCGCTATCGCCACTTACTGCTACAACTTCTACACCTGCGCTGGCAAAATCGTCATGCATTGTTGCAAGCTCGTTGAGTTGCTCGGTACATTTAGGGCAATGCTGGCCTCTGTACACCACTATCATTTTCCAAGGTTTGTCGCTTACGCGGTCAACTAAATTCACGTCATTGTTATCTAAATCGCTTACCACTAAAGGCTGCATTACACTCGCTGGCTGTAAATTAACGTTACTCATTATGATCTCCTTTTACTATTAAACTTAGGGTGTAGTAATAGAGCTTAGGGTATCTTTGTTTATTTCAACCATGAAAATGTAACTGAGAACGAAATGGCAGGCGACTCGCTTTTATTAAGTAGCCTTGTTTAATATGATTAGGAGAATTATAAGCTGTAAGCAGAATAATAAAATGTTAGATAAAACAGGCATCTTGCTCTTTTTAAGTAGCATTAGCACAGTATAAACACCAAGAAGATGTGAGCAAGAAGCGTAAAGCTAACTCCAGCCTTTTATTTTTCTGTAAATAGTCGAGGCGCTTACGCCTAAATAGGCCGCAGCAAGTGGAATGTTATCATCGCATACGGCTATTGCCGACTCTATTGCCCTTTTTTCAACTTGCCACAGGGGCTCTATGTCGTGTACGCCCATAAGCGAGTTAGTTTGTATTTGCTCCGCAGATTGAGACGAGCTGGTATTTTTGATTGGAATAGCAGAATTAACACCAAATGAGCTTGGCAACATATCTAACTCAACTACGTCACCCTCGTTGATAACAACGATATTTTCGATAACATTTTGCAGCTCACGGATATTACCGGGCCAATCGTAGTTGCAAAAAAGGTTTTCAACTTCTTTTGAAAAGCGATGAAATAATTTAGCGTTACTTTCACTTTTTTGCTTTAAAATATGCTTTGCAAGCAACATTATATCGCCAGCTCGTTCGCGTAGCGGAGGTAACTTTACAGGAATAACATTAAGCCTATAGTATAAATCTTCTCTAAAACGCCCTTCGGCAACTTCAACTACAGGGCTTCTATTTGTTGCACACACTAGCCTTACATTACTGTGTAAAACCTCGCTACTACCTACCCGATTAAACGCACCCGTTTGTAAAAAACGCAATAACTTAGCCTGTAGGTTGAGCTCCATTTCACACAGCTCATCTAAAAATAAAGTACCACCGTTTGCAACTTCTACAGCCCCTTTCCTGTCACTTAGCGCTCCGCTAAAGGCCCCTTTTACATGGCCAAAAAACTCTGACTCAAATAACTCTCCTGGAATAGCAGCACAGTTAATTGCAATAAATGGCCCTTCACTTCGTGGGCTAGTGTCGTGCAAAGTTTGCGCGCACACCTCTTTACCTGTGCCACTCTCACCGGTAATAAAAACACATGCTTTGCTTCGCGCTGCACTATCTAAAAGCCTAAACACCGTTTGCATTGCTAACGATTCACCAATAAACCCAGAAGTGTTTTGCGCTTTTTGTTCTTGAATTTTAACTGCAGGAGGTGCTTTTTGCGAAAGCGCGCTATCTACGGCGCTCACTAAGCGCTGGCCTGAAAACGGTTTTTCTAAAAAATCAAAACCACCTAAACGCATTGCCTCTACTGCAACATCAATAGAGCTATTTGAGGTGATCATGACTACGTTAGCGGGCTTTTCTTGCTTTTTAACAAACTGCAGCACTTCTAAGCCACTAATGTCGGGTAAACAAACATCTTGGACAATGACATCAGGCATCATCTCTTTTATACCTACCAAGGCAGAGTAGCCATCGGTAAAGTGTTTACATTCGTGCCCTGCTTGCTCTAATTGACTCGCATAAAGAGCCCCGCTTGCAATGCTGTCTTCTACTATATAAACCAGTGATTTTTTTGAGAATCGTTCATGGCAGAGCCTTTTAAGTAATATTATTAGCAATAACTTGGTATGCAGCGTGGGTTTTTTCTAGATTATGTTGAACGATCTGAGCAGCGTGAATATTTTCATCAATGGTAACGGGGGGGTAATCATGTAATTGACTGGCAAGGGCTGCCAAAGTTAATGCGCCATATAGCGCCGCAGAATTTTTAAGTACGTGCATTATATCTTTAATATTATCTTCATCTTGCTCATCAATTGCATTTTTAAGACGAACTCGCATTTCTTCTAATTCATTAATAAATAAGTTTACCAGCCTTACTAAAGTGAGTGAGCCAACATCTTGCTCTAATTGCGCTAGCACATGAGCTTGAGTGATGGTGTTATCAATATATTCTTCAGGTATTGGCATATTAGGCCTTTATTTATTATTGTGATACAAAGCTTTTATACTTTTAGAGTAAGTCGTTTTTCGCATTTTGCAAATCTAAACATTAAGTTAAGTGTACATTTTTACCCATGTCGCCGTATTATTAGCTAAACTACTTGGTCTTCCGAGTAAGTAACCTTGTGCTACATCACACCCTAGCTGCTCTAATATTTGTAATTGCTCGCGCTGTTCAATCCCCTCAGCAATGGTTTCTAACCCGAGTCTTTGCGCCATAGCAATAATTGCACTACACAGAGTAAAGTCTTCATTGTTCGTTGTAATGCCACTTATAAAGCTGCGATCTATTTTTAGCCCATCAATATTAAACTGCCTTAAAAGGCCTAAAGAGGCATAGCCCGTTCCAAAATCGTCTAGCCAAATTTTTACCCCTTCTTTATGAAAATGCTCAAATGTTTTAGCAATACGCTGCGGACTTTTTATTAATGCTGTTTCTGTTAATTCTACTTTTATGGCTGCGGGGTCTATTTGATACTTATCAAGTAAGCTCATTACTTTAGAAAACACATCCCCTTCAATAATTTGTACCGGCGAAATATTCAATGAAATAGTTATATCATTCATACCTATTTTTCTCATTTGGCTTAAATCGCTTAGGGTTTGCTTAAAAATCCAATCACCTAAATCTAAAATCATACCTGACTGTTCTACATGCGGAATAAATTCATCTGGGCCAACAACACCATAGCGTGAAGATTCGCAGCGTACTAATGATTCAAAGCCAACTAATTGCCCACTTGTTAAAGATACAAGCGGCTGGTACACCATATTAAAACAATGGTTTTTCATTGCATGAGCCATAATTTGCTCAAGTTCATGCCAGCGTGCAATGTTGACAGTATTGATAGGCTCTAAACTTTTAAAAGCATTCATAAATTTCTCCACAAATAAGGGCTCACCGTAAGCTTGTTACATAAATTGCAAATTGCAGACCAAAACGACCCGTCAAAATAAAAAATAAATACATAAAATTCAATTAGTTAAAGACGGGCTGTTAGTCAAAAGTTATTGATGGGTATATTTGCATTTTGCAAATCACACTGACACGCAAGCTGATTTAAAGTGGGAGCAGGAGTAAGCGATGGTTTGGGTATAAAGTGGCTTTAAAAATAAAAAGGCTGACCTAATTGCTTAGAGTCAGCCGAAATAAATACTAAAGGAGAAGTATTGTTTAGTTGTTTAAACCTTGTGTGCCTGATTGGGCAGGTTGCTCATCTATGTTTTGAGCGTAGTTTAATGTGTTGCTTTCAATAGTGGCATTATCTAAATCACTATTGCTAAATTTATTTGTGAACATCTCGGTATTACCTTTATTAACAGGTTCAATAGTAACGGTGCCTCGCAGTGCTGTTGCACCAACAATAACAGCTGCAACAATAATTATAGACAGCACCATTAACTCTGGAGTAAGAACAAAAGACATTTTTTTTGGTTGCTGTTTAACTTTAGTATTAGTTTGCATAATGGACACCCTTAAAATTTATTTAACTACTTAGCAAATTTATATCAATGATAACTTCGCTCTACTTGGTGTTTATATTGCGAAAGCCATGCCAAAATAAATTTAATGATGATAAAAAATTTAAGTCCTTATAAATCAATGGGTGAATGAATTGCTTTGATAGGGAGAATAAAAAATAGCTAAGCGGATATTTGCATTATGAGATTCAATTTCATTTTGATTTGCAAAATGCAAATCAATTTAAAAACAACCATTAAGAACCAATCTACACAACCCAATCAATTAAAAAGGATTAGTATTTAAGCATTTTTTACAGTTTTGCTTAATACATTAAGGCTTTTTAGGCAGTAAAAGTAATTGACTACGCATTACTCAATCGCCACCGCTTTTTTGAGAAAACAGTCAATTTTAACCTTTTGAGGTTAAATTTTTGCTAAACCCACTATTTACGTTTATTTACTTAACAACTTAAAACTTTAATCAAAATACCTTAAGGCCATCTATAACTATTAACCTAAAAGCACGGTTGCATTGCTTGTTACTTTAATAACGACCAAATTTCGTTAATGCGCTCTAACTTAGAGTGTTTAGCGTCATTAAGTTTTGGTAAGTATTGATTTAAGAGCAAATTGAGTTTTTCGCTAATAATTGGTTTAGCTAAATAGTCATTCATTCCTGCTTTAATAAAACGCTCTTTATCTCCATGAATCGCATTCGCTGTTAACGCTATAATAGGGGTGACAATAGCTAACTCTCTGATTTTTTTAGTGGCAGAAATACCATCTAAAATTGGCATTTGAATATCCATAAATATTAAATCTATTGTTTGCGTTTTAACTTTTTCAATCGCCTCTTGCCCATTACTGGCTATTTTAACTAAGCACCCTTGCTGCTCTAAAAATTGCTGAATCACAATTTGGTTATTTTTATTGTCTTCAACCACGAGTACGTGCGTACCTTTAAATGGCTGAGCATTAATAGTGGCTGTGTTTAGTGTGGTTTCTTTTTTATTAGTAAAAATAATATCAAGATGAAAAAGCTCTTCCTCAAGCGCAGCAATCGCTCTGGGCAAATGCGAAGGCTTAAAAGGCCCATTAAACATCAACATACCAGAGCTCGGCGCCTCTGTTTTTTGGTTTTTACCCAGTAGGTCTATGAGTAATAAACACGGTTTATTTAGGCTCTTGTAACTTTTTAAAAATTGTTGCGCTGCGTCTAAATCGGCTTTATTAGTGGTAACAATAGCGTCGGGCGTATTGATACTGTCTAGCTTTTCGATGTTTTCAAGGCGTGAAAAATCTATCGAATGGCGAGTAAGCATATGCTCTATCGCCGTGTTTAATTGCAAGTTTTTACTAATCACACACACATAGGGCTTTTTGGTTCTGGCTGAAAAGCCTTCTCTTTGCACCTGCTCGCTTGTATCTATTAACAAAGGGTAATTCACAATAAACTCACTCCCTTTACCAAACTGCGAGTTAACAGTAATGCTGCCCCCTGCAGCATCACATATTTGCTTACATATGGCTAAACCTAAGCCACTGCCGCCATATTCTCGAGTGATAGAGTTATCTGATTGAATAAACGGCTTAAACATACTCTCGAGCTTGTTTTGCGCAATCCCTATTCCTGTATCTTTAAAGCTAAGCTGCAACGTAAATTTATTATTTTCAAACTCAACACACTGTGCTGTCACTATAAGTGAACCCTTTTGAGTAAACTTAATGGCATTTGAGAGTAAATTTATTGCAATTTGCCTTATACGACCATGATCGCCCACCACCTGCGCAGGAACATCAGGGTGCAGATCAAAAATAAGTTCGAGGCCTTTTTGCACGGCGCTTTCACTTACAATATCGATAGCCTCTTCTAAGCAAATATCGAGGCTAAATGGCTGATTATCTATTGAGATTGCTTGCGCTTCAAAGCGTGAGTAGGTCAGCACGTCATCTAAAATACTCAATAATGCATCTGAACTTGTTTTAATCATTTGGGTGTAACGTTTTTGATCTGTTGTGAGACCCGTGTCGTGTAAGATATCTGCACAGCCAATCACTGCATTTAAAGGTGTGCGTATTTCATGGCTTATATTGGCCATAAAGCGACTTTTAGACTCAGCCAACGATTCAGCCTGGTGCTTAGCATCTAAGAGTATTTGTTCAGCTATCACACGTTCTTGAATATCAACCACGGTCGCCGCTATAGACGTTAAGTGTGTGCCATTAAATGAGGTAATGGGTGTGAGGGTCATTTCAACCCAATTTGGCTCATTAAGCGCGTTGGTTAACCTAATATCCAAACGTTTAACTTCTCGATTGCCACTACTGTAGCCTGTAAGAGCTGTGTTTAGCTTTTCCACATCCTCACCCATTACAAAATTAGCAATGGGTAAGCCAAGGTGTTTATTTATGTCTGTTTGGAAAAAATCTTGCCATGCTTTGTTCATAAACAATAACCCGCCCTGCGCATCTAACCTCAATACAATATCAGGGATGTTATCGACTACAGAGTGGTAGTTATATTCTATTTCTGCCATGGCTTGTTCAGCTTTTACACGCTGGGTAATGTTGGTTTCTATGGCTATAAAATGCTTAACATTACCGTCATCATCTTTTACGGGGGTGGCATCAATAGCAACCCAGTATTCGTTTTTATTTTTATCATAATTAACGGTTTCTATTTGAAAAGGCTCGGCATTTTTAATCGCTTTAGCCATTAACTGGCGCGACTCTAGGCTTGTTTTAGGCCCTTGCAACAGTTTACCGGGGCTAAGCCCGATGACTTCTTCACATTTATAACTAGTAAGCGTTTCAAAGCTTTTATTAACCCATTCTATTTTGCCAAATCGGTCGGTAATTATAACTAAATTATTGGTGTGGCTTGCCACTAAAGAAAGTCGCTTAGCGTACTCTTGTTGCTGGGTGAGTAAGTATTGGTAGTCTTTATGTCGTTGAATGTCGTGTAACGAGCCAATAAACCCGCCGCTATCGTCGCAAGCCAAGCGCATTTCAAACCAGTTAGTAAGGCCGTCATTATTTTTTACTTGCAGCTCTATACTGGCACTAAAAACGCCTTCAAAAATAGACTCAATATACGCTGACAGCTTTAACGAGTCTTTGGTCTCTAACAGCGATGTGATTTTTTTACCTATTAGCATGGCCGGCGTAAAACCCAACTTATTAAGCCATGCTTCGTTCACGTAGCTAAACACTAAATGTTTATCACATTCAAATACACACTCATCAAGTAAGGCAAGTAACTTAGTCTGCCTGCGGGTGTTTGCAGAAAGCTGCTCTATTAGCGCGTAATGAACTTGTACTTGTAGCTCGTCTTTTTCTTCCATATGCGCCTCATTAATTTACTAATTCTGTATGGCTGCACACCTTGGCATAAAGCGGAAAAACCTCTTCACAGTAAAATGATTGCTCAAACGGCGTTCTGCTTGATGTACAGTCATTAAGTACCGTCACATTAAAGCCAAGCTCTACCGCAGAGCGCGCCGTAGAGTCAATGCAAATAGAGGTCACCGTGCCTGCTAAAACAATGTTAGTGATGCCATTTTTATTAAGCACATTTGCAAGCTCTGTATGAGTAAACGCATTTAACCCGCGTTTACCGGGTATTTGCATAATACGTTTGCCATATTTATCAAACTCTTTAATGCCTTGAGCACCATAAGAGTCGGCTTTAAAAGCCCCTACTTCGGCAATCACTTTTAATATACCAATTGGGTTTTTAAGCTCGCTATAATCTTGTGTAAAGTGAATAGGCGTACTGAGCACTAATGCAAATTTATCTATGTATTTGTCTAGCAGCGCTAACGTGTTATTTACCACGCCGGTTACTCTTGATGACTCTTCAACCACTTGGTATAAAATGCCATCAGGCGAAAAGTAATCATTTTGAAAACCAATGAGCAGCAAAGCTGTTTTTGATAAATCGTTCATAACGTCCTCCTAAACGGGCCTTTAGGCAGCTTGCCAAGGCTTAATAAACTCTTCTAATACAGCTTTTGTTACCGGTTTTTGAAGATAGTGCGTCACCCCTTTTTCGAACAACTGAGCAATTTGTTGCTCTTCAGTAATGCCCGTTAAAATAACTTTTGGCGTGTTATCGTTTGGGGTGTTTTGTTTAATGAGCTGCTGAGCCACATCACTGCCAAACATACCTGGCATACGCTCATCTAACAGCAGTAAATCGAAAGGTTCTTGCTGGGCAATAAGTAAGGCACTTGAGCCATTTTCTGCACAGGTTACTGCGCAGCCAAGCATTTCAAGCATGACTTTGGTCGCAACTTGGCTTGGCAAGCTGTCATCAGCAACCAATACAGATAATTTGCTGTGGGTATTTAAATTATTTACCGCATTTACTAAGTCAGTATCAAAAAACGGCCACGCCAATACAGGTTGAGAAATAGCGTGATGGCTTTGCAGCTCACTGAGCGCATCAAATGCGCAAATTTTTATACTCTGAGACGCCCCATTATTTAAAAAGTTACTCGCAAGTTGCTCTGCAGATAGGTGACGCGAATCTTCAATTTTTAAAGCGTTGGTATGGTTGCTGTCGGCGAGTTTTAAACCATAGTTTTGCGCACTTAAATTAACTAGGTAATGAATACTTTGCTCTAAGTCGACTTTACTATTAGCTGCGCTAATAAGCTCTTTGTTTGTATCTACCGATGAAATTGGCTCACGGGTTGCAAGTAAACCGTGTATATCAATGGTGTGCATTTCAGGATTCGAATCTACCCAGTAATTTAAATTAATACCCTGTAAATTGGCCTCTACTGTTAGCACAAAATGGCTTTTAGCGGCTTTTAGCGAAGGTAAAATAAACGCTTCACACTGGATAATCATTTGCTCAGGAGACACCTGTAAACAAATATAATTACACTGTAATTTGTTGATGAGTGTAATTGCCACATTTGTGTTATCTGCTTTGCAAAAGCGGGCAATTACCCCTTGAATAATTTCTAAAACATGGCTGTTATTACTCATCATCGTTCCTAATAAGAATGGCTCTGTAGTTAAATATCAATTTACATGCCACTTGCAGCGTCTTTACTAATACGATGAATTCATTAGATTTAAAAATTACACATCCTTTGCATAAATGCGCTTTTGCAAATTGCAATTCAAAATGCATGGCAAATGAGTAATTAAGCGAGTTAACAGTAAAACAGAATTAACCAATCGATTTTTTGCGCTTTAAATTATTAATTAATCGTTTAATATGAACCCAACTAAATTGAGGAGAGTATTATGCTTACAGTAATTTTTGGCCGCGAAGGCTGCCCATTTTGTGTACGTGCTAAAGATGTTGCCGAGCAACTATCAAATGAGCGTGATGATTTTAAGTTTCGTTATATCGATATTATCAAAGAAGGCATTAGCAAAGCGGATTTAGAAAAGTCTGCAGGAAAACCATGCCCAACTGTGCCACAAATTTTTGTCGATCAAACTCACATTGGTGGTTTTACTGAATTTGAAGCTTACGCAAAAGAAAATCTAGGCCTATATAAATAACGCTTTGTATATAGCTTGTTAACCAGTTTAAAAAATCAAATATTTAAACTGGTTAAATTTCGACCAACATCAACCACATACAAATTAGTTGTAATTTATACAAGCAATTGCCTCGTATTTCCTATACAATGCGCGCCTCTTTAAATTCGTTGAGGCGTATTAATGTCAGAACCAGTCACGTTTGAATCTCTAAATCTTTCTCCTGCAATTTTAAAGGCAGTTGAAGAGTTGGGTTACAAGACACCATCTGAAATCCAAGCTCAATGTATACCGTTATTGCTAGAAAGAAAGGACGTACTGGGACTAGCACAAACGGGTACAGGTAAAACTGCAGCATTTGCACTGCCGTTACTAAACAATATTGACCCGTCTGTGAAACAGCCACAGATCCTTGTACTCACACCAACACGTGAGCTTGCGATCCAAGTTGCTGAGGCATTTGAACAATATGCAAAAGGTACTCGTGGTGTTGAAGTATTAGCACTGTACGGTGGCCAAAGCTACAGCATTCAATTAAGCGCACTTCGTCGTGGCGCACAAATTATTGTTGCTACTCCGGGTCGATTAATCGATCACATAAACCGTGGCACTATCAAGTTTGATGCTTTACAAGCACTTGTACTTGATGAAGCCGATGAAATGTTACGTATGGGCTTTATCGATGATGTTGAAAACATCATGGAAAAAACACCGCGCGAAAAGCAAACATGTCTTTTCTCTGCAACCATGCCTAAGCAAATTCAAAACATCAGCAGCAAATATATGAATAACCCTGAACAGGTTCATATATCTGCGCGTAACTCAACTGTATCATCTGTTGAGCAAGTGTTTTGGAATGCACACGTACACAAAAACAAAGCCATTGTTCGTTTCTTAGAAGCAGAGCAATACGAAGGTGCTATTGTTTTCGTACGTACACGTAACGACACTGTGCAACTTGCTGAGTTACTAGAGCGCGAAGGTTTCTCTGCTGCGCCACTTAATGGTGACATGAACCAGCAAGCACGTGAACGCACGGTAGATCGCTTAAAAAGCGGTATGCTAAACGTTGTTATTGCAACAGACGTAGCAGCACGTGGTCTTGATGTAGACCGTTTAAGCTTAGTTATCAACTACGATATTCCACAAGACTCAGAAGCCTACGTTCACCGTATCGGCCGTACAGGTCGTGCTGGACGTACTGGTAAAGCAATTTTATTTGTTAAGCATAACGAACGTTATTTACTTAAAAATATCATTCGCCATACTAAGTCTGAAATTGCACAGGTTGAGCTACCTACAGCTAAAGTAGTTGAAGAAAAACGTATTAATGCGTTAAAAGAAAAGCTTACGCTTGCTCTTGAAAACAAAGACATTACGTTCTTCAATGAAGTTGCTGCTAGCATGGCACAAAAACTAGACTTATCTTTAGAAGACCTAGCGGGTGCATTACTGTGTTTAGCACAGCAACAGTCGCCAATTAAAGTTGAAGAAGTTAAGATTCAACCTCGCAACGAGCGTAATACACGTAACGAGCGTGGCGATCGTAATGACCGTCGTCGTAACGAACGTGGTGACCGCCCTGAGCGTAAACCTCGCGAGCGTAACAGCCGCGATGCAGGCCCTATGGATACTTACCGTATCGAAGTGGGTCGTGAGCACGGTGTACAGGTTAAAAACATTGTTGGCGCGATTGCTAACGAAGCTGATATCTCAAGCAAGTTTATTGGTGACATTCGTCTACACGACAGTCACAGTACGGTACAATTACCGCAAAACATGCCTAAAGATGTACTTGATCACTTCCAAAAAGTGTTTATTTGTAAACGCCCAATGGGTATGACACTAACACAAGATCAAGGCCCAGCTGAGCCACGTGGTGAACGCGCTGAGCGCCCAAGTGGTGATAAAAAGCGTAGCTTTAACAAAGACAACCAACGCGGTGATAAGCGTGGCGGTCCTCGTAAAGAACGTCGCCCTGTGAGCTTCACATCTAACTAAGCTTTATAGCTTACGTTATAAAAAACCTTGCCACGAAAGTGCCAAGGTTTTTTTGTTTTAAAGCCACTGCTTTTGTAAAAAATAAAAATTCTGTAAACTAAGAAAAAACTATAATTCACGGATGAATTAAAATTGAAAAAATATTATGACAACTTGCTCTTTGCAGCAATAATAAGCTTTCCAATACTGAGCATTGCCATGCTTATGTTAATGGATTTTACCGACCCGCCATTTATCGAAAATAAAATTTATGAGGCTATTTTTTATATAGCGCTTCCTATTTTTGCGGGGCATCATTTATCTATCTCCATGTACTTGTAATCAAAAAATATAGACGTTGCAGTGACTATAGAGAGCACCTTAAAGATAGCTTTTCAGATACAAAAATGAAGTTATCATTAATCTTCATCTACCCATTACTCCCTTTGTTAATCTATGCAACTCTCTATTTTTTACTCTCTGCCCCCATTGAGTTATGGGCTTACTACACGCAAGGCGATTATTGGTATAAGGAATATATCCTCACTGATGTACAAGAATGTGGGTCTGATTATGAAGATAGTTGTACTCGTTTATACTTTAAAGACCCTACAACTAACAAAACGCACGATTTTAGATGGTACGACGATAAATCTACAATAATGAATAACAAAAACGATTATGTGTATATTGTTGGTGAGGCCAGTTTGTTTGGCTATATAGTGAGAGAATTAGAAAGGTAATTAACACTACTTTTTACATTGCAGCAATTTTATATAAAAAACCTCACTCCAGTGAGTGAGGTTCATAAATTAAGATTTAAGTTAAGGTAACGCCGGATAAACGTAACTCGCATCTAACCCTAACGGAATACCGAGTGCCCAATACCCTAGCAAGAAAATACTCCAGCCAATCATAAACGCGATTGAGTAAGGGATCATAAGCGCGATGAGCGTGCCTATACCGGTATCTTTTACGTACTTTTGGCAATACACCACAACCAATGGGAAATACGGCATGAGTGGCGTAATTATGTTTGAGCTAGAGTCTCCGATTCTGTAAGCCGCTTGGGTTAAATCGGGTGATATACCTAGCTGCATTAACATTGGTACAAAAATAGGTCCCAGTAACGCCCATTTTGCAGAGCTTGAGCCAACGAACAAGTTTACAAAGCCGGTTAAAAATATAATACCCACAACTGTTACCGCACTGGGCAACTCCATTGCTTTTAAAAGCTGCGCCCCTTCAATGGCCATTAATGCCCCTAAGTTAGACTTAGAAAACGCTGCAATAAACAACGCACAAAAGAACGCCATTACAATATAATAGGCCATGCCACTCATCGCGGTACTCATCGCATCTATCATATCTTTTGAGGTTTTAAAGGTACCAACGGTAAAACCATACACGGCACCGGGTATCCAAAATAATAAAAAGATTAAAGGCACGATAGATTGCATCAGGGGCGATCTAAAATTAGTTAGTGAGCCATCAGCACTGCGCATTGCTGAATCGGCAGGAGCGGATACAAACGCAAGCAAAGCAAGTCCTGCAATCATTACGCTACTGGCTATAAAAAAAGCGCGTTTTTCATCACTTTTAGCTTCATCAAACGCGGGTAAGTTTTGGGTGTCTTCATTAAGTGCTGTGTTTTTTAACCGAGGCTCTATTATTTTATCAGTGATATACCAGCCTAATAACACAATAAATAAACTCGAGGCAGAAGTGAACGCCCAGTTATTAAGGGGGTTAATCGACATATCGGGGTTAATAATTTGCGCCGCACTTTGGGTAAAGCTTTGCAGTAATGGGTCTATTCCTGATGGAATAAAGTTAGCGCCAAATCCACCACTCACACCAGCAAATGCGGCTGCAATACCCGCTAATGGGTGTCGCCCTGCGGCAAAGAAAATAACACCCGCTAATGGGATCACTAATACGTAGCCAGCATCGGTTGCTGTATGGCTTACAATAGCTACCAAAATGACTGAAGGGGTTAGCAGTTGCCTTGGGGTAACTTTAAGCATTAGCTTAAGGCCTGTATTGATATAACCTGAGTGCTCAGCCACTCCCACACCTAACATGGCAACCAGTACCACCCCTAGCGGTGCAAAGCCTGTAAAGGTTTTTACCATAGAAGATAAAAATGAGGCGAGTGAGTCGCCCTCTAATAGGTTATTTACAACAATGGCTTGGCCTGTCCGTGGGTCTAACGCGTCAAAGCTCACCCCCGACAGTAGCCACGAGCACAACCAAATAAGTAACATAGCGAATAAGAAAATAATCGCCGGATCGGGAAGTTTGTTACCAACTCGCTCCACAAAGTTTAAAAAACGCGCGATTAACCCTGTAGGTACCGCAGCTTGATTATTATTGTTCATTTAAAGCTCCCAAAATAGGTTTAAGTAACAATATACTATTAATGTGTAACAGTAAATTAACCAATAAATCTATTATGGGCACAAATAGAGCATAAAAAAACGCGGCTTCGTTATCGTCGCCGCGTTTTCATAATTGTGAACTAAACATCGGTTAAGCGAGGGCTTTCACTTCTTCCCAAAGCCTAACAACCAAGGTTTTATCTTCTTCGTTTAGCTCGCCATTGCGGTATGCTTTTACTAAGCTTTGTTCCACGGTTTCGTTGAGCTCATCAATAGAAATTGTCAGCTCTTCTACTTCTGCATAACCTACTGCAAGGTCGTAATGTCCGCGCAAGTAACCACCAGCGAACAGCTCATCATCTGTTGCTTTAATTACTAAATCATCAAAGTATTGCTGCGCAGCATCAATATAATTCACTAAACTCATTGTGTTACTTCTCCTGGTTTTCATAACCGACAGCATACATAATATGGTCGTTATAGCCGGTGGTTACTTTAATGTAACCTGTTAATTCATCATCTAAAGCGCTGTCGCCGGTGTCACAAATAAGTGGACGCCCGTTCAACGCGTGTAATTTGGTTTTAGTTGCCACCACAATAATGTTTTCTTTGCCAATGGTGCGAATAAGCTCAGGGCTTAGCTGCTGATTCCCTCGACCAAAAATATGGCCTTGCCCGCCTATTAATGTAATAACTAATTGAGTAGCTTGCCCGTGCGTGTACTCAAGTAGCTGTTTAGCAGTTAAGTCTTGCGCAACTAGGGTTTGATCTTTAATTAAATCTACGCCTAATAAAGTATTATCTAGCCCCATTTCTTGCATTATTGCTTCAACAGTTGAGCCACTACCCATAATGTAATAGGTGTCTTCATCCATTTCGCTCACCACATGCGCTGCAATATCGGCAAGTACTAATTCGTCTGTTTCTTTACCACCATTTTTAACCGCTTGTACATAACGTACTTCGCTTGGTATTTGCATTTCACCGTAGCGCTTAGCTTTTACGGTGCCTTGCCTAAACGCCTCTTCATCAATATCCATTACATCGGCATCTGCAAGTGTAACTAGCTCGCCTTTTACTAGCATTTCTACTACGCGCCCTGCTGCTTTAGGTGTAATTGCATATACGCCAGAATGAATTTTACAGCCAGCAGGTATACCCAGCACTGGTACGGTATCTTCTATGGCATGACAAATATTGCGCGCAGTACCATCGCCACCAGCAAACAGGACTAAATCTACGCCTAAATTTTTAAGTAGTTTAGCGCTAGCCTCTGTATCATCGGCGCTTGTTACGGTATTGGCGGTATAAATTACTTCAACATTGAAGCCTAGTGCGCGTGCTGCTTTTTCGCCCATATCGCCATTTACAGTATAAATTGTTAACTGCTCTTTATAGGGTACAAGTACTTCTAGGGCTGCCTGTGTGCGGCTGTTAGCTTTGGCTTGCGCACCCAGTTCAATTGCTTTTGCAGCAGTGTTTTCGCCATCACTGCCTTTTAAAGCAACGCTGCCACCAAGTCCTGCAACAGGGTTAATAATTAAGCCTAACTTAAACTGCATTTTGTAACTCCTGAGGGTGGTGCCAATTAAATTGTTGAGCGGTTAACGGCCACGGTGTTTTATAAAAATCACTTAACGCTTTTAATAATGCATGGGTACGTGCGTTAACTCCCTGCTCTAATAACATTAATACTTGCTGGTGTACTCGCGCCTGAAAGTCAAACCGACAAGTTTGCTCACCGTTCAAGTTATCTACCGACACATTAAAATCAAAGCCAGCAGCGGTGCTGAGCAGCCACTCTATGGCTTGTGGTTTTATTTCTACGTTTTCAAATTCAGCCTGCTGGTGTTTATCTCGCCCATCTGGGCAGTACCAATACCCATAATCTTCAAGCTCTCTGCGTTTATTGCCAGCCACTAACCAATGCGCTATTTCATGTAGGGCACTGGCGTAAAAGCCGTGGGCAAATACAATTTGATTAAAACCATGGGTATTATTGGCAGGTAGATAAACAGGCTCATCATCGCCTTTTACTAAGCGAGTGTTATGGCTTTGATAAAAAACACTATCGAAAATAGATATAAGATCGGCTATATGATGCATAAAAACTGATTAATTCGTCTCGGTTACAGCGCAAAATTAGCGCACTAAAAACGAGACGAATTGTACGGGCTTTTACCTTTAAAGTAAAAGTGATGAGCGAGTTATACCTCTACTCCCGCCTCATCGCACTGCACTATATCGGTTTCTGTAAGTGCTTGGGTTATCCACTTTTGCAAAACAGGGCAACGCATCACAAAATCACAATACTGCTGCGCCGCTGGGGATAAGGTAATCTGATACGTTTTTAAACGAAGTACAATGGGGGCGTACATCGCATCGGCAATACTAAAGTCGCCAAAAAACCATTCATTAGGAAACATATCTTGCTGCTGGGAAAATATCTCATCAATACGTTGAATATCTTTTAGTGCAGCACTTGATAGCGTTACTTTACGTGTGGCTCTTATATTCATCGGCATTTCGTTTCTCAGTGCCATAAAGCCGGCATGCATTTCAGCGCTTAATGCGCGCGCTGTAGCTCGCTGAGTAATATATTTCGGCCACCCTGCTCCCGATAAATAGGCATCGTTAATATATTCACAAATTGCGAGCGAGTCCCACACTTGCAAATCACCATCAATTAACGCCGGCACTTTTTGAACGTGGAAGTGTTGTTTTAGTTCGTCGTAAAAGTCACTGGTGTCGAGCACAAGCTGGGTTTCGTCAAACGGGACATCAAATTTACTCATTAAATACCATGCGCGTAATGACCAGCTAGAATAGTTTTTATTACCGATAAATAATTGCATTTTGTATATACCAAAGTGAATAGGCTTCCCTACCTTACTAGGTGATTAAACAACCAACAACACTTTGTTTTTTATTCTTAATGTTAAATTTAAAGCCTCTAAAAAAACAGTATTACTATCAATTAGCTAACTGCGCATTTAAATGTTTTTTTAATAAACGGGTATTGCGGGTGTTGGCTTTAAAAAAAGCATCAAATATATCGCCAAAAAATGGCACTAAGCCGCCTACAAAATCAATCAGCATATTAATGATCATCTTCGTTTTTATGCGTTTACTTACGCCCAAACGCTGCGCCTCTAACAGTACATAGCTTGATAAAATAAGCCCTGCGGCATCACCTATAACGGGTATTAAACCAATCACAGCCTCTAAGCCAATATTAAATTTAGTAAAAGGAATGCCAATGCTGCTGTCTGTAAGCTTACTAAAGCGTTCTAGCCTTGCTATAGCAGCTTGAGTTTCAAGGTGTGTGTTATCGTGCTTATTATCGTTCATAATTACTCTCCTCCTTAAAACAGTATATAGCGCAAACTTGAACAACCCCTGAAAGGCTTAAATGCAAGTTACAGGCACAAAAAAACGCGGTACTCCGCGCTTTTTTAAAATATTAACGGTTAAACAGAGCCGTTAATTGGTCCATGTTCGTGGTTAACATGTGGGTTTTGCCCGCGCTGGCGCAGTAAATGGTCCATTAAGGTAATGGCCATCATTGCCTCAGCAATAGGAATCGCACGAATACCAACGCACGGATCGTGACGCCCTTTGGTGATCATCTCTACTGCTTCGTTTTCAGTATTAATGCTTTTACCTGGAATAGTGATACTTGATGTAGGCTTAAGCGCAATAGAGGCAATAATATCTTGCCCTGTAGAAATACCAGCAAGTACGCCACCCGCGTGGTTTGAGGTAAAGCCTTCTGGGGTTAACTCATCGCGATGCTCTGAGCCCTTTTGCTCTACTACATCAAAGCCATCACCAATTTCAACGCCTTTAACGGCGTTAATGCTCATTAGTGAATGCGCAATTTCAGCATCTAATCGGTCAAATACAGGTTCGCCTAACCCTACAGGTACATTGCTCGCCACTACCTTAACTTTAGCGCCTACAGAGTCACCTTGCTTTTTAAGGTCTCGCATGTACTCATCAAGCGCTTCTAGCTTACTTGCATCAGGGAAAAAGAATAAGTTGTTTTCAACTTCATCCCAGTCGTAACTTTCGGCTTTTATTGGCCCAAGTTGGCTTAAACATGCTTTTACTTCAATACCATGAAACTGCTTTAAGTATTTTTTAGCAATTGCGCCTGCCGCTACACGAATTGCGGTTTCACGCGCAGAAGAGCGACCACCGCCGCGATAATCGCGCAGGCCGTATTTGTGCCAGTAAGTGTAATCGCCATGACCTGGGCGAAACACATCTTTAATTTTACCGTAGTCTTTTGAGCGTTGATCGGTATTTTCGATAAGTAAGCCAATGCTGGTACCTGTGGTTTTACCTTCAAAAACACCTGAAAGAATTTTTATCTGATCGTCTTCTCGGCGCTGCGTTGTATAGCGGCTTTGCCCAGGTTTACGACGGTCTAAATCAATTTGTAAGTCAGCCTCTGTGATCTCAAGGCCTGCGGGAGTACCATCTACAACACCGCCTAGGGCAACGCCGTGGCTCTCACCAAAGGTGGACACTTTAAACAACTGCCCTATGCTATTACCTGCCATTAACTTTCCTCATTCCTAATGACTACAAAAGTTGCCGAGCATACGCTCGGCCTAAAATTTATTTTGCAAAATACGTATCAAGCTGCGCTTTGCTTATTACAAATACACCTAAGCCGCCTTGCTCAAACTCAACCCACTCAAATGGTGCGCCCGGATACAAAGCATCCATATGTACCATAGAGTTACCAACTTCTACAAATAACAAACCGTTATCAGTTAGATGATTGCTAGCATGCTCTAAAATAGTACGTGTAACGTCTAAGCCATCATGCCCAGATGCTAAACCAAGCTCAGGCTCATGATGAAATTCTCGTGGTAAATCAGCCATATCCTCAGCATCAACATACGGTGGGTTGGCTACTATTAGGTCATACTTTTGCCCTGGCACTCCACTAAATACATCTGACTGAATAGGCAGTACGCGGTCACTTAGCATATAGTCGTTTATGTTTATATCTGCTACTTCAAGCGCTTCATACGAAATATCAACCGCATCTACTTGCGCCGTTTCAAACGCCTGAGCAAGCGCAATAGCAATACAAGCAGAGCCTGTGCATAAATCTAAAATACGGTTAACGCTTTGCGGCTGCTCAAGCCACGGTGAAAACTTATTAGCAATAAGTTCAGCAAACGGCGAGCGCGGAATAAGCACACGCTCATCAACATAAAATGGCATGCCCGCAAACCAAGCAATGTTTGTTAAATAAGGAACCGGCGTGCAGTCGTTTATACGCTCTGCGATTAACCCTGCTAGGCGGTTTTTTTCTGTGCTTGTTAACCGCGCATGCATTAACTCTTTGGGGGCATCAATAGGTAAACTTAGCGCAGGCAGTAATAAGCTAACTGCTTCATCCCACGCGTTATCTGTGCCATGTCCAAAAAATATTCCACTACTTGCAAATTGGCTTGTAGTCCAGCGTAACCAGTCATGTAACGTTGACAGTTCTGCAACAGCTTCATCAAGTGTTGCTTCTTCTATTTGTAAATCACTCATATTTTTTACCTGTTTTAGCTAACTGACTGTTTTGAGTCTTTGCGACGATTGCATTGCCTAACTGTGCTGAGCAAATTACAATTGCCCCTCACCTTTATATTGTACCGCCTTTTGCGCTGCGTTTTTACGTTTTTTTGTTTAGGTAAAATTTATGAAAAAAGACATCTCATCACAATCGTCCCTAAGCAATGACGACATTGACCTTTTTCGCCAAACAATTACAGGCGCTAAGGTGTTTAAACAAGATACCCATAGGTTTGATACAAAACCTAAGGTGTCACAAGCGAAGCAATTTGCCCAGCAAAAAAAGCAGGTTGAGTCTGAATTTTTCTTCTCTGACGAATATATTCCCGATATAGACACAAATAGCACCATTAATTACGTGCAAAATGGCCACGACTCTTTTTTAGCAAAACAGTTACGACGCGGCGACTTTGCGCCCGATTTAACACTCGACCTGCACGGGCTTAATAAAGAACGTGCAAAAGATGAACTCGCGGGACTCATCCACGAGTGCAAAAAACAGCATTATTACTGCGCGTGCATAGTGCATGGCATTGGCGAGCGTGTTTTAAAACACAAAGTACCGCAGTATTTGGTACAGCACCCCGATGTAATTGCCATGCATCAAGCACCGCTAGAATACGGCGGGCGCGGTGCCGTGCTGATTTTAATTGATTTACCACAAAGCGATGAGTTTAGACGTTAATTAAAGGAAGAATACGTGCAAATTTTTTCGATTATTTTTCCCTTAATTTTTATTGTCGCACTGGGCTACACCTGTTGTTATTTTAAGTTTTTTAATCAGCAGCATATTGCCGGCTTAAGTAAATTTACTTTTTATGTGAGCTTACCCGCCTTTTTAATGCTCAATATGTCGCAAATAAATTTGCATCAAAGTATTAGCCTCGAAGCATTTTTAAGCTTTTATATTCCTGTATTAGCGGTATTTGCTTTGGGCATACTTATTGATAGGTACTATTTAACTAAACAAGCCAATGCTGGAAATTATCAACAGCATAGTGTGTTTGGTCTTGCCGGTAGTTATTCAAATATGGTGTTAGTGGGTATACCCATTGTTATTGCTTCACTTGGCAAAGACATGATTGCTATCGCCTTTATGATCATCACATTTCATAGCACGCTGCTTTTTGCGTTAACTTATTTAATAGGCGCGAAAGGAAACACAGCTGACTTCTCGTGGGCAAAATTTGCTAAAAACATGGTCCTTAACCCTATAGTGTTAAGTATTGGCTGTGGATTACTTTTAAATGTGTCGGGAATTACATTATTTGCGAATTTAGCCAATGCCTTAGAGCTACTCGCCAGCCCTGCTATTGCATGTGCTTTATTTGTGTTAGGCGCTAATTTGGTGTTTTATAAGGTAGCAGCAAATTGGCAGCCGGCCCTTATTTCTTCACTGTTAAAAATACTGATTTTGCCTGCTGCTGTGTGTGTAGCAGCTACGTGGGTGTTTGTACTAGATACGCAAATTCGTAACGTACTGGTATTGCTGAGCGCCTCGCCTGTTGGCGTTAATGCGTATTTAATTGCAAGCCAATTAAATACGCATCAAGTTACGCTCGCCGGTGCAGTGGTGCTTTCAACGGCACTTAGTGTTGTAAGCTTTTCGTTTTGGCTTGCAGTGCTTTTATAAAATCGCTTATTTAAGTGCGGCCACTACCGAAATTTCAACCAATAGCGCATCGCGCGCCATTTTAGCTTCAACACAGGCGCGTGCTGGTGCATAACCTTCTGGCACCCACGCATCCCATACAGCATTCATATCGGCAAAATATTCCATGCTCTTAACGTAAATAGTTGCGCTTAGCATATGCTTTTTAGAACTCCCCGCCTGCTCAAGTAAGGCCTCTACTTTGTCGAGCATAGTTTGCGTTTGCTCTGTAATGTTTTGCTCTGCATCGCTGCATACTTGTCCGCATAAATAAACGGTTCCATTATGTTTAACTATACGGCTCATGCGCGCACCCGTTTCAAGGCGTTCTATACTCATTGTTGTCTCTTTTCTCTATATATTTGCAGGCGCATTAATATTTACATATTCACTGCGCTGTGAGGTTTCATCATACTGAATTACAGCAACCGCTGCAGTGTTAAAAATAGGCATATTACCCGGGCTGAGCTGATCAACTATATAGCTCACAATAGGCATATGGGCGACCACCAACCAGGTATTACACTGAGGATGCATGGCAATAAGTGTTTCTAAATAATCAGCTGCTATTTGTGGCTTACCCTCGGGGATTATGTCGCTACAGGTTTCACTAAATTTAAATACATTGTTTTTTTCAACTTCTTTAGCTGTTTGCTGCGCGCGCGAGTAAGGACTTACCAATAACGCATCAACAGAAAAGTGTTTGTGTAGCCATAAGCCCATTTTTTCTGCTTCTGCATGGCCTTTCGGTGTTAGGTTTCTTGCTGCGTCGTTAGCTTGCATCGGTGTCGCTTCGCCGTGGCGCATAATTAAGATTGTTTTCATAAAAAATCAACCGATTAATGAATATAAAACAGTAGCCAGTTTGCCCATTTGTCCGCTATATTAACTATTATTCCAAAGAATAATTCTCTCATGATATTCAGGTAAATCTTTTCGCTATTTTTTCGCTGTCCTGAAGCTATCATCTGTTGTTAACAAGTAAACGTCTAGTTTCAGGAGCATCATTTGAATATCAGCCGCAATGATAACAGAGCATACCGCGCCATTACACTCGACAATGGGCTAAAAGTATTATTAGTGCAAGATAAAGATTCAACTAAAGCCGCTGCTTCTATGGCGGTTAACGCTGGCCATTTTGATGACCCCCTTGACAGGCAAGGCCTTGCACACTTTTTAGAGCATATGCTTTTTTTAGGTACCGACCAATACCCTGATTCTGGAAGCTTTAATAATTTTGTGTCTCAATCGGGCGGGAACACCAACGCCTGGACCGGCACTGAGCACACGTGCTATTACTTTGATATTAATAACCAAGCCATTGAAAAAGCACTTGCGCAATTTAGCCGTTTTTTTATTGCCCCATTATTAAACCCAGCTGAAACCGAAAAAGAACGTAATGCCATAGAGGCTGAGTTTAAATTAAAAATAAAAGATGATGGGCGTCGTATTTATCAAGCTCATAAAGAAACCGTAAACCCAGCCCACCCCTTTGCTAAATTTTCGGTGGGTAATTTACATACTCTCGCCGATAGAGAGCGCTGCATTAGTGACGAGTTAAGAGATTTTTTTAATAAGCACTATCAAGCGCAGTGGATGACACTGGTAATTTGTGCCAACGAACCGCTTGATACACTCGCGCAGTGGACGCATCGTTATTTTAGTGGCATTAATGGCCATAAAGGTGCGCTTAAAGCCCCTATTGAGGAGCCATTATATCGCGCGCAAGATATTGGCAAAGTACTGCACATTGAACCACACAAGCACATGCAAAAACTCATTATTAGTTTTGCTATGCCAAATATCGATGACTTTTATCGCCACAAAACCGTCAGCTTTATAGCCCACTTACTAGGCTACGAAGGCGCAGGCTCGTTGTACTCAATTTTAAAAGAACAAGGGTGGATTAACGCACTTTCTGCCGGCGGCGGTATAAATGGCAGTAACTTTAAAGATTTTAACATTAGCATGGCGCTTACCGATGAAGGGATTGAATACTTTGAAGACATAATAGAAATTGTGTTTGAGTATATTTGCCTAATCAACGATAACACCGACAAACTACCGCGCCTGTATCAAGATAAAAAAAACCTGTTACAAATTGCGTTTGATAACCAAGAAAAATCGCGCTTAATAGATTGGGTAAGTAACCTAAGCATTAATATGCAGCACTACGACGAAGCTAACTATGTGCAAGGCGATTACTTAATGGAGGGCTTTAATAAAGCCACTCACGAAATGGCGATGCAATGGCTTACCCCGCATAATATGCGCTTAGTACTTATTCATCCAGGCGTAGAGGCAGAGCACACCACCGCGTGGTACAACACCCCTTACAAAGTTGAGCCAATTTCGCCGCATTGGCTGGAGTCGCTTGCGCATATAAATAAACCGCTGAGCACTATGCTGCTGCCCACAGCAAACCCCTATTTAACAAAAGAAGTGGTGCTATACGAAGTCGAAAAACCTCAAACCAAGCCTTTACTGTTAGTTAAAGAGCCTGGGTTTGACTTTTGGTTTAAACAAGACAACACCTTTAGAGTGGCCAAAGGTCATTTTTATTTAGCAATGGACTCGCACTTTGCAGTAAAAGATGTAAAGCACATGGCATTAACGCGCCTTTTTAGTGACTTATTTATGGACAGTGTTAGCGAGCAATTTTACCCCGCAGAATTGGCAGGTTTAAGTTATCATTTAACCTCTCACCAAGGCGGGCTTACGTTGCACACCGCTGGGCTATCGACTAGTCAGCTAGAGTTGGTGGAGCAATTACTTGATGCGCTATTTAATGTTGATATTTGCGCACGCCGCTTTGCCGAATACAAAAAGCAATTGGTAAGGCACTGGCGCAACAGCAACCAAAATAAACCGGTGAGTGAATTATTTAGCGTGTTAGGTGCCAAAATAATGCCATGGAACCCACAACCCGACGAGTTAGCCACGGCACTTAAAAATACGTGTTTTCAGCAATTTAACGAATTTAGAGCCGACTTTTTTAAAGCCTTACATGTTGAGTCGTTTTTACACGGTAATTGGCAACAAACAGACGCGAAGGTATTTCATAAAAAAGTGGCTGAGCATTTAAAAAATGCCACGGCTATTGAGGATTTAACACGCCCGCTGCACGAGATAGACCAAGTGACTCGCTGCGAACTTGAACTGTCATGCAGTGATAATGCCATGGTCATTTACTACCAAGCACAAAGTGCAGAAGTGGATGAAAAAGTTAAATTAATGGCACTTAATCATATAATTAACCAAGACTATTTTAACGAGCTGAGAACCACACAACAGCTAGGTTACTTAGTTGGCTCTGGCTATGCACCATTTAACACCCGCGCCGGTATTGCTTTTTATATTCAATCACCAAAATTTGAAGCTCAGACTCTACTGCACAGGCATAATCATTTTGTAAGCCAGTTTATTGCTAACCTAGACTCCCTGGATGAAACAACATGGCAGCAGCATAAACAAGGTTTGACAACTCATATTGCTGAAAAAGATAAAAACTTACGGTTACGTTCACAGCGCTTTTGGCTTGCAATAGGCAATAAAGATCATGACTTTCATATGCAAAAACGCCTGCTAGAGGCACTGCACGCCCTCAGCCTAGAAGAAATGAAAAGCTATGCCATAGCTACTTTTTCTAAAGATAGGCCAAGGTATGAGTTATTAAGTAGCGCAAAAGTAAATAAATCGCAAAAAATGCCGCTTTGCTCGCAATCTCTTTGACTCTGCAAGTGGCATGATTTAAATTATCATTTGTTAATTAGTAGTAATAAAACAAATGATAAAAATAACAACAATAAAATGTGGTTTTTACTGGTTGCTGCTAAGCCTAGCACCCGCAGCGGTTGCCTTTGAACACGCCTTTAATATAAATACCAACACCGTTTTAATTATTGCCAGTGCCCTACTTGCGCTGGCTTTGCCATACCTATTATTTGTAATTTATAAATTAAAGCGCTCTCGATTACAGCACAGCCTCTCAGAAAAGCGCTTAAAAAGCACGGTTGAAGGCAGTGGCGATACGCTTTGGGATTGGAATATAAAAACTGGCGAAGTTATTCGTATTAACGATAAATACATGATGGATTCAACAACGTTAATGGGTTTTCCGCCAAATAAAAGCTTGATCCACCCACACGATATTGCCTCAGTAGAGCATTTATTAAAAAAACACTTTGCTCAAAAGTCTGCTTTTTTTGAAGCCACTTACCGTATTAAAGACACCTTTGGCCACTGGCACTGGGTATTAGACCGCGGAAAAATAATAGAAAAAGATGCCAACTTAGCGCCACTGAGAATGACCGGCACAGTGCGCGATATTTCAGTGTTAAAATCAACACAAGAGCGCCTCAATTTATTTGCTAAGTGTGTAGAATCACTCACTGATGCACTTGCTATATATGATAAAAACTTTAACTTAGTTGATATTAACCCCAGCTTTTTAACGCTTTTTGGTGGCGTTAGAGAGCAATATCTCAAAAAGCCTTTTAACTTACCTGGTTACGATAAAAGCTACACAGAAAACATTAAAAATATAGTACGAGAGCGTGAGCGAATTCAACAAGAGGTAAAACTGCGCAATAGTGAGCGAGTGTTACTGCCCATAGAGATTTCTATTGATGAGATAAAAAACGATCAACACCAAATAACAAACTATGTAGTGGTTTATTCAGATTTAACCGAACGTAAAAATGCACAATCGCAACTGCATAATTTATCAAATAGAGACCGTACGACCAGTTTACCTAACAGAAATTTATTTTTTACCGACCTTCAAAAGCTAGTAAAACAAAATACTCACCATGCCCTTTTGGTATTTGATTTAGATAACTTTAAAAAGATTAATGATTCATTAGGCCACCAGCTAGGCGACAGCCTGTTAGCAAAACTGGCTATGCGATTAAATAAATTAACCCGTGAGAATGATGTTTTTTACCGCTTAGGGGGTGATGAATTTGCCTTAGTTATGGCAGATACTAATGATATTCATGTTATTACTCGCATGGCAAAGCAATTTTTAGCTGCAATTGCGACCCCATTTAAAATGGCAGGCCACGAGCTCGCTATTACCTCAAGCGTAGGCATAGTGTTATTCCCCGAAGATGGCAGTACCCCAGAGCTACTATTAAAAAACGCTGATACCGCAATGTATCATGCTAAAAAGAAAGGCAATAGTTACCTGTTTTTTAACGACACCATGAACCGCCAAGCGGTTAAACGCTTACAAATAGAAAACCTAATGCGCTTTGGTCTAAAAGAAAACCATTTTGAAGTGTATTACCAACCAAAAATGAATATTCGCACAGGTAAACTTACCGGAATGGAAGCATTAGTGCGCTTTATAACCCCTAAAAAAGGCGTTATTAGCCCCGGTGTTTTTATTCCTATTGCAGAGGAAACCGGGCAAATAATAGAAATTGGTGAAGTGGTTTTAAACAAAGCATGTCGCGATGTAAAACAATGGCTAGACGATGGACTATTTAGCGGCCGCGTTGCAGTTAACTTATCGGCTAAGCAGTTTAGCTTGCCAGATTTAACGACCCGTATTGACGTGATATTGCAAAAAAACGAGCTACCTTCTTACTTTTTAGAGCTGGAAATTACCGAAGGCACGGTAATGGACGACCCACAAGAAGCCATTGCAATTATGCGCTCGTTAAGTGCCCGTGGTATTCATTTAGCCATGGACGATTTTGGTACAGGTTATTCATCTTTAGCGTACTTAAAACAATTTCCGCTGAATACCTTAAAAGTAGACAAAGCATTTATTGATGACATGAAAACCGAACGAGGCCGCAACATGGTTGACTCTATCGTGACGATTGCGCAAAACCTCGATTTACATGTGGTTGCTGAAGGTGTGGAGCAAGCAAGCCAAATTGACATACTAAAAACGCTGAATTGTGAAACCGTACAAGGCTACTTCTATTCAAAACCGCTTTCAAAAGATGAGTTTACGGCCTTTTTGAAACAGCAACAAAGCAACTCTACGCCAAGCCTTATTAGTGCTAATAACCATTTAGCGCAAATAAGGTAATGTTACGGGCGCCATATACACGCACCAGCTCCTACGTTGCGTATAAAAGCACGCCTGTAATGCAAACCAAATAAGCACCATGCGCCAGGTCCGATTAGCGCCCCTAATAAAATCCACCGTTTAATTGGCATACCTTTTTTAAGCGCTTGAACATAAATGGCCAAAGCACATAGAGCATTAATAAAAACGAAAAGCAAACATCACCCCAACTGAGCTCAAAAGCAAACATCACCCCAACTGAGCTCAAAAGCAAAGCCGCGCATTTTAACGGCAAATAACACACTTTTAAAGCAGCAGGTTTGATAAGCCAATGAGTCACCATTTTAGTTATCAGCTTATATAAATTAAGTATTGATGCAGATTACTATTACCTAGTTGAAAAATTTAGGCATAAAAAAAGCCGGCATAGCGCCAGCTTTATTGTATAGCTTGGGTTACTTTTCAGCGCGGCCCATAAATTTGTGCTCAACCGTATTAATACGGATACGGTCGCCCGTAGATATATGCTCAGGCACCGAAATGGTTAAACCCGTGCTCAGGCGTGCAGGCTTAGAGCGTGCACTGGCAGAAGCGCCTTTGATTGAAGGGTCTGTTTCTTCAACAACCAGCTCTACGCTTGATGGCAAATCTAAACCTACAGGCGAGCCATCAATCACAATAACGTGTACGCCTTGCGTTTCTTCATTAACGAATTGAATTTCTTCTGCTATCGCCTCTTTGTTTAAGTTATACGGCGTGTAGTCTTCATTATCCATAAACACGTATTCATCGCCATCAATGTACGAAAGCATTGCTTCGCGGCGAGTTAAATCTGCTAGGGTTAGCATGTCGCTGTCTTTGAAGGTTTCGTCTACTTTCGCACCTGTTACTACATCGTATAAACGCATACGGTACAAACTACCGCCTGCACGACCTTGCGGTACTGAACGTACAATATCTTTAACTACCAACACGCGATTATTAAACTCAATCGCGGTTCCTTTTTTAACTTCACTCGCCTTTGGCATGGGGGTTTTCCTATTATTTTTTTGATTGCCAGAAACATACCACGAACTGGGTATTGTTCAACTAAAAATACGTTAATTTGGGGCTGCATTTGATATAGACTTGCAAATTTTTAATTTAAAACTAAATACCTATAATCAAAAGCGAAAAAAACTGCTATGGTATCTCTACCGAGTATGACTTCAAGGATTGGATCATGGACCAAAACACAGTACATGAGTATTTAGTAAAGAAGCCCTTGGTGCAAGTGACAAAACCATTTGCTCAAGAGGTTGATGTTTATAAAGTAAATCATAAAATGTTTGCCACCCTTGCCTTAGGTAATGATGGAGACGTTAATGATGATGGAGATCCTATTTGGTGGCTTAATTTAAAGTGCGATCCCGATGAAGCACTTAAATTGCGCGATATTTTTCCTGCGGTGATCCCTGGCTATCATATGAACAAGCGGCTTTGGAATACGGTGATATTAGATGGCTCTATTCCACAAGGCGAAATTGAAAGAATGATCGATAATTCGTTCAAATTAGTTGTTGAGAATATGCCAGAAAAAGACCGTAAAGCAATTGAAGCACATCTATAGAAACCACCATCACGGGCTAGCTTGCTAGCCCTATTTGCTACAATTTTAATGTGTATATCAAATCGTCATAACGTGTATTATTAATAGTGTGCGCTTGCGTATTAATGCCAGTTAACGTTAATCCACACTTTTGTAATACCTTTTCAGACCCTATATTCCCCTTTGTAACCACGGCTTTAAACTGTGTAATACCGCATTGTTGCCATGCCCACTCAATCACGGCACGCAATGACTCACTGGCAAAGCCTTGATTAAAATACGCGGGTAAAAACAAATAGCCTAGCTCAGCTTGCTCAAGTTCGTATGTAAACCCCGTTACACCCATGGGCTCATTTGAATACTTATCAAATACCACAAGGCAAAGTGGATGAGTAGAAGTGCTATCCCAGCTTTTTAAACGTTGTTCAAAGCGGCTGCGTACAAACGCTTCGCTGGGCATATCGTAGCAATAACGGATCACGGTAGGATTTTGATGTAACTGCAAAAATAATGGCCAATCACTGCTTTGAAGCGGGCGCATTGCCAATCGTGCTGTAAACAACTGCATAATGGTTTACCTCTTATCTGCTTAGCTGCAAAATAAGCTAACATACTTTATAGCAAGCCACTTAATTATAAGACTTATTTGAGGGTAAAAACCTGTCGATAACTAAATAAAAACTGGCAATTTAGGTTTTATAAATGCACGTTTTTAACACAGGTAGCGACACGTTATCCCCGCAGAATAATTAAGTATTATTGCGGGTTGGTATTATTGCGCCCTAGAATTCTATATTTACAAATAGCAGATATAAAAAAACCGCATATAATGCGGTTTTTTTTAATCAAGCTGTTTACGAGTCTTGCTTTGGTGAGTCAACGCTCTCTTCTTGAGGTTGCTCATCAGCAGGTTCTGCTTCTATAGCTTGTTCAGCAACAGGTGCTGGGCTTGGCTCATCTGCAACAGGCTGCGTTTGATAAAACTTAGCGCCTGATTCAGCCATACTTACTAACGTGTCGCATGGGGCAAAATTTGCATTGCTATTAGCTAATGTAGACATTTCAGAGCTAACCTTGCTGGCGCCCAATTTATCCATATAGCTAAACGGTCCACCTAAAAATGGTGGGAAGCCAATACCAAATATAGCGCCAATGTCGCCATCACGTGGGCTGGCAATAATGCCATCGTCTAAACAACGCACGGCTTCGTTAAGCATTTGTGATACGCAACGCTTAGCAATTTCGCTTTTATTTAAACGCGGTGCAGGGGTTACACCTAATAGCTCATACACTGACTCGTCAACTTTTTTGCTCTTTTTATCGTACTCATAAAAGCCACGACCCGTTTTGCGGCCTAGGCGTTTTGAATCAATCATACGAGAAAATGCATCAGGCGCTTTAAATCGCTCGCCTAATTCTTTTTCAAGAATTGGGGCAATTTTAGAGCCTATATCAATCCCTACTTCATCAAGTAAAGCAAGCGGCCCAACTGGGAAACCAAACTCTACAAGGGCTGCATCAATTTTTTCAATTGGCTCACCGGCAAGCATTAAATTAGCTGCTTCATTTACATAAGGCGCTAAAATACGGTTTACGTAAAAACCTGCCATGTCTTTTACCACAATGGGCGTTTTACCTTGCTTACGTGCAAAGTTAACTACGCGCGCTATAGTCTCTTGTGAAGTCCCTTCGTGCGGAATAATCTCCACTAATGGCATTTTTTCAACTGGCGAGAAGTAATGCAGGCCTATCACGTTTTCAGGGCGCTGTGCCTGTGCTGCAATTTGTGAAATAGGCAGTGATGACGTGTTACTTGCAAAAATAGTATTGCTTTGGCATTGCTGCTCTATATCGGCAACCATACCTTGCTTTAAGGCTAAATCTTCAAAAACAGCTTCTACTACTAAATCAATGTGTTTAAAGCCACTGTAGTCGGTAGTACCGGTAATACGGTTCATTGTTAACTGCATATCAGCTTTAGACATAATGCGGCGTTTAAGGCGCTTATCTAAAATTTTGTAGGTGTAGTTCATGGCATTACTAATGCCCTGCTCTGCTACATCTTTAATACGTACAGGTACTTTGGCTTTTACTGCGCTTACATGCGCAATACCGGCACCCATTAGGCCGCCACCTAAAACAGCTGTTTTACTAATTGCTGGCGCATCGTCGTTGCGCCACTCTTTTTTCATTTCAGTGGTTGCAAAGAAAATACCGCGAAGCGCTTTAGATTCATCACTCATTACAAGTGTTGCAAAGCTTTCAGCTTCTGTTTTGTATGCTTTTAATTTATCCAGCTCTACACTTGCACGCACAGCCTTAATAATTGCAAGCGGTGCAGGGTAATGTCCGCCGGTTTTTTTAAGGACGTTTTCTTTGGCCTTTTTAAAGATAAAGTTACGGCCAAACGGGTTTGACTCTAATAATTTACTTACTTTATCAAGCTTTGGCTCTTTATCTGCTGGCTTTTTCTTAGCGGCAAATTCTTTAGCGACTTTTAGTAATACGCTTTGTGGTACTACATCATCTAATACGCCTGCTTTTTTAGCCTGCTTAGGGCGAATTTGCTTGCCAGTTAGCATCCATTCAAGTGCTTTTTGAATGCCTACAATTTTAGTTAAACGCTGCGTACCACCGCCACCTGGTAATAAACCAAGTTGTACTTCTGGCAGGCCTACTTTAGTCATATCGCTATCTGTGCCTACGCGGTAATCACACGCTAAAGCAAACTCTAAACCACCACCAAGCGCAGCACCATGTATTGCACTTACTGTTGTATAAGGTAGTTTTGTCATATCAAAAAAGGCTTGATGACAAAGTTCACTAATTGCTAACGCATCTTCACGCTTTTGCACGCTATCAAGCATTTTTACATCAGCGCCCGCGATAAAGTTATCGCTTTTACCACTTATAAATACCATCCCCTTTACTGACTCTTGCTTAGCCGCTTCAAGTAAAGCTTTTAAGTCATCAGCGAATGAATCGCGCAGGGTGTTCATTTTCTCACCCGGCACATCAATGGTTACTACGGCAATTTTGTTTTCATCTACCGTTAAATTAAATACTGAATCTGTCATTACGCGCTCTCCAATACAAAGGCTGCACCTAAACCACCAGCAGCACACGCTGTTGTTAATGCTAAACCGCCACCACGACGTTTAAGCTCGTGTAAGCTTTGCGTAATTAAGCGAGCACCGGTTGCTGCAAATGGGTGACCATATGCCAGTGAGCCGCCGTTAACGTTAAACTTATCCATGTTAATTTCGCCAATTGCCTTGCTACGACCAAGTTGCTCTTGCGCAAACTTATCTGATGCAAACATTTTCATATTGGCAAGTGTTTGCGATGCAAAGGCTTCGTGCATTTCAATTAAATCTAAATCAGCAAGTGTAATTCCTGCTCTATCAAGTGCGATAGGCGTTGAATGCGCTGGGCCCATTAGCATGTCTTTTTCTACACCAATTGCCGAAAACGCAAAGCTACGTACATAACCTAAAATTTCGTAGCCTAGTGCTTTTGCTTTGCTTTCGCTCATCATCAGTACGGCAGCTGCACCATCGGTTAATGGTGTTGCATTTGCAGCAGTAACCGAGCCATGTTGGCGGTCAAATACCGGTTTAAGCTTAGCGTAGCCTTCAACTGTAGAATTTTTACGAATGTTATTATCTTCTTCAATAAAGCTTTTATATGGCGGTAAGTGCGCCGTCATTACTTCATCTTTTAACTTGCCATCGGCCCATGCTTGGGTTGCAAGTGAATGCGAGCGATGCGCTAGTGCATCTTGATCTTCACGGCTTATATTATGTGTTTTAGCCATTTGCTCAGCAGTTTGCCCCATTGAAAGGCCTGTTGAGTACTCAGCAACCGCAGGCGGTACTGGTAATAAATCTTTTAAACGCAGTTTTGAGAATATTTGTAAACGCTGGCCTAAGGTACGTGCTTTGTTTAAATCAACTAAGCTACCTGCCAATTTTTTACTTACGCCAATAGGTAATACTGAAGATGAATCGGCGCCACCGGCAATACCTACATTTACAGAGCCTGCCATAATAGATTCAGCTACATTAGCAATGGCCTGAAAGCTGGTAGCACATGCGCGCGATACTGAATACGCGTCTACGCCTACTGGCATACCCGTACCTAAAACAATTTCACGTGCAATATTTGGCGCTTCTGGCATTTGTACTACTTGACCAAATACAAGTTGATCGATTTCTGACTTGTCGAAATTTAATCGTTCAAGCATTTCGTTAACCACCAACTTACCCATATCAAGGGCTGGTACATGGTGAAACGCTGTTGCTTGTTTTGCAAAAGGAGTACGTAAGCCGCTAACGATGGCAATACGGTCGCCTTTTGGTGTTTTTAGTATGTTTTGCTCAGACATTTATGCTCTCCCGCTGACAGGTCTGACCTGTTTGTTTTCCTCGATTCTAAACAACCCGTGTGCTAAAGCCAATAGATAAACACAAATTTATACAAAAGCACTAAAGGTAGATATATACATAGTGCTTAATATTGACTACCACAATAGGCTTTTTTACGCGTTTTTACAAAGTTTTGTGGTACGCTAAAAACCGTTAAAAAATAACGAACTATTTTTAAAAATACAGTCTAACTCTTGAGTTACTCACTTATAAACCTTATAACTAGGTCAGTATTAATCACCTAAAATAAATTAGGTACAAACCCAGCTGACGAGGAAGTCTATTTATTATGGCAGCTAACGCATTCAAACAATTAAAAACGTACTTAGATACACAAATTATTGGCCAGCCAGAGCTTACTCAAGCACTCCTTATTGCCATTTTAGCTGATGGCCATCTATTAGTAGAAGGCCCGCCAGGGCTTGCAAAAACCCGCGCTGTTAACGCCCTTGCTAAAGGTATTGAAGGCTCGTTCCAGCGCGTGCAGTTTACGCCCGACTTATTACCTGCCGATGTAACTGGCACCGATATTTACCGCCAACAAACCAGCGAGTTTGTGTTTGAGAAAGGCCCTTTATTTCATAACCTTATTTTAGCCGATGAAATAAACCGTGCCCCAGCAAAAGTACAATCAGCACTACTAGAAGCCATGGCAGAGCGCCAAGTAACGGTAGGCAAAAACACCTACCCGCTAAGCGATTTATTTATGGTAATGGCTACCCAAAACCCGCTGGAGCAAGAAGGGACTTACCCGCTGCCAGAGGCACAATTAGACCGCTTTTTATTACATTTAAGCATTGATTACCCAGGTGCAGAGCACGAGCTAGACATACTGCGGTTAACCCGTGGTGAAGCACTTAATGAACAACAAGCGGTTATGCAACAAATTACCCAAAGCGATTTATTTGCCGCTCGCCAAGCTATTTTAGGGTTGTATTTAGCCGAGCCGCTTGAGCAATATTTAGTACAGCTTATTATTGCCACTCGTGAAGGGGCTAAGTTTGATGAGCAACTTGGCCGTTGGATTGAGTTTGGTGCAAGCCCGCGTGCCACCATTGCACTTGATAAATGTGCCCGTGCCCACGCTTGGTTACATGGCCGCGATTTTGTAGCTCCTGATGACATTCAAGCCGTTGTACATAATGTACTGCGCCATCGTATTATTTTAAGCTACGAAGCACAGGCTGATGGCATTACTAAAGATCAGGTTATAAGCCGCATTGTTGAACTTGTAGCCGTACCCTAAGTTATGCAAACACAATTAGACTCAAAGGCGTGGCTAAAAGAAAGCCACAGCCACGGTGTAAATTTAGCGCTAAAAGAACTGCTGTATTACAAAGCTAAAGCACAGTTATTAGAGCTGGCACCAAAAGTTAAAATTAAAAACAGTTTAACTGGGCAATACCTTGCGCCCCATAAAGGCCGAGGCATGGAGTTTGCCGAAGTGCGTCATTACCAGCAAGGTGATGACATTCGCTCTATTGATTGGCGAGTAACAGCGCGTACCGGCGAAACCCATACAAAGCTTTTTCAAGAAGAAAAAGAGCGCCCTGTTTTTGTATTTACTGATTTTTCAAACTCTATGCTATTTGGCTCAAAGCTGCTGCTTAAGTCGGTACAGGCTGCGCACATTAGCGCGCTAGTTGCGTGGTCGGCGTGTCAACGCGGAGATAGAATTGGCGGTATCGTGTTTAATCAACACTCGCATTTAGAACTAAAGCCCAGCGCCCGCGAAAAAGCGGTATTAAAGCTGTGTCATAACCTATGCGACAGCCACCAGCAAGCACTTAACAATATAGATAAACAAGCAACCAATAACTTTAGCGATAATTTAAAACGCCTTAACCACTTAGCTAAACCTGGCAGCTTAGTGTATTTAGTCTCTGACTTTAATGCCTTAGATGATGCAAGCTTTAAACAATTAGAAATACTAAGCCGCCACTGTGAGCTGATAGGCTGTCATATAAGTGATCCGTTTGAACATACGCTCCCCGCGTTTAAAAACACTGTCACGGTTAATGCCAACGGCCAAGATTTTGCGCTACCGCTTATGGATAAAAGCTTTAGAGAACGCTTTGCAAAAAACGCCGAGCAAGCATTTAGCACACGCCTAAATCGCTTAACTAAATCGGGTCTTAACTTAATATCATTCAATGCAGCGAGCCCGCTTGAGCTGCAATTAGTGAGAAAATAACCATGCAAACCAATCCACTCGATGGCCTGCACGATATAATAGCGCCAAGCCAAGTTAGTTGGTGGCCACTCGCCCCTGCTTGGTGGGTTATTATTACCCTGCTGTTCATAGCAATCTGTGCAGCTGCTTTTTGGTTTTACAAAAATTATAAATTTAAAAAGCCTAAGCGCTACGCAATCGATTTAAGCCACAACGAGCAAAGCGCGCAAACACTTCATATTATTTTAAAGCGCTTAGTAATAGAGTATTACGATAAACGCCTAGCAACGCAATCAACTGCTAACTGGTGTAACACACTTAATACCTTAACCGGTTTAAGCTTTACCGAGCATGAGCTTTTAAGCCTGTATAATGCGCAGCAAACCAATGACGCGCTTAACGAAAAATTACGCCAAGGCATAAAGCAATTTAAACTAAAGGAGCCAGTACATGTTTGAATTTAGCTGGCCATGGTTGTTTTTATTACTACCTCTGCCCTTATTACTTTTATTATTAAAACCTGCTGCCAGTAACGCACATACCCGGTTACGTATTCCAAGCTTTGCCAAACATAACTTAGCCAGCCAAAGCCTTGAAAAAAGCGCACGTAAACTAACTATTTTTGAATGGCTACTTTGGCTATTACTGGTCACTGCTGCAGCCAACCCGACATGGTTAGACGACCCTATTTCATTACCAAACGAAGGGCGCGATATAATGCTTGCGGTCGATTTGTCTGGCTCAATGACCGAACAAGACATGGCTTACAACGGCCAATATGTTGATCGCCTCACTATGGTAAAGGCGGTATTAAGTGACTTTATAGAGCAGCGCCAAGGCGACAGGTTAGGCCTTATATTATTTGGCGACACCGCATTTTTACAAACGCCACTGACTCGCGATGTTAAAACCGTAAGTAAAATGCTCAGCGAGTCTCAAATAGGCTTAGTTGGGCGTGCCACTGCTATTGGCGATGCGCTAGGTTTATCGGTAAAGCGTTTTGCCAACAAAGATAAAAGTAACCGTATTGTGGTGCTATTAACCGATGGCCAAAACACCGCTGGTAATTTAAAACCTGAAGATGCCCTACTCCTTGCCCGCGAAGAAGGCATAAAAGTATATACCATAGGTGTAGGCTCAGATAACCCCCGTGGATTTAGCCTATTTAATATGGGTGGTATGAGTGGGGGCAGCTTAGATGAAAGCTTGTTAAAAGACATTGCCGAACAAACCGGTGGGTTATATTTTAGAGCCAAAGATGTGGCTGGCCTTCAGCAAATTTACGCAGAGCTTGATAAATTAGAGCCAATTAGCGCAGATGAGCAAACATTTCGCCCGCAAAGCTCATTTTTTTACTACCCACTACTTATTGCTATTTTACTCATTAGTTTAAAAGTAATGTTAAGCACCTTACGTGCATTAAAGGAGCCTAACTAATGGACTTTACATTTATTCGTCCCGCTGTTTTGTGGCTTTTAATACCTGCACTTGCGTTGTTTTTTATAGCCTTTATTAAGCATAAAAAACAAAGCGCAGATAACCTAATTGCCCCTCATTTGGCGCCGTTTATTATGAACGAGTCAAACACTAAAGCCAGCCAACCACTTTGGCTGGTCGCTGTATTTTGCTGTTTAGCTATTATTTTTAGTGCAGGCCCTAGCTTTGAAGAAAAACAGGTTCCTGTATTTCAAAGTAAAAGTGCCCGTGTGATTGTAATGGATATGTCGTACTCAATGTACAGTACCGATATAGCACCAAATCGTTTAATGCAATCACGCTTTAAAGCACTCGATATGATTGAGCTATTTAAAGAAGGCGACACCGCTTTAGTTGCCTATGCCGGCAGTGCATTTACTATCTCGCCACTTACAAACGATGCCACTACGCTTACTAATTTAATTCCGAGTTTAAGCCCAGACATTATGCCCGACAAAGGCTCTAATGTTTTAGCTGGCCTTGATATGGCAAAAGAGCTTTTAACGCAAGCAGGCTATATTGATGGCGATATAATATTAGTCACCGATGGCATAGACCAAGAAGAGCAAAGCGATATTACTAGCTTTACCAGTAATTCTTCTTATCGGCTAAATATTTATGGCGTAGGCACAGAGCAAGGCGCACCAATAAAATTACCTGAAGGCGGTTTTTTAAAAGACAGCTACGGTCAAATAGTCATCCCCACCATTAACATAAGCCGCTTAAAAAGCCTAGCGACGCGCAGTGGTGGAAAGTTTGCCCTTTACCAACCAAGCAGCAGTGACATAGCCACTTTTGCACCAAGTGCCAACAGTGAGTTATTAAAAGATGAAATACAAAGCCATGCCCTGTGGCGCATAGACGCAGGTATATATGGGTTACTTATTTTACTGCCCTTAGGCCTTTATTTATTTAGAAGTGCAGCATTTGTAGGGGCCTTTTTAGTACTCAGCGTTTTGCCAACCCAACAGGCAAGTGCATTAGAGCTCCCCTCTTTTTTAAAAAACACTGATCAGCAAGCGCTAGATGCTTATAAAAATAAAGATTTTGAACGGGCCGCCAATGCCGACTCAAGCAGCTTAAAAGGGTCTGCATTGTACCAACAAGGTAATTTTGATGCCGCACTAGAAGCCTTTAGTAAAGATAAATCAGCCACTGGTTTTTATAACTATGCCAACGCGCTTGCCAAATCTGGACAGCTAGAACAAGCCATAGATGCTTACAAACAAGCACAAACGCTACAACCTAACTTTAGCGAAGCCGCTGATAACCAAGCTTTGGTTGAGCAGTTGCTCGAGCAACAACAGCAGCAACAGCAAGAGGGTGATTCGCAAGATAACCAGCAACAATCTGATCAAAGTGAGCAACAAAACAATCAGCAATCAGATCAAAGCCAACAAGGTGAAAATAGCGATTCTCAATCAGAGCAAAGTCAAGGCGAGCAATCACAAGATCAGCAAGGTGAGCCAAGTGATGAGTCTGACACTGAGCAAGACCAACAAAGTGCTGAGTCGGGTTCACAATCAGATAAACAAAATGAGCCAGAACTAGAAACTCAGCCACAAGCTAATCAAGAGCAAAAACAGCCTGAGCAAACAAACGAAGAACAAGCTGAAAATACTCAGCCGCAAACAGCGCAGCAGCAAACGTTAACCGATGAGCAAAAGCAAAACGCTCAACAACAAGCCGCGCAAGCACAAGCGAGTGAGCTCACCAACGAAGAGAAAGAAAAAGCCCAGCAGCTTAACCAGTTATTAAGAAAAGTACCGGACGATCCGGCAATTTTATTACGGAATAAAATGCAATTAGAAGCCCAAAAAAGACAATATCAACGTCGCCCTACAGGAGTAGAAAAATCATGGTAATGCGATTATTTTGCTGTTTATTGCTATTAAGTGCGATGCCATCATGGGCCGCCACCAAATTAGAGGCAAGTGTAGATAAAAACCCAGTCCTTGCTGGCGAATTTTTTATGCTTAACATTTCAGTTGACGACACAATAAAAAGCGAGCAACCCGACACCTCGGTGTTACTTAAAGACTTTGTGGTTGGGCCAACAAGTTTAAGTACGCGCACCAACATTATAAATGGCAGCATTAACAAGCAAACAACCTGGTCTGTTAAGTTAATGACCCGTAATGAAGGTGAATACACCATTCCGGCTTTTAACGTGGCCGGTTTAAGCTCGCAGCCAATAAAATTAAAAGTGGCAAAACGCGCTGCCGATGCTGATAAAAATAACGATATTTTTTTAAAAACATCGCTCTCAAGTGACTCGTTGTTTGTTCAAGAAGCTGGCGTATATACGATTAAACTCTACCTAGCAAAAGAGCTGCTTGATGGCAGCCTAAGTACGCCCAGTATGCAAGATGCACAGCTTACTCAATTAGGTAAACAAACCGAAAGCTATGAGCTTGTAGATGGTAAACGTTATTTAGTGATCACCCGAGAATACTTACTACAACCGCAAAAAAGTGGTGTATACACTATTGTTGGCCCTACGTTTCAAGGCCGTGTACAGCAAAATTACCGCCAATTAGAGGTGTCGGCTTTAGGGGATGATCAGCAACTTGAGATAAAACCTATTCCGGCAAACTATAAAGGCGCATGGCTACCCAGTGAGTTAGTTAATATTGATGAGCAGTGGCAGCCTGATGAAAATACAGTAGAAGTTGGCACGCCTATTACACGCACTATTACCTTAACCGCGTTAGGGGTTACTAAAGAGCAACTGCCCGAAATTGATATGAAAACCATTGCGGGGATTCGCAGTTACCCCGATGATGTAGAAACAAACAATGCCGTAAGAAACGGACGGGTTGTATCTCAGCAAACAGCGTCATTTGCGTTATTACCACAAAAAGCGGGCACTTATACCCTCCCAGAAATAACACTGCCTTGGTATAACACCAAAATAAACCGCATTAGTTACGCTACATTGCCTGAGCGCACTATAACGGTAACTCCTAGCGCCAATGCTATAAACCCAGGTGCTATTGCAAACGACAACCTTAATACAGGTGAGCCAACTTTGCCTGCTAACAAAGTAAGTAATACACAGCAGCCCAATACAACAATAGCCGCGCCGCAAAATGTTATTCCGCTTTGGTTAATTATTATTGCCGTGCTTGGGTATATTTTTTGGATAATCACTGCAATTTTTTATTGGTTAAGCCGTTCTACTAATAATGAGCAAAAAAATAACAGTGTATCTGTAAATAAAGCCCAAACGCTTTCATTAAACGCGCTTAAAAATGCAGCTAAATCAAATAATCTCAATGCATTTTATAGCGAACTAAATGAGGTAGCGATTAAGCTTACGGGCAAAAAGGTGGCTGCGATAGATACGTTAATACACAACATCAATAATGATGAACTGGCGACGCAGGTTAACCGTTTACAGTCAGCTCTTTATGCAAATAGCAGTGCAGATGTCGATCTTAATGCTATTATTAACATAATTGAGCAGCACCAAGTTCAACGTACAAAGTCGCAACAAGCTGTATTAAAAGACCTTTATTAACTAGTTTGATAAATTTAGGTCTTTTCATGCATTAAATAATAAATTTTAATTAAAAAAGTACTTATGCTTGGAAAGAAAAAATCAAATAATCAGGTCTTAGTTGATATGGCAGAGAAACAAAAGCGCTATGAAGCCTTGGTCCATGTATATAATAAGGAGCTTTATCGCTTTGCTTATTGGTTATGCCGTGACCCACATATTGCAGATGACCTAGTACAAGAAACGTTTTTACGTGCTTGGCGCTCGCTTGACTCATTATTGGATCAAAAAGCCGCCAAGCCGTGGCTGCTGACTATTTTGCGCAGAGAAAATGCACGTCGCTTTGAGCGCAAGCAGTTTGACTACAGCGATGTAGAAAACGATACACTTGTCGATGAAACCAGCCATTCGTTAGATGATGAAATGGAGCAAACGGTTATCCAACGCCAAATTGCGCTGCTATCTGATGAATACAGAGAACCCTTACTTCTGCAAGTTGTTATGGGGTGCTCTGGTGAAGAAATAGCAGAGATTCTCGATTTAAATAAAAACACGGTTATGACTCGTTTGTACCGTGCCAGAAACCAACTTAAAGAGGCTTTAAGCCGTGATGATGAACAACTTAAAGGGGCATCAAAATAATGGATGAACTTGAGTTTCGTCGACGCACTATTGCGCAGCCAAACGATTTAGATAAGGAGCTTTTAGAGTTTGCTAAAGAGAGCTCTGAGCGACAAAACTTTATAAGCGATATGAAAGACTTTGATAAACAAATTCAAGATGCGTTAGATGTGCCTGTGCCTGACAACCTTGCTGAGCGTATTCTTTTAAACACCTCGTTAAAAGAAAAAGCAATGCAAGAAGAGCAAGCAACTGGGGATAACGTTGTAGATGCACGCTCACGTTTTAAGTTTGACCGTGTTCACTTAGCCCTAGCCGCGTCTTTTTTTGTAGCTATTGGCGCATTCTTTTTTAGCACAGAGCAACACATTGCTCATGAAGCAGGCGAACATGCTTTAACCCATGTTTACCATGAAATTACCGCCCTTGAAAAAACCAATGCTATTAGCCTACAAAGCGTTAACGATAAGCTTGCACTGCTTGGCGCTCATATAGAAGAGCTGCCAGGTAAAATTACTTATGCGATGTTTTGCGACTTTAAAGGTGAAAAAGGTCTGCACTTAATTTTTGAGTCGGACTTTGGCCCAATGACGGTCTTTATTGTTCCTTCTGAGAATAAGTCGTTTGGGTATGGCGAAGATGATTTTCATGATGCGCGCTTTGCTGGTCATATTAATCGAGGCGACAAAGCCGATACTATTTTAGTGGCTAATTCCGGCGCGCCAATTAATGTGTACAACGAGCGGGTTACCAATGCCATTCGCTGGCTGTAACTAGCGCTTAACGACTAAAAACCGCTGAGTAACACTGAGCGGTTTTTTTGTGCCTATTCAGCGCTCATTTTTCATCCAAAACAATTGATTTTAAATGTAATTATTAATTTTTACTGAAAAGTTAATTATACTCACCGCTCAGTTTAACTTAGGGAATTACATGAAGAACATCATCGTTATATTTTCATTACTTGCACTACTGTGTACAGCAAGTTTTGATGCACACGCACGCAAAAAGTTTGGTAGTAGTAAACGCGGTACAACCCCAGCAACACAACAAACCACACAAAAGCAAAAAGCCGATACCACAGCACCTGCAGCTAAGACAAAAAGCAGTAAAAAAGGCATTATGGCCGGCGTATTAGGCGGATTGTTAGCCGGCGGTTTAATTGCCGCTATGCTAGGAGATAACTTTGAGGGCATGCAGCTATTAGAAATTATTTTATTAGCAGGCGTTGCCTTTATTTTGTTTAAACTTATTACGGGGTTTATGCGCGCTCGCCACTCCCCGCAATTAGCCGATACTCACGCTACGGGGCACTCTGCTTTTAAGCAAGCAGCCCCAGAGCAACCTACCAGCAGTGGTTTTACCCAGCAAAGCGCACACACTGAGCAAGTACCTTTCAATTTACCCCCTAATTTTGACGTAAATGGCTTTTTACAAGGCGCGCGTAGCCACTATCACACTATGCAAACTGCGTGGAATAATGCAGATTACGCCACGATGGCTGAGTATTTAAGCCCATCGTTAGCTCAAGAGTTTAAAACTGAGCGCGAAGCGATTGAACGGGTAGCGACTGAGGTGATGTTTATTGATGCCGAGCTTGTGCGCGCTGAAACAACAGCAAATTCGTGGCAAGTAAGTGTGCAATTTAAAGGCAAATACCGCGACTTAGACGATAAAAAAGAAGAGCCTATTTTAGAGATTTGGCACCTTGAGCGTGCTACCACCTCAGATGCACCGTGGCTGATTGTAGGCGTAGAAGACTTAATCGATAGCGAATAGTGCTGTAATTATAGTTATACCAATTCGCTTAATTAAGTGATCTACTTTGAGAGTAGATAAACGTGTTGATAGCTCTGCAAAAAAATCGCTATTTAGGTGTTCTAAATGAGAGCTTTTTAACGCAGGTAGCGACACGTTTAGCCCCGCAAAATAATTAAGTATTATTGCGGATTGGTATTGGTGGCAAACGCTGGCTAATTGGTATAAATAACAGCTAAAAAAAACCGCCCAGCCTAAAGTTGAGGCTGGGCGGTTTTTTATTACTGTTAAGTAATAGTATTATTTACAAACGTCAGCAACGGCGTTTGCGAAATACTCAATGTTAGTATCACTAATACCCGCTACATTTACGCGGCTAGAACCAACAATGTAAATACCGTATTCTTTTTGTAGGCGCGCAATTTGCTCTTTATTAATACCTAAGAAAGAAAACATACCGTGTTGACGTTCAATAAACGAAAAGTCTTGCTCTATCTCTTTTGCTGCTAAGCTTTCTTTAATTAAGCTACGTAAACCATTAATACGATTACGCATTTCATCAAGCTCACTGTGCCACATTTGTGTAAGCTCTGTGCTGCTTAAAATAGTGTTTACAATGTCAGCACCGTGCGCTGGAGGCATTGAGTAAATACTACGAACAACGCTTAATAGCACTGAATTTGAAATATCAGCGGTTGCAGTGTCTTTTGCAATAATTGAACACGCACCAATACGCTCACGGTATAAACCAAAGTTTTTAGAACATGATGAACAAATAATTAGCTCTTCTACTGCATCAGCTAAAATGCGCAGTCCACGTGCATCTTCTTCAAGTGATGAGCCAAAGCCTTGGTAAGCAATATCAATAAGTGGTGTAAAGCCAACTTCTTTTGCAAGCTGAGCAACTGTGTTCCACTGTGTCTCGTTTAAGTCCATACCACTTGGGTTATGACAACAAGCATGAAGTAGCACAATATCTCCTTTTGGTACTTGCTTAAGGGTGTTTATCATGTCGTCGAACAATAAATCTTTGTTTTCGTAATCGTAGTACGGGTATTCTTTAACGTTTAAGCCCGCAGCTTCAAACAAGCTAATGTGGTTTGCCCATGTTGGCGTAGTTACCCACACTGTTGCGTCTTTATTGCAACGCTTAACAAATTCAGCGGCAACGCGAAGTGCACCTGTACCACCTGGTGCTTGTGCAGTACGTACGCGGTTTGCTAAAAGTGCTTGATGCTCACCTAGTAATAGGTTTTCCATTTTTTGACAGTAGTCTAAGTTACCCGCTAAACCAATGTAAGATTTGCTTGTTTCGTTTTCTAAACGAAATGCTTCAGCTTTTTTTACCGCTTTTAATACCGGTGTGTTGCCTTGCTCATCTTTATAGACACCTACACCTAAATCAATCTTGTTAGGGTTTGTATCTTGTTTATAGGCTGCCATAAGGCCAAGAATAGGATCTGTTGGTAATGGTTTTAATTCTGAGAACATTAGCTATCTCTTATCATTAATTAGGGGTTGGCTGTTGTAGTAAGCTTAACATAAAAGCTTACCTTCTTGGCTAGTGATATTTACACTAGAAAGTGAGGAATTTTAATGCAGCACGCAACTAATACAGCCAGTGTACGGCTATCAAAAAAGTCGTTACTAAATGCCTCTGCATCTATAATACCGACGCATTCATGTTGCTCATTAAATAAGGGTAAACAGGTTTCAGCTTTCACTTTAGGGTCGCACGTATAATACTCGCCACCTTGAGCTAAATAGTTTTCTACGTTGTTAATTACACGCCCGCGCTTAGACAATGCAACTTGTACATTATTGCTGCCTGCTGCAAATGCTTCAGTAAGAGGAAACAGTGGACGGCTTGGCGCACCTTGATACGCCAGCTTTAATAATTGCGGACCCTGAGCTGTATCAACGGCTTGATAAATACCATACCAATCGACCTGAGTTTGCTGCTCTATGTAATTAACTATATTTTGTAGGTTTGCTAGTTTTTGCTCGTTTTGTGAAGTCGCGCTCACGTGATCAGTAAGTTTAAATGGCTCATCTTGTAAATAACCAAACAAACTACACGCACCGCCTTCACCGAGTTCAGGAATTTGATACTCCCAACGTACAGACGGCAGCGCGCTTGCCGCAATATACTGTTCTAGCTGCTCTAGCTCTTTGGCAATTAATTGTGGGTCTATATTTAATTGCGCAATATCAAGGTAAGAAGAAATCATTTGGCCATCCATACATCTAAAATTTTTTAGATAATAACATGGAAATTTTTTCTGAGCTATAGCAACTTGTAACACATTTCGACTTGGTTACCACTTGCGTTATACGTGACTTTTTCTGCCACCTCTTCGAGTAACGATAAGCCACGGCCAAACTCTGCGTTGAGTTCGGTACGTGTAGAGGAGTCACTTGAGAACCCCCTACCCGAGTCACAAATAATAAAGTACAAACACAAAGTATCTGGGCAATAACGCATATCAATAATAATCATCGCCTCTTTCATTTTACTCAGTGCTTGCTCTCTTAATTCATAGTATTTAAAAAAGCCATCGTCTTGTTTTTTTATGTCTGAATCAAGGCCTAACACGCCGTGATCAAGTGCATTGTTATACGCCTCAGAGAGCAATAAAAATATATTTGAGCGATGCGATCTAAGCCCCTCAACACTGCTTAATACGTTAACAACATCATACACAGGGTCTGTGCATTTAATTTGCTGCGCGTTCAAGCTAAGTGAAAAGTTAAATGCCAAATTAGAATACGCCTCTTTGGCCTCAGGCTCTGGGGTTAGCGGCAAACAATTAAGCAGCACTAAGCTTAAGTCGTCTAATTGCTCACTGCCATTGGCAAAGGTATTTACATTATCTATAACACGCTGACTGCTGATCATCGGCTTGCTTTTAAGTGCTGCTAAAAAGCGCTGCTCACCGTAAAAAATATCGGCGTCGTTGTTAGTTTCTATTATGCCATCGGTTGAAAGCACTAAACGGGTGTTTTTATCAACTTCTAAATTAATTAGTTCATATTCAAATTCATCGCGGTCTAAAATCCCCAGCGCCATATGTTGCGACTCAAGCGTTTGCTTTACTTCACCATCGGTATTTATTAAGTACGCATCTGGTAAGCCACCAAGCCATGCTGAAATACTTTTTCCCGAGGCACTGAGCTCAATAATAGTCGCCGCGCAGAACATGTGCTCTGGCAGTAAATTATGCAGTAATATATTGATCTCAGAGGCGATATCGTTAACAGCCATGCCTTTTTGCACCATAGTATAAAACACCCGTGATGCAGGTAATGCTCCAATCGCGGCCGCTAACCCATGCCCGGTAAAATCACCCAACATGCAATATAAATTGCCTATTGGGCTTTGCGCGACTAAAAACATGTCACCGTTAAACATAGAAGCAGGAGAAAGGCTAAAGTCTAAATGGTCTTTAAACTTATCTTGGTTTTCGAGCGAGTTATTAAAAATGTGCTCAATTATTTCGTGCTCGCGCTCTATTTGATTGCGATGATACTCAAGTAAGGTGTTTTGTTGATGGGCTTTTTTACTTAATTCGCGTGTACGACTGTGCGCTTTAATTTTTGCGTTTAAAATTACTTTTTCAAACGGCTTTTGAATAAAGTCATCCCCGCCTACTTCTAAACAACGCTCAAAGCTGCTTTGATCTTCAAGCGAAGTAATAAAAATAATAGGTAGATAAACGTCGTTGTATCGCTGCTTTATCAGCTTTGCAGCTTCAAAGCCATCCATTACCGGCATAAGTACATCGAGTAGAACAATATCAATCGCTTCTTTTTCTAACACCTCAAGTGCTTCTAGGCCGTTAAACGCAATTGATATTTTATAGTTTTCTTCGAGCAGCATTTTTTCGAGCAGGATGCGATTAAGCGCCTGATCGTCAACAATAAGTACGTGGGTCATTAGTTAATATCAAACTTCTTATCAAAACGTGATATTTGCAGTATTTTTTTAAGCTGAGGCTGACAATTACTGATCTCTATTGTTTGTACCTGGCTTTCAATGGTTTTTTTCATGTTAAGCAACATACCAAGAGCAGAGCTATCCATGTAGTCGGTCTCTCTTAAATCGATAATCACTTTATTTGTTTTAGGCTCAATTTGGGCATAGGCTTGGCGAAATGATTGCACTAAATTAAAGTCAAATTTGCCTTTAATTTGTATCGTTAAAGTACTTTCATCAACCGATAAACTCTTTGTTAAACTCATTATAAACTCCAATAATATTTCCTTTGACCTAAATATAACCTGTTAAAAGTATTTAGCAAAAATAAAAACACTCGCCAGCAAATTTGTTATTATTTAATACATCAATAAAAACGTTTATTTAGGTAAATTATGAGTGATAACCGCTTAGTATATTCAACCGATATGGGCCGAATTAGCCAGCCAAAGGTTGAGCAAGAACCCACTGCAAAACTATTTAAAGATGGCTTTATCCGCATAGAGCGCCAAACTAAGGGCCGAAAAGGTAAAGGTGTGATGTTGGTTGTGGGTATAGATCCAAAAACGCACGATCTAAAAAAGCTAGCTAAAACCTTAAAAAGTAAAATGGGCCAAGGTGGCGCGGTAAAAGAAGGCATTATTGAAGTTCAAGGCGATGATCGCGAAAAACTAAAAGGGATTTTAGAAACCCTTAAATTTAAAGTAAAAATTGCGGGTGGCTAAACCCGCAACCTTTTATTTGCTACTAGCAAGGTTAGGCGCATCGTTTAATTTTTTGTATAACGCTGGCAGTTCGCTCTCAGCAATCGGTTTGCAGTAATAAAACCCTTGCACAATATAACAATTATTATTTTGCAAAAACTCTACTTGTTCAATCGTTTCAACCCCTTCTGCAACTACGTCTAATTTAAGCTTTTGCGCCATGGCTATAATAGCGGCGGTAATTTCCATGTCATTAGAATCTGCAGGGATATCTTTTACAAACGAGCGGTCAATTTTTAATATGTCGACCGGGAATCGTTTTAAGTAACTTAGCGACGAATAGCCAGTACCAAAATCATCAATCGATATTGAAATACCCAGTGCTTTTAGTTCGTGTAACTGCGTAATGGCAGCTTCAACATTGCCCATTAGCATACTTTCGGTAAGCTCCAAGTGTAACCGCTTAGCACTTACCCCGGTTTGTTTAATAATACTGCTGAGCATGGGCACTAAATTAGCGTCTTTAAACTGACGTGCCGATAAATTAATAGATACGTTGTTATCTCGTCCATCTTGCGCTAAACGCACCGCAAAATCGCACGATTGCTGTAATACCCACTCACCGAGTTCAACAATGAGTCCTGTTGCCTCAGCAATAGGAATAAACTTGGTCGGCGATATAAGCCCTTCTACAGGGTGGAACCAGCGTAGTAGCGCTTCATAGCCTACAACGTGCTGAGTTAATGAGTTTATTTGCGGCTGATAATAAACCTCAAACTGTTTTTCTTTAATTGCATGGCGTAATTCGTTTTCAATGAACAGCCTTTCATTGGCAGCCGCGTTAAGCTCTTGGCTATAAAAGTGGTAAGTATTACGCCCTTTTGCTTTTGCCTCATACATTGCTAAATCAGCATGTTTTAAAAGCTGATCTTCTTCTAGGCTATCGTAAGGGGCCATTGTAATACCGATACTGGCGCTGACTATTACTTCGTTATTGCCAAGCTTTATAGGCACATTAAGTGTTTTTTGAATAGTATTTGCGACATCACTGGCATGCTCTTGGCTTTCAATACCACTGAGTAATACAGCAAATTCGTCGCCCCCTAGGCGGGCAATTGTATCTTCGGCGCGTAAGCGTGTTTTAAGGCGGTTAGCAACTTCAATTAGTAGCTGATCGCCTGCATCGTGGCCTAACGTATCGTTAATGCGTTTAAATTCATCTAAATCAAAGTAAAAAAGTGCAAACGCATAATGGCCGCGCTCAGCCAAAGCCATTGATTTACGCAGCTGCATTCTAAAAAAGGTTCGGTTTGCTAAGCCCGTTAACGTGTCAAAGTACGCAAGCTGCTCCATTTTGCGCTGGCTTTCTTTAACAAACGAAATATCTTGTGCGGAGGCTACATAACTGGTGATCTCACCGCCGTCTTCGCGAATAGGAGAAACACTTAACGATACCCAAATAGGCTGTTTATCATTGCCCTGAATCAAGGTATCACCACGCCAGTAGTTTCTACTGCGAAGGTCGATATTGATATCTTCAACCAAAATGGCCATCTCAGATGCGATAATATTCAACAGCGGCGCGCGGTTAAAGTGGCTCTCTGGGTAGCCTGTCATCTCAAGCATTTTGGGGTTAACGTATTCTATAACAAAGTTTTCATCGGTGATCACCACACCGGTTCCTGAGAAGGCAACGGCTTTAGAGAGCCTATTAGCGGCTTTCTCGGCAATTTCTTTTTCTGTAATTCGCTGGTTTAACCCATCTATAAGCTTACGAATTTCTACGGTCATATCTCTAAATGAGCCGTTTAGCGTGCCTATTTCGTCTTTGTTCTCTGGCGGGAATTCGGTTAGTAATTGCCCTTTACCAAAGCCAGTAACTGCATGTACTAATGTGTGAATTCTGCGAAGCACTAGCTGATACAGCGCTTGGTGTAACAATAAGGCAACCAAGACCGCATAAAGCACAAACAAGCCAAAAAACTTCAGTTTTAAATCTTGCAGAGCAGAGAGCGTTGATGAGCGTTTTTTATAAACCCCAATATACCAGTCTAATTTATCAATTTTACGAATATTAATAATGTGTGCTTCATCGTTTTGTACAAACGAATTAGCATACTCTGGTAATTTCATGGTAATTGCTTCATTTATAATGGCTTGCAATTGCGGATTAACAAATTCGTTTGTTGTTATTGTTTTATCTTTGCTGCCATAACTTGCTTGTAGCGCCGGGTTAAGACTCGGGTGCGCAAGCAGCTGGCCTTTTTTATCAAATACCAGTAAATGTTTTTCTTTATCGCCCACAGGTAAAAATGAAATCAGCGTGTTTAAATCTATATCGCTGCCGGTCACGCCTAAAAATTCATTATCAACATACAAGGGGACAAGCAAACTAATAACCCATTTATGCCATACTTTATCGTAATAAACCTTAGACCAAACGGGTTCTCTGCTGGGGTTTAAATCACTTTGTACATACTTAAATGTTGCACCATTAGAGCCTCTGAGTTCAGCCGGTGCGTTTAACGCCCAATTGGGAGGCGAGACACGGATGAAATCGTCTTTGGTGATCATATAAAAATTAAAAAAGTCGTGAATTAAGGTTGGTGAAATGACTTTCCATAACGACTCTGAGTTATTAAATAAACGCTTATAAAAAGGAGAATAATGCTGCTGAGGAAGAAATGCGGCTGAAAGGCCGTCGCTCGATGCACTGCGTATAGTGCCGTCGCTATTAAATTGTAACTGGGTTTTGTTAGATAAATTGATTGCTGAACTATCACTAAATAGCTGCTCCGACACAACATTATTAGCCTGTTTGGCAACGACTGATTTTGTTTTGATTAGTGCGTCAAATTGCCTGATAAGTAATTCGGTGGAGCTTTTAAGTACTTCATGCTCTTCGAAAACTAATTGTTTTTCTTCAGATTTAAGCATCAGCGCGGCAGCGCACACACCGGCAATTAAACAAATTGCAGATATAAGCAACGACAGCTTTACACTTAAAGAATTTAGTCCAAAACGCGATGGAGGGCGTCTATACACCACAGGCCAACCTTACTATTTTAGTTGTTGTTATTTTTAGCTAATACCTGAAATATACCAGATCCCTATTCATATTTATAAACTATTTGTAAATTTTATCTAAATGTTAGCTAGGAGCTGATAATTATTCATTATGTCTATTTAAACTGGCTTGCTTGTTGACTTTGCTAGTAACACCTCATACATTAACAGCATGAAAATTATCTTATCTTGCACTTTTTTTTCTTTTTTTAGCTTCTTTATATAAAAGAGGCTGAACTGTTTGTGAGATAAAATCAATCGAATAGCAAAGCCTCCCACTTGGGAGGCTTTTTTGTTTTAGTTGCACTAAGCAACTTATTTTTGGAATGAGGAAACCAAAATGACCAACGATGTTTTAAACGCGCTCAGACACGATATTAACGAAATAGACTCCGATCTATTGGTGTTATTAGCTAAGCGCCGCCGTATTAGCCATGGTGTTGTTGAGTATAAAATTGCGAATAACAAACCGATTCGTGATGAAGCGCGCGAACTAGCCTTACTCGAAAAGCTGATTGGTTATGGCAAGTCGCTTGGTCTAGATGCGTATTATGTAAATAACGTTTTTCAAACCATTTTGGAAGACTCTGTGCTGCATCAGCAAGCCATGCTGCAAAAAAACTTAAACCCCGATGCATTAAGCGAAACACATCGCGTTACTTATTTAGGCGGGCAAGGCACGTACAGTCAGCTAGCGTGTCATAAATACTTTAGCCGCCGCCCTGGTAAGTTAGTCGAAATTGGCTGTACCTCGTTTGATGAAATTACGGGCAAAGTAGAAAATGGCCAAGCGGATTTTGGTTTGCTGCCTATAGAAAACACCAGCTCGGGCAGTATTAACGAAGTATTTGATTTATTACAGCATGCTCAAGTATCAATTGTAGGTGAAGTTACACACAGTGTAGAGCACTGCTTACTTGCCACGCCAGATACCGAATTAAGCCAATTAACTAAAATTTATGCCCATCCTCAGCCATTTGCTCAATGTAGTCGCTTTTTACAAGGCCTCGGTGATTTACAACATGAAACCTGTGATTCAACCTCAAGTGCTCTACAGTCAGCTTTAAATACGCCAAATAGTGCGGCTATTGGCTCAGCGCAGGCAGGTAAAAACGTTGGCCTTGAAGTGATTAAATCAAACCTTGCGAATCAAAGTGAAAACCACAGCCGCTTTATCGTTGTGGCGCGCAAACCTCTGCAGGTATCTAAACAAATACCGACTAAAACCAGCCTTATTATGGCCACTAAACAACAAGCAGGTTCATTGGCTGATGCGTTAATGGTGTTTAAGCAACATCAAATAAACTTAGTTAAACTAGAGTCTCGTCCTGTACCGGGTAACCCGTGGGAAGAAGTGTTTTATGTGGACTTAGAAGCAAACCTTGCCGATAGCCAAGTACAACATGCCTTAGAGGAGCTAAAAGAGCATACTCAATATGTGCGCGTTTTAGGCTGTTATCAAAGTGAGTCTTTACAAGCTGTGAGTGTAAATACCTAACCTAACACGCAAATACTAAAAAGGGCCTAAGTAGGCCCTTTTTTAATCGCTCATTTAAAATGCTTTCAACGTATAGCTTAAGTAACTACACATTTTTAACCCTTTTAATCTAATACCTTGGCGTCATTTGCTTTATTTAGCAGGCTACGGCTTTGCGTTAAAAAGTGCGCGGTAGAATCTGAAAAATACGCTTTAGCATCAGCAAATGCATCGATGAGTGCGCCTTTATCTCCCGCTTTTAGCTTTTCAAGAGTTTGTGCAAAGGTCTCTTGGTATTGCGCTAATAAACTCTCAACATTATCAAACTGGGCCAACATTATATCTGAGTATAGCTCAGGAGATTGTGCAAATAAGCGCCCTACCATCATCAGCTCTAACTGATAAATAGGAGACGAGCAGCTTCTTAGTTCCTCAAGCGTATGGCTTTGCTTTGCTAAAAACTGCCCATAAACAAAGGTCGTTAAGTGGCGCATTACTTGTATTATTTGCATTGCTTCATCATGCTTTTTAGCATCTAGCTCTACAAGTTGGCAACCCCATACTTGCAACTGCTGTAGTAAGCCTTTTGCAGCATCATGCGCTCGGCCTTCACACACAACAACGGTTTGTTTAACCCAGTGAGAAATATCAGGGCCAAACATAGGGTGCAGGCCAACAACGGGCCCAGAGTGCGCCGCCTTTAATGCCTTAATGGGTGATTGCTTAACTGAGGTAATATCAACAAGCAAACAGTCATCATCAAGTTTAGGTAGCTTAGCAACAACGGCCTCAAGTGCATTGATAGGCACACTGATCATCACTAATTTTGCGCCAGTTAAAATGGCTTTAGCATCGTTTTGCTGATCTTTATCTAAAATCTTAACTTCATAACCTGAACGAATAAACTGCTGAGCAAATAACTGGCCCATTGCCCCTTGCCCACCTACAATTACAATAGGTGATAAATCAGGGGCTGCACAGGCAAGTTTAGCTTGTTGGTTTTGATAGGCTTCGCGCATCATGCGCCTTAATATGTCTTCAACAAGTTCAGGGCTGACTCCTTGTTTAATCGCTTCATCACGACGAGCCGCTAGCAAAGTAGCTTCTCTTTCAGGGGCATGCAGGGGGGCGCCATTTTGCTGCTTAATAGCACCAATTTTTTGGGTTATTGCATTTCGCTTTGCAAGTAAAGCAACTAATTGCGCATCGCACTCATCTATGCCATCTCGTAATTGTGATAAATCACTTAATTCAGCCACGTTTCTCATTCCACCTATAAACAACTCATTTCGTAAATATATATTTACATTTAAGTAAACTAATCAATACGTTAAATACTAACAGGATCAAGTATGGGTTAAAAGGCTAATGTAACAACGAGAGTGAAGATTACTTAATACAGAGGGATGCTTTTGTGAAGAGGTAGTATGTTATTTAATGCTTAAAAACCAAAACGGGTTGCAACCGTGAGGCTGCAACCCGTTTTCTTTGCGTTGATAAACAGCGCGTATTAGTTAAGTTTTTCTCTAATACGTGCAGATTTACCAGAACGCTCACGTAGGTAGTAAAGCTTAGCACGACGAACCGCACCGCGACGCTTAACTGTTACGCTATCAATAAGAGGGCTGTGCGTTTGGAATACACGCTCAACACCTTCACCGCTCGAAATTTTACGAACTGTGAATGCTGAGTGAAGACCACGATTACGCTTAGCGATTACAACACCTTCAAAGGCCTGTAGACGCTCTTTGTTACCTTCTTTTACACGTACCTGTACAACTACTGTATCACCAGCGCCGAATGCTGGTACGTCTGTTTTAAGCTGCTCTTCTTCAAGCGCTTTAATAATATTTTGGTTTACTTTTGCCATTATGTTTCTCACTTTCCTAGGTGTAACTGTCTTCTAGCCACAAGCTTTTTGGTACTCTTGCTGAAATTGTGCGAGTAATACCGCTTGCTCCTCAGTCAGAGCTAGGTTATGCAACAAGTCAGGACGTCGTAGCCAAGTTCTGCCTAATGACTGCTTAAGCCGCCATTTTGCTATCTCTTGGTGGTTTCCACTGAGTAGTACAGCAGGCACCTGTTTGTCGTCCAATGTTTCTGGCCGTGTATAGTGAGGACAATCTAGCAAGCCATCCGAAAATGAGTCTTGCTCTGCTGACTGGTTATGACCTAACACGCCTGGCACTAATCGCGCTACTGCATCAATTAATGTCATGGCAGGTAATTCACCACCACTCAAAATAAAATCACCAATTGACCATTCTTCGTCAACGTATGACTCTATTATTCTCTCGTCTATACCTTCATAGCGACCGGCAATCAAAATCAGCTTTTCAGAGTTTGCGAGTTCGCTAGCCCCTTGCTGATCTAATTTGCGCCCTTGCGGGGACATATAAATTACTTTTGCGCCATCACCTGCCGCTTTTTTAGCTTCAAGAATGGCTTGTTTTAATGGTTCAACCATCATTAACATACCTGGGCCGCCCCCGTAAGGACGGTCATCTACGGTTCTGTGCTTATCTAAAGCATAGTCACGTGGATTCCAGCAGTTAAAGTCAATTAAGCCATTTTTCACTGCGCGACCAGTGACACCTTGGTGTGTAATAGCATCAAACATGTCTGGGAAAAGGCTTATCACCCCTACCCATAATGAACTAGTTTGAGTCATTAAAACCCAGGATCCCAGTCTACGGTAATTTCTCTCGCTTCGTATTTAACTTCTTTAATTACTGAATCAGTTAAAAAAGGAATCAAACGCTCAGCTTGACCAAATGCATCTTTACTGTTTGCCTTAACAACCAGTACGTCATTCGATCCTGTCTCCATCAGGTCATCAACAGTGCCTAAATTGTAACCTTTATCAGTTACAACCGACATGCCAATGAGATCTCGCCAATAAAACTCGCCTTGCGGGAGTTCTGGTAATTGCGCTGAATCAACAGATATTTCTGCATGGGTATAAGCCATTGCTTCGTCTCTGTCGTTTACTTGCGCAATTTTAGCGATAAAGCCTTTGTTGTGGCGACGCCAGTCGACCACTTCTAAGGTCTGCCATTTACCTTGTTGCCCTATCAACCACGGGCTGAAATCGAAGATCCCTTGGGGATCATCAGTAAATGAATGTACCTTAAGCCAGCCCTTTATACCATATGGGGCACCGAGCTTTCCTACGACAATAATTGATGAGGTGTTCTCTTGACTCATGGTTACACTTACGCCTATTAAGCCGCTTTACGAGCGTCTTTAACTAACTTAGCTACACGATCAGAAAGACCTGCGCCCTGACCTACCCAGTGATCAACACGAGGTAAATCTAAACGAAGTTTTTCTTCTTGACCTGAAGCAATTGGGTTAAAGAAACCAATTTTCTCGATGAAGCGACCGTCACGCGAGAAACGGCTATCCGCAACCACAATTTGATAGAAAGGGCGTTTTTTAGCGCCACCACGTTGCAAACGAATAGTTACCATACCGTCCTCTAAATAGATTGACTGTTTTCATTAATAAGATTTACTCCCCAGTATGGGGAGCTGGGGAATTGTACGAGTTTTTAGCAACAATGCAAGTAAGAAGTGAAGCAAAAAGCCACTTTAGTAGGTTAAACTGTGATCTGAGCCACAATTAATAGATTATCATGCACCACGCGCATAATTTATTCAACAAAAAAGGGCCAATTAGCCCTTTTGTTATACATTATATAGCGGCTATTTAAGCGCTACATTAAAATTTAGGGCCACCGCCACCCATCATTCCAGGTGGTAACATGCCTTTCATGCCGCGCATCATTTTTTGCATGCCGCCTTTACCTTTCATTTTTTTCATCATTTTTTGCATTTGCGTAAACTGTTTTAGCAGTTTATTTATCTCTTGTACCTGTGTACCAGAGCCTGCGGCTATACGTTTTTTACGAGAGCCTTTAATAATCTCAGGACGCGCACGCTCTTGTTTGGTCATAGAGCTGATGATTGCTTCCATTTGAATGAAGGTTTTGTCACCCATTTGGCCTTTTACAGCATCGGGTAAGTTTTGCATACCAGGCAGCTTATCTAGCATCGACATCATGCCACCCATATTTTTCATTTGCTTTAATTGCTCTGCAAAATCATCAAGGGTAAAGCCGTTGCCTTTAAATACTTTTTCAGCGACTTTAGCTGCTTTTTCCTTATCGACTTTCATTTCGACTTCTTCGATTAATGAAAGTACATCCCCCATGCCTAAAATACGCGATGCGATACGATCGGGATGGAAAGGCTCTAGTGCATCTGTACGCTCACCCACACCCATAAATTTAATTGGCTTGCCGGTAATATGACGAATAGATAAAGCAGCACCACCGCGTGCATCACCATCTGTTTTAGTTAAAATAACACCGGTTAGAGGTAGCGCTTCATCAAATGCTTTAGCGGTATTCGCCGCATCTTGACCCGTCATTGCATCAACCACAAATAATGTTTCGATTGGGTTGATTGCTTTATGAAGGTCTTTAATTTCGCCCATCATTTCGTTATCTACGTGCAAACGGCCGGCGGTATCAACTAAAACAACGTCTATAAATTTCTTTTTAGCATGAGAAATAGCAGCGGTGGCGATATCTACTGGCTTTTGCGAAATATCACTTGGGAAAAAATCCACGTCAACTTCGCTGGCAAGTGTTTCAAGCTGTTTAATAGCCGCCGGACGGTATACATCGGCACTAACAACTAGCACTGACTTTTTCTTACGCTCTTTTAAAAACTTAGCAAGCTTACCAACACTGGTTGTTTTACCCGCACCTTGCAAACCAGCCATCATAACAACAGCTGGCGGCTGTGCATTTAGGCTAAGCTCTTCGTTGGCTTCACCCATCGCTTTTTCAAGCTCTTCGCGCACTATTTTTATAAATACTTGGCCAGGGCTTAAGCTTTTAGTTACTTCAACACCTACGGCACGTTCTTTAACTTGCTTTACAAACTCGCGAACAACAGGCAACGCAACATCAGCTTCTAAAAACGCCATACGTACTTCACGTAGCGTGTCTTTAATGTTGTCTTCTGTTAAACGGCCGCGGCCACTAATATTTTTTAAGGTTTTACCTAATCGTTCTTGGAGGTTCTCAAACATGTAACGGTTCCGATAAGACGTTTATATTGACCCAATAAGCTCACGCTTATTTGCATTTTACTTATTAGATGGGAGCAATAGTATTAAATTTCAATTAAAAACAGTATACCGTAAATGATGGCGCACAATACAGTATTGAAGCACAGCTTATTGAGTTTCTTTTTTTAGGTCTATGCAATTGCTTTGCTATAAAATACAATGTGCTTATAACAACAAGAATTATTTGACTCTAATTATAAGTGGCCCAAGCACAATGCTGATTATTAGTTTAACTATTATTGCCAGTTTATTTTATGTGTTAGCAACGTCTCACGTGTTAACACGCCTGTTTCATCAACAAGGTCCTAGCCAAAAGGTAACGGTTATTTTAAGTACCGTGGCTATACTAGCGCACATGCTGCTGTTGGTTAATTCGGTGTTTCGCTCCGACGGGCAAGATTTAAGTATTGTTAATGTTGCACTGCTGACCTGCTGGGTTATTGTGGTGTCGGTTACTGCGGTGTCGTTAAAGTTCCCTGCTACATTGCTGTTACCGGTTGTCTATGGCTTTGCAGCCCTACTCACCATTGCAAGTTTGTTTATACCGCACCATATTTTATTACAAAGCTTTAATATTGAAATAGGCCTTATCACACATATATCGCTATCACTGTTAGCATATTGCGTGTTAATTATTGCCACTTTATACGGCGTGCAGTTTTACTTTATTGATAAACGCTTAAAACGTAAAGATTTAGCAATTGTGCATAGTCATTTGCCACCATTAATGGTGGTAGAACGTCAGCTCTATCAACTATTAAACTTAGGTACGGTGTTACTTACCTTTGCCTTATTAACGGGGTTTGTGTTTTTGGATGGGATGTTTGCAAAAGAATTTATCCATAAAACCATTTTATCGCTTGTCGCATGGGTTATTTTTGTAACTGTGGCGCTTGGGCATATGAAAAAAGGCTGGCGTGGAAAACCTGTGGTTATTACCATCATGGTCGCTGCATTTATCCTCACACTTGCTTATTTTGGCAGCCGTTTTATACAAGAAGTGGTGTTAAATAAGTTTTAACTTGACTCTGTCAGCTCACTCTAGCTTAATACGCATTGGTTTATAAAAAAAGGATCCATCGTTGGACGACATATCGACAAGTACCTTGTTTATCATTTTAGGTTTATTGGTGCTTTTTTCTGCTTATTTCTCGGGTTCAGAAACCGGGATCATGTCAATTAATCGTATACGCTTGCGCCACCTTGCAAAAGAGGAACATCGCGCAGCTAAACGAGTCAGTAAATTACTTAGCCGTCCTGATAGACTCATTGGCCTAATATTAATTGGTAACAACCTTGTAAATATCGCTGCTGCCCAGGTAGCTACTATCATTGGTATTCGTTTATACGGTGATTTAGGTATTGGTATTGCAACCGGAGTGTTAACGCTAGTGGTACTAATATTTGCAGAAGTAACCCCAAAAACGCTTGCTGCGTTGTACCCTGAAAAAGTAGCCTTTCCAAGCTCTATAATTCTCAAAGGATTACTCAAAATACTATTCCCGTTTGTGGTTGTTGTTAACTGGATGACCAACGGTATTTTACGTCTATTTGGTATCAGCTCAGCACAAATAGATGAGCACAGCATGAGTAAAGAAGAGCTTAAAACAGTGGTGAATGAGTCAGGCGCATTACTGCCAGCTCGTCACCAAAGCATGCTGACCTCTATTTTAGACTTAGAGCAAGTGACCGTTGAAGATATTATGATCCCTCGTAACGAAATAGTGGCGATTGATATTAATGACGATTGGAAGCTCATTAGCCGCCAATTAACTCATGCTCAGCACACCCGTGTATTACTTTATCGCGACAATATTGATGACGCGGTAGGTTTTATCCATTCGCGTGACGCTCTTCGTCTTTTAACCAAAGAGCAATTTGATAAACCGTCATTATTGCGTGCTGTACGTGAGATTTACTTTATTCCTGAGGGGACGTCCCTAAATACCCAGCTATTAAAGTTCCAACAATCAAAAGAACGTATTGGTATAGTGGTTGATGAATATGGCGACATACAAGGTCTCGTAACCCTTGAGGATATTCTTGAAGAAGTGGTTGGCGATTTTACTACCACGCAAACACGTACGCCAAGTGAAGAAGTGACCACACAAAGCGATGGCTCTTACCTTGTTGATGGCGGCGCTAACGTGCGCGACTTAAACAAAGAGATGGGCTGGGAGTTTCCTCTTGATGGCCCTAAAACACTCAGCGGTTTAATTGTAGAATACCTAGAAGATATTCCAGATGCTAATTTAAGCCTTAAAATAGCCGGCTACCCTGTTGAGGTGTTAGAGGTAAAAGAGAATATGATCAAACAGGTAAAAATTAAGCCAAATCAACGTAAGTTGTAAGTGTAAATAATGCATTAAAAAAAGGAGCCTTGGCTCCTTTTTTTTGCTTTTAAGATATGTAGTTAGCCAAAAAGCAGTCGCTCAAACCAGCCTTTATCAAGTTCCTCTTCACAACGTTTAAGCTGCGCACCATAACGGCTTGCGCGGTGTTTTACTTTATTAGCAACACTCATTAGCCACTTTTTCTTTTTATAGGTACCGCGCTTATAACCGCCCCACCCTTCGTGATAATTTAAGTATTGGGCGTAAGCATCCCATTTAGAGATACCATTTACTTTATGTGTTTTATAAACAAACCATGCCATAAAGTCGATTGCATCGTCAAAATCATCTCTATCAGCCCCACTGTTACCCGTTTCACGAATATAGTCAGACCAAGTTGGAGTTTTTGCTTGTGAGTACCCGTAAGCATCACTGGCACGCCCAGTTGGAATTATCCATAAAAAATACTCCATGGGTGGTGCGGCATCATGACGAAACGAACTTTCTTGGTACATCATGCTCATAAGAACATGTTTAGGTGAGCCCCATTTTTCTTGTGCATCTTTTGCATCAAAGTACCAGTCTGACTTTTCTTCAAAAATTTTACAAAGATCATTAGGTTGCTTTGGCGGCGCAGTGGCACACCCAGCTAAAGAGAGGGCAAAAGATAAAATAATTGCATTTTTTTTCATTTTTATAAGATCTCACTGAACTTTTTAAAAAAGCGTGGGTCTGAGTATATGAATGCAGCAGTATAGCATTGTTTCATCCCTGAAGAATATTTACGCAGCCACCTTGGGCTGCGTTTTTTTTGCTTAAAAAAGCTTAAGCGGGTGCTTTGGCATTAAAATATTCATCTAAAAAGTCAGTAAAGCTTAGCGTGTCGGCGCTCTCTATTTCTTCTCGCGCTTTATCCGAGAGTACAACTTGTTGCTCTAGCCATTCTTTAGAAAACACATTGTAGTTGGCGTGCGCATGGCTTTGCTTATATTTATTAGCCAATTGAATAGCAAATAAACCGTTATCTATACCCGCACTTTCTAGCTCGCGCACATAACGCCCTGAAAAAGTCAGCGCTGGGTTATCAACCCAAGTAGCCATTTGTGCGATGGTTTCGCTGTAATAGGTCACTCCATACGCCTTATCCATATGCTCAGCGACTTCACTTAGTTGGTCAAAAATTTCTCTCCCCCAACTTTGTAACGTACGCTGTTGGTTGTTGTCGTTAAGCATAACACCTAACTGACGCCCCTGATTAACCACTGTATCTAAATTCTCAGTGCTGCGGGCTTGCTCTTTCCACTGCATTTCTGGAGAGTCTTTTAACAAACAATACGTTAAAAACACATCTAAAAAATGAATTTGCTCTATATCAATGCCGGTTTCACTAAACGGGTTTACATCCAGCGCTCTAATTTCAACATATTCAATGCCTGCTCTTAATAATGCATCCGTTGGTTTTTCACCACTTTTAGCATTACGTTTAGGGCGGATCGGCGAATAAAATTCGTTTTCGATTTGCAGAATATTTTTATTAAGCTGCTTAGGTGTTGCTGTGGTGTAGTCATCAATATCGCCGTATAAGTCAGAAGGCGTGTTGATTGCTTTTTTAAGCCCAGAAACGTACTCATCAAGCGAGTTATACATTACGCGTAATGAAGATTGCGCACTGTTGGTGTAACCTAAATCACCCAAGCGTAGCGCGGTTCCTACTTCTAAATAAAGTGTGCCTTTACCTAACTTTTTAAACGGTAGGTCAGTTTTGCGCCCTTGTAAAAAAGAATTACATAATGCAGGTGAGGCACCAAACAAGTAACTAATTAACCAAAGCTCGCGTTTAAAATTACGAATAAGCGCTAAATAACCATCCGAAATAAATGCTTCTAGGCTTTGCTCACTTTGCTTTAAGGTGTGTAAAGATTGCCAAAGTGTTTCTGGAAAAGAAATATTAAAATGAACACCCGCAATCGCTTGCATCATACTACCGTAACGGTTTTTTAATCCTTCACGGTATAGGGTTTTCATACGCGCAGTATTTGAGTTACCAAATTGAGCCAGTACGATATCATCTTGATCTTCAATAAAGCATGGCATACTGATGGGCCATAAAAGCTCATCACCCATGTGCTCAAGTGTAAACTTTTGCAGGTCTTTTAATTGCGCTAAGGTTTCTGTCGCTGATTCACTAACAGGGGTAATAAATTCAAGTAATGACTCTGAAAAGTCGGTAGTAATATGTCCGTTTGTTAATGCACTACCTACGCCTTTAGGATGTCCTAAAGTGGAAATGGCGCCATTACCTTTAATACGCAACGACTCTCGCTCAATACCACGTTTGATCCCTTTAATTGCGTGCTGATGCGGTGTTGCTGATAACGCGTTTAGCGCGCTAGATAAATCATGTATAGTCAAAAAATGCTTCCTCGGCCACGTGGCTTAATCTTAGGGTTATGGGGGCTAATTGCCCATACTCAAGATTAAATTGTTAAGAACAATATAATTTTTCAAAATTTTTAGCTATTTACCCTGTTGAGCATGCGCTTGATACAATAAGCATCAACCAGCAAGCTAATCTTGCCACTGCTCACGCTAATATACAATCGCTTTGCTAGGGCGTGTTGGCCTTTGTGAATTGAAATTTGTTTGAACTAAGGGCGATTCAATCGCAGCGCGATATTTGTAACCTAATGGGCTCGATAACTGCCCTGCGTTATTCTAATGACTTACATCCATGTAAGAATAAGTAAAAACCGAACAAAGCTTTCGCGTCCTGCTCTTACTCCTTGCCTAAAAACCAAACACACTACTGTAAATTCAGCCACCAAAAATCAACTCGCCCCAAAACATAAAGACCCTGAATTAATAGATTACTCTTCATAAGCTTTAACATTTTAAACGCAGTATTTGATATAGATCATAAAAAGTCGCAATTTTGATGACAATTTTATTTAGCGCAGCGCCTTTACTTCACCTCTTTTTGTTTACCCAATACAATGACAAGTTAATTAAAAAGGATGGTTAAAACTAACATGCGTCATAATCAAAGCTTAATAAATGAAGAGGTTCACTTTAGTGATGCTCAGCAATTGGTATCCACAACCGATTTACGAGGAGTCATTACGTATGCAAATAAGGCATTTTGCGATGTAGCAGGCTTTAGTGCCCAAGAACTCGTTGGTAAAAATCATAATATTGTGCGCCACCCAGATATGCCCAAAGCAGCATTTAAAGAAATGTGGAGTACGCTAAAAAGCGGCCACTCATGGCGCGCCATAGTAAAAAATCGATGTAAAGATGGGCGCTATTACTGGGTTGATGCATTTGTAACCCCTATCTTTGAAGGTGATCAGTTAGTTGGCTATCAATCTGTACGTACAAAACCAGATAAAAAACATGTTTTAACAGCCCATAAACTATACGAAAAATTAAATAGCGGTAAAGCCGCTTTTAATTTTAAAGAACGCACACACTTGCGCCAAATCCTTACGTTAGCCATTGTATTTAGCTGGCTAATAATGAGTGGGTTTGCCTTTTCAACCATAGCAGCGGTTATCAACGTATTAATTTGCGTGCTTATTTTGGCCTTAAACTATCAAGAGCTAGTGGCAACCCCTGCTAAATTAAACACCTATAAAGAGCATTCTGACTCTATCTCGCGCTATGTTTTTTGCGATAACTCACCGCTAAGTGTGAGTGACTATAAAGAGCAAATGCTACTTGCTAAGCTCAGAACTGTATTAGGGCGCGTAAAAGATGCTACCTATGCCTTTAATAACATTGCTGAAAACCTAGATGATAAATCGTCGCTCACCGAAAAAGGCATTGAGGCGCAAAGCACACAGCTTACACAAATCGCCACTGCTATGGCGCAAATGACCGCCACTATTGGTGAGATTTCTAATAGTACAACAACTACCGCCGACAAAGTTAATTCTACTCAGCACAGCTGCGCGGATATAAAACAACATATTGCTGATAATAAAAAAATGGTATCTGAGCTGGCAACTCACGTAGATCATGCTGCCAATACGGCTAATAACCTCGCGCAGGAAGCAGATAAAATAGGCCAAGTAATGAATGAGATAGAAGGTATTGCTGAGCAAACTAATTTACTAGCGCTTAATGCTGCAATAGAAGCCGCAAGAGCAGCCGAGCATGGCCGTGGTTTTGCCGTAGTTGCTGATGAAGTACGTGCCCTTTCATCTCGTACACAAAGTGCTACGGGGCAAATTCACAGCTCGATTAAAGATATACAAGATACATTAGTTAATTGGTCAAAGGTAATGCAAAGTACAAAACTACAAGCTGAGGGCTGCGTACAAACAACCGAGCAAACACACCAAGAGCTCGATAGTATATTCAATCAAATTAGTGAAATAGCTTTGCTAACAAATAGTATATCGACGGCTGCAGAGGAGCAGCAGATGGTGAGCCATGATATTGCTAATAATGTAGATAATATAAAAGAGGTGAGTAACGAAAACTTAGCTTTAAGTTTTGACGTTGCTAAAGATGCCGCAGAATTAGTTGCCGGCTCTCAAAAAGTAAACAACCTACTTTATACATTTAAAGTATAAAGCAAGGCAATAAGCCGCCTGCTTAGCGGCTTATTGTGCGTCTGTATTAGCGTTTTGAAAAAATCAGGCCTTGCTCATTTGCATCTATCACGACAATATCACCAGGGTTGTACTCCCCCCCTAATAGCTGCTGAGCCAGTGGGTTTTCAATTGTTTGCTGAATAGCTCGTTTTAATGGCCGAGCACCGTAAACAGGGTCGAACCCGCTAGAGGCAATTTTTTCAAGCGCCGCATCACTGATCTCTAATAAGTAGCCCATTTCTGTTAAACGCTCACGCAATTTAACAAGCTGAATATCGGCAATTTCTTTAATATGCTCATTGGCAAGCGGATGAAATACGACAGTTTCATCAATACGGTTTATAAATTCTGGCCTAAATTCGTTAACGAGCACATTCATAACTTTGCTCTTAAGCGTTGCGTAGTCGTTTGTACCCGCTTGCTCTTGAATAATATCTGAGCCTAAATTTGAGGTCATAATAATAACCGTATTTTTAAAATCAACCGTACGCCCTTGCCCATCAGTAAGGCGGCCATCATCGAGTACCTGCAATAAAATATTAAATACATCGGGATGCGCTTTTTCTATTTCATCAAGCAAAATTACAGAATAAGGCTTACGGCGAACGGCTTCGGTTAAATAGCCGCCTTCTTCGTAACCAACATAACCGGGAGGCGCCCCCACTAAACGTGCTACAGCGTGTTTTTCCATAAACTCTGACATGTCGATACGCACCATGGCATCTTCTGTATCGAACATAAAACCTGCAAGCGCTTTAGTAAGCTCTGTTTTACCCACCCCAGTGGGTCCTAAAAATAAAAATGATCCTATCGGTCGATTAGGATCGGCAAGCCCCGCACGAGAGCGTCGTATCGCATTCGCGACCGCAACAACTGCTTCGTCCTGCCCTATCACTTTACTGTGAAGTTGCTCTTCCATTTTTAACAGTTTTTCTCGCTCACCTTGCAGCATTCGCGATACTGGGATCCCGGTCCAACGAGAAAGTATTTCTGCAATTTCGTCCTCGCCTACTTGGTTTTTTAGTAAGCTCATTTCTTGCATTTCAGCTTGCGAGGCTAAATCAAGTTTTCGCTCAAGCTCTGGAATTCTTCCGTATTGCAGCTCCGACATACGCTGTAAATCGCTTGCTCGGCGGGCAACCTCTAAATCAAGGCGCGCTTGTTCAAGCTCAGCTTTAATTACTTGCGTGCCTTGTAACGAGGCTTTTTCTGCATTCCATACTTCATCAAGCTCTCGGTATTGCGCTTCTAAGTCGGTAATGAGCTGCTGCATTTCGCTGCGCCGCTTTTGGCTTGCATCGTCTTTTTCTTTAGCTAAAGCGTTATCTTCAAGTTTTAATTGAATAATACGGCGCTCAAGCTTATCTAAAGACTCAGGCTTAGAATCTATTTGCAAACGAATTGACGAGCCAGCCTCGTCAATTAAATCAATGGCTTTATCTGGTAATTGTCGGTCACTAATATAACGGTGCGATAAATGCGCAGCGGCGACAATTGCCGGGTCAGTAATATCCACCGAGTGATGTAACTCGTAGCGCTCTTTTAAGCCGCGTAAAATGGCAATGGTGTCTTCAACTGAGGGCTCTTCAACCAATACTTTTTGAAAACGACGCTCAAGTGCGGCATCTTTTTCTATGTATTGGCGGTATTCATCAAGCGTAGTGGCGCCCACACAGTGTAGCTCCCCTCTAGCAAGCGCTGGCTTTAACATATTGCCAGCATCCATAGCGCCATCGGTTTTACCTGCGCCCACCATGGTGTGAATTTCATCAATAAATAAAATCACTTGGCCTTCTTCTTTAGCCAGCTCGTTGAGCACCGATTTTAAACGCTCTTCAAATTCACCACGGTATTTAGCACCCGCCACCAGCGCGCCTAAATCTAGCGATAAAACACGCTTACTTTTTAGGCCCTCTGGCACTTCGCCATTTATAATGCGCTGCGCTAACCCCTCAGCAATGGCCGTTTTACCTACCCCTGGCTCACCAATAAGCACGGGGTTATTTTTAGTACGACGCTGCAAAACTTGAATCGTGCGACGGATTTCGTCATCTCGCCCAATAACGGGGTCGAGCTTACCTTGCTCTGCGCGCTCGGTTAAATCAATGGTGTATTTTTCAAGTGCTTGTCGGGTTTCTTCGGCGTTGGGGTCATCGACCTTTTGGCCACCGCGAATTGCTTTTATGGCACTTTCTATTTTAGTTGCAGTGATATTAAGCGCTCTAAAAATATCACCTAAAGGGCCTTTGTCGTCACAGGCAGCTAATACAAATAATTCGCTCGAAATATACTTATCTTTACGTTTTTGCGCATATTTATCACATAAGTTAATAAGCGAAGCCATGTTATTAGAAAGCTGTACGTCGCCCCCTACTCCTTCAACTTTAAACAGCTTTTCTATTTCTTGAGAAAGCTTGGTGTTGAGCTCATCTGCACTCACGCCTGCTTGTGCAAGCAAGGCGCGCACGCTAGAGCCATTTTGCTGTAAAAGCGCATACATTAAATGTACGGGTTCAATAAATTGATGATCGCGCCCTAATGCTAGCGACTGAGCATCTGAAAGCGCAGATTGAAATTTACTTGTGAATCTATCTAAACGCATGAGGGTTTACCTATTTAATAAACTAATTGCTTAATAAATGGGTATGTTAATAGAATTGTTCAAGGTGTTAAGAAGAATATTGTGGGGAAATAGTGTTTTATTTGCGCCAGATCAAACTTGCCATACGTCCTGTTTTACCTTCTCGCCGATAAGAGAAAAACAATGATGGCTGAGAAACAGTACAATAATCGCCTCCGCTAATATTAATAACGCCTAATTGCTCAAGCTCAATGCGAGCGATTAGGTAAATATCGCACAAGTATTTATTATTGCTTTGTAATTTAAACGCCTCTTTAAACAACGAGGATTTTGCAATAAATCGCGTAGCAACCTCGGCGCCCACTTCAAATTGCTCAGCACCAATAGCAGGCCCAAGCCACGCATATATTTGCTTACTAGGCGCGCTAAAACAGGCAAGCGTATTTTTTATGATCCCTTTTTCAAGGCCGCGCCAACCACCATGCACTGCTGCAACTTCATGGCCATCATGACTTGCAAACAGAATAGGCAGGCAATCTGCACTCATAATAGCAAGAGGCTGATTTTTAACTTTTGTATACAACGCATCAGCACTGTGTAATGTTTGAAAATTAAAATCTGCATCAACGCAGAGCACATCGCCACTATGCACTTGATTAAGCCACAGTGGCGGGTTTGGCAGGGATTGCTCAACCAAAGCACGGTTTTTTAGCACATGCTCTGGATCATCATCAACATGTAGGCCTAAATTTAAGCTATTAAAAGGCGGCTTTGACACGCCGCCTTCTCGTGTGGTACTGAGCGTACCTACCGAGGTTAAATTAGGCCAAGGTGCTGACAAAAAAGCCATTAATACTCTATGTTAGGGTTAGCTTTGGTATCTTCTCTAAGCACCTGAGTCATTGCCACCATGTCATCTGGAATAGGCGCTTGCCAGGTCATCATCTCGCCCGTAATAGGGTGCGCAATACTCAATTTTACTGCGTGTAAGGCTTGGCGATTAAATGTACGTAACATTTCAAACAGCTCTGGCGTAGCACCTTTAGGTGGACGAGGACGCCCGCCGTAGGCTCTATCACCAATTAACGGGTGGTTTATATACGCCATATGAACACGAATTTGGTGTGTACGGCCGGTTTCTAGGCGAAGGCGTAAACGTGTATGAGCACGGAATTTTTCAGCAACACGGTAATGTGTAATAGCAGGCTTACCCATTTCGTGAACTGCCATGTGTGTACGCTGCGTTGGATGACGGCCAATCGGCTTTTCAACCATGCCACCTGCGGTCATAGTACCATTACATAAAGCTTCGTATTCACGCGTAAAGTTTTCGCGTTTTTGCAGTGCTTTAACTAAATGTGTTTGCGCCTGAATAGTTTTAGCCACCACCATTAAGCCTGTGGTGTCTTTATCTAGACGGTGCACAATACCTGCACGCGGTACGTTAATAATATCCGGAAAATGATGCAGCAATGCATTTAGCACTGTGCCATCTGGGTTACCTGCACCTGGGTGAACGACTAGGCCCATAGGTTTGTTGATAACCAAAATATCATCATCTTCATAAACAATGTTTAATTTGATATCTTGTGCTTCGTATTCGCGTGGTGCTTCAATGCTGGTTTCAACATTTACAACTTCACCACCGAGTAGTTTTTCTCGTGGTGTGTTATAGATTTCACCGTCAACGGTGATTTTATCATCCAATATCCATGTTTTTATACGTGAACGTGAATAATCAGGGAACAATTGCGCTAATACTTGGTCTAGACGTTTACCACCTAACTCGGTAGGAACCTCGGCTTGAAGTGAAATTTGTTCTGACATTAGTAACTTTACCCAATTTACCAGTGCAAGCTGTGCCTGACTGGGTTAGAATCGCTTTTAATAAAAGCATAATATAATACGCATAGTTTACTCGGTTTTACCGCCGTGGCCTAGCCGAAGACATCGAAGGTAACAAATAAAATGATAAATAAAATAGGGAAACGTGCATTCGCCATTGTTTTTTCAGCTTCTGTACTTACTTTAGGGGCCTGTTCTTCTGCGCCTGACCAAGAAGATATCCAACGCGTTCCTAACAAATCTGCACACGCTTTGTATGAAGATGCAAAACAAACGCTCGACTCAGGTTTATACGCCCGTGCAATTGAGCTGTTAACCGCTATTGATTCACGCTACCCATTTGGCCCTTTCTCAAAGCAAGTACAAATGGATTTAGTGTATGCCCATTACCAATCAGGTAATACAGAGCAAGCATTAGCGACCATTGACCGCTTTATTCGTTTAAACCCAAACCACAAAGATTTAGATTACATGTACTACATGCGTGGCTTGGTTAACATTAAAGCAGATAAAAATGCCTTCCAAGAGTATTTTGGCATAGACAGAGCTGACCGCGATGCAAACCGTACACGTGTTGCATTTACCGATTTATCAACGCTTGTAAAACGCTTTCCAAAGAGTGATTACGCACCAGAGGCTAAACGTCGCTTAGTGTGGCTTTTAAACCGCATGGCGCGTTACGAGCTAAAAGTGGCTAATTACTACTACGAACGTGAAGCTTACCTAGCGGCCGCTAATCGTGGTAAGTACGTTGTTGAGCATTACTCGCAAAGCAGCTATTTAGAGCCTGCACTTGAGATGATGGAAAAAAGCTACGAAAAGCTTGGCCTGACAGATTTAAGTGAGCACGCAAGACTAACGCGTGAATACAATGAATCTAACAAATAAGAATGGCAGAGGTTTTTATTTAAACCTATGTTGATTGTTTAAAAGCCCTCTCTGAGGGCTTTTTTATTGCCTAAAAATAGGTTTTGTTGGTGGCAGTGGCACTTTTTAATACTTAGCGGTTAGCCATCGCACCACACTGAATAGATCAATAGCAATTGCACTACACGCTTGTATAGCGCTTTTAAAAAAGGGATTCACTATTGATCTAAGTTTTGCTTTTTACAGGTGGAAAAAAAGGTAAGCCTAAGCTTACCTTTTAATTAACTCATTGCGGGTTATTAAAGCTCAAAGTCTTTTTTGAATTTTAAACCAAACTCGCTACGGTCATTACTGCGCATTACACCAACAAAACCTGACTGTTGTAAACGACCTACATCGTAAACCTCATTTAATACGTTTTCACCGTATAAGGTTACTTCCATATCGCCATAAGGGTTAGTGTAAGAAATATTAAAACCAACTAATTCACGCGAATCAATAGTCTCGCTTTCATTGTAAACCGACTGGCCTTGCATTTCGCTTCTGAAAGAGTAGTTAGCGTTAAATGCGACGGTTGCACCGCTGTCTAAATCCATAAAGTAAGAAGGGGCAATCATTACAGTCCAACGTGGTGTTAATGCTGGTGAATCACCTTTACCAATACCTTGTACGCCTGCATCTACTTCTGTAATTTCAGAATCTAAGTAACCTACAGAGCTGCGAATTGTGAAATCGTCTGTAATGGCAACGGTAGTTTCAAGCTCAATACCTTGCGCTTTAGATTCACCTGCATTTTCAACAATCGTTACAAAACCACCGCCTGCAGTAGGGTCAGAAAATGGTAAAGCAAGGTCAGTGTAATCTGTTACAAATACAGCCAACATCATAGATACATTTTCATGTACCTGACCTTTTAAGCCCATTTCGTAGTTAATTGCTTTAGTTTCATCAAACGATACAAACTGATCGGGGCCGCCAAATGGACGTGGAGGGAAACCGCCTGTTTGGTACCCTTTTTGAATTTGACCATATACATTCATGTTATTGCTGATTTGATATGATGCGTTTACATCCCATGTTACAGCGTCAAACTCTGCACTTACGTATTTACGTTCAGCAAATGTTGGGAAAATCGCATCGGCATCTTTCTCATCTTTTGAGTAACGAAGGCCACCACCAATACTTAAATCATCTGTTAAATCGTAACTTGTATTAAAATATACAGCATATGAGTTTGTTTCTTGGTTAATTTCAAAATCGCCATAGCCACCAAATGAAGGTGTAACACCATCGTTTAATAAGCCATTAGGTGTATTGAATGGGCTAAATACAAATGGACCTGAACGTGTAAAGCCATCTTCATTAAAGAAGTAAAGGCCTGATACAAAGTCCATATTGTCGTAAGTCGCATTTAGTTGAATTTCAAACGAGTATTGGTCTGCACCACCCTCTTCTGGGAACTCAGATAAGTTAAGAGGTGACGCATCATCATCAAGTCCACCTTCGTATTCAGAAGTACGGTAACTTGAAATAAATTTAGCCGTGTACGTATCATCAATTGCCCAATCAGCAGTAAATGACGTACCCCACCCTGAGTAAGACGTAGATTCAATACCAGCAACGGTAGTGCCTAAATCATCTGGGTCAGATGGGATCATATCCTGTGTTAATAAAGGAAAGTCACCATTAAATACATCATTTGCATCAAGCGGCTCAGTTAACTCAATAGTGTAAGGCGATTGACCCGACTCATTATCAACACCGTCAAGTGAAAAAGTAAACGCTAAATCGCTATTGGCTTGCCATTTAAGGGCTATGCGACCGCTAAACTCTTCTTCTTCACCAATTTCTTTTTCTGGGTTAGCTAAATTGACAGCTTCACCCACACCATCGCGCGTTTTGTATGATGCACTTGCAGACATACTTACTTCATCTGTTAGCGAGTTATTAAAGTATACATCGCCAGCAATACGCCCGCGGCTACCAATTTTAGCTGTAGTTGAAACAATCCCTTCATCACCTGGTTGCTTAGTAATTACATTTACTGCGCCACCTAAGGTATTACGACCATATAATGTACCTTGTGGTCCACGTAGAACTTCAACACGCTCTACATTTGGTAACGATAAGTTTGACCCCATTTGACGGCCTAAGTAAACACCATCTAAATAAACACCTACACCCGGATCGGTTGTAATTATGTGATCTTGTAGACCAATACCACGAATAAATACAGAGGCATGCGCCGCATTACCTACACCGTAGCGAGTGATATTTAAGTTTGGAACGTATTTACCAATATCTTCTAGGTTACTCATATTGGCTTTATCAATTAGGTTAGCACCAATTGATGTGATAGCGGTTGGAGATTCAAACAAGCTCTCTGTACGTTTACGAGCTGTAACTTCGATTTTTTCAAACGCGTCTTGTTTTGCTGTTGTTTTAGCTTCTTCAGCATTTACTGAGGTAGTTAGTGCAGCGACAATTGCGAGGCTTAACTGTGAGAGTTTGCGTAGTTTCAAAATATTCTCCAAAGGATACCGTATAATTTAGTTATGCGAACTTATTGGCTTGGGCAATAAGTTTTGGGCATAAAAAAAGACGCCTAATAGCATCTTTCCTCTGGAAGGGTATTATATTACATATTTGTGAAGAAATGTATAAAAATTTTCATTTAATAAACATACAGGTACAAATTAATTATAACTTTTGATTATTGTTGGATAACCTACACAAAAAAATGGGCCTTTTGCTAAAAAGTAATCACGTTATACACACTCTAATTTTGTGCACCTTTTATGTTTACATATAGGAGAACCATTATTCCACAAAGCACATTAATCAAAGCTACGTATAGCTTATCGAACTATGCACTATGATTGATATTAACCAAAAATAGCAATATAGTATTACTATTGCATCTACGGACAGAAATTATGGATATTAAAAATACTCCAATACGCTATATAAAGTGCTTTAATAGTCCAGACTATACTTCACTTTTCTGTGTGGCAGCTAACTACAACATTTTATTGGTTAATTACCAAGCACTTAATGTAATCACAACTTATGAACTTATCAATAAGTTTATGCAAGATAACGGTTATAAAAGCTTAGTTATTTTTGATGTTCCAAAAAATAGTGACGTATTAGCTTTAAAAGAATGGCCTAATTTAAAGGGACTTTTTTACGAAAGTTCAGATGACTCACTTTTTCAACAAGGCCTTGAAGCTATTGAACAAGGTAAGCTCTGGTTTCCCCGTGATGTGACAGACAGCTGGATGAGACAAATGTTAGCCAGTGAACAGCAAACCACCCTGCAATCAAGTAACCTTACTTGTAAAGAAATTAAAGTATTAAACTTGCTTTTCTCCGGTCTACACTCCACCGCTATTGCAGATAGCTTATTTATAAGTGAAGCCACTGTCAGAGTGCATTTACATAAAATTTATCAAAAAATATCTGTAAAAAACAAACAACAAGCATTGCTGTGGTGCCAAAAAAACTTAAGTAAAGTCAATAATTGAGTGGGCTTATTTGAAAACGAATAACATCTGAATACTCTCCAGCGGCTTGACGTGTGAAGTCCTCCAATTGAATGCTAAGCGGAATGTAAAACTCAGTCTGGCCAGAATACGAAAAGTTTAGACTTGAAGCTTTTACTAAGTTAATTTCTTCTGAGCCTAACTGCAATGTATAGCTAATACCATATTTATTACTAAAAATAGAGTGTAATAAACGACTTTTATTCTCTGAGGTTACATTAAGTTGAACATCCGTATTAGTCACTATTTGTAAGCTAGGTAACATGGTGTATTTTTCTGCTGGCTTCAATTCTCCCAAATAAACAGTATTAGAAAAAGTGTTATAACCTAATAAAGATAAATTAGTTCGGGGTTGAATATTAGTTTCAATCTCGATTTCTATTTCATCTACGGTTTGCTTATTTTCATCATAGAGCCTCAACTCAAGCCTATCAGTGTAATACCCTGCTTTTACTGGCGTCCCTGCGGGGATCACTAGCCTGATATCTACTTTGCTATTGTTAAGCTTAACCTGATTAATGCTCCTACTTAACAACTGATTTTCTAGACGTATTTGATAGTCAATAAATTGAGAGTTACTTTTAAGGTATCCTTGGTTTTGCGAAGAAAGACTAAAATACAAAGTACAATCCGACGTATTTATTGTGTCTACTCGAATTGTCTTCTCAGCATCGACTTGTGATTTTACGTGATAAAATGACAGGTCATCGAACAAATATTCAATTTCACCAATACTTGCATCACACTGAGCATGAACTCTACTTGCCATAGTTAGTAAAAATATACTTATTGCTAAATACACAATTTTAATGAACATAAATAACCCCTTTTCGTTGAAGTTGCTCTGCATCATGAACCTCTATTAAAAATGTAGTACTATCTTTATTTTGTAAGGTCACTTTATACTGACAAGGAGCAAGGCCAGTTATTGCAAAGCGGCCCCGCTTATTTGTGAAGAATGTATACTCTTTGGCCGATGCTTTATCTTGACAAATAGCCTTTCCCACCATTAAGGCTAAGGGGATCTCGTCCTTACTCCGAAGAGTTGCAATAACAGAAATATTTGCTGCAGTCCCAATTATTGCTTTATGTCCAGTTTTGTATTTAGGGTAAAAGCTAAGCATGCCAGAGCCTATATCATAGCCAGGGGCTAGATCATCAATATCAACAGGAATGTTGATATTGTCATAAGAGCTCAAATCATTAAGTAATATAGTTTTGAAATCTCTATTATCAGCTCTATAGTCATTTTCAACTCGGCCTAATGTAATCACTTTATTTTCTAAACTTTTGTGGGCGTTAACCAAAGCAAAGCTATCGTATATAGGCTTTCCAAATGCCCATGCATCATCTGCAAAAGCTATACTAGATGAGAGGCTTACACGACTTTGATGATAAGCAGAGCGAGCATTTAAATCTTTATAAAAACTTGCATGTTCAAGGTTAGCAGCAAAACGGTTTGCGTTATATTGCATGTTTAAATCAAAGATAGTTTTATTTAATTCGTTGCTCTCTAAGCCAGCTCGAAAGTTCAAAGCACCGACAAAACGCTGATTATTGTCTTGAGTAAATTCTAGTCTCGTTTTATCACGTCTAGACTGGTGGGATAGTTTAACTCTATGCTGATTATTAAATTTATAGGTAAATGATAAATTTATACCCCACTCTCGCTCACCTTTTAACTCATCCCATTGCGCCCCTGCAGTATATCTCCACTGACTATTTACCAAGTCGCCTGAGAAATTGACTCCCAGCGATTTATCAAATTGAACACTTTGATGATCTCGGGAAATATTTGTAAAAAAAGAGGCTAACGTTCTATCGTTAACATAATAACTATAACTCGCCTGTGCATAGTGTTCTCTATAGCGGTTATTAAACGTATCTTGAGACCTAAAACCTAAAGCTGTAAAGTCTTTTGAACTGTATTCATAACCGAGCGTTAGCTCACTTCCTAAGTTGCTTATATTATAGCTACTATAAACAGTACGGTAAGCGTATCCTTGGCGTTCCGCGAAGCTAAATGCGCCCTCAAATGCCAGTTGCCCTATTTGAGCTGCATAGATTTGTTTAAAGCCAATTTGTTGCGCGTATTTATCTCCCTGCGCTGTAACTCCTGCAGTCCAACTTGGGGTCAGGCCATAATCCAGATAGGCACTGAGGAAGGGAGAATCTAGTTCATACTCGAGTTTATCGCCAGCCTCAGCAGGAACGCCTAAGTGAATTTCATATTCAAGCTGCCCTTGTGCAAATAGATCTAAGCCAGTTGCAACATCAAAGTTTACATAGCGCACAACGCCAGCTATATCAGTAATTTTTAGAGAGATATTATTGCTGCCTTCGCTCAAAGGTATGTCACCTAAAGAATAAATACCCGCAACCAAATTAAGGCGCTGAATAATTCGTTCATCGACATATACCTCTACACTTGAAGGGCTTTGAAGAGTAAAGCTACGTGAAGCAGTTGGCCTTATGGGCCTGTCTGATAATAGAGAAAAATCATGTGCTATTGAAAAGCCTAACAAGCGAGAGGAGTTTTGGAAATAACCGCCTGAACTAAAGTTGTCTCCGAGAGAAAGACGCATACCTAAATTTGGTAGATCATGAATAAGCCTAGTTCCTTGCCGCTTAAAGTTTGATGAAGCAGGCTGCGATATTTTATTATATTCAAATTCATTTTCTAACACCCACCCTTGCCAACTAGCTACAATTTCTGAGCGTAATGCATATTGCTCTTGAACTTGCTGCTGTTCCTTATCATCTTGATGTACGTAGCTTGCATAAGCGTTAATAAAACCACTAGTGTTAGCTGGCTCGATAGCCTTTAACTTTTTCCTTCGTTTTTGCGCACTTAATTTTTGTGGGCGAGTTAACTCTACGGGAACAACAACATCCAAACTAAAATCACTCATATCAAACACAACACTAAAACCTAGTTCCCTTAATGAAGTTACCGCTAAAGTATTGCCTTTTAATACCTTAAATAGCTCCCTCTCTTTTTCTTCAAGTAAAATTTCGCGAAGGTGTGGCTCTAATTCGTCCCACTTTAAAAAAAGGGCATCATTTTTATCAACTTTAAGGGAGACTTGACCTATAGGGCTTTTATTTAATTGAACTGACACATTAAGTTCAATTGCCCTGCTAGAAGGGTTTATTTGTGCTAACACGCTAAGTGGTAAAAAAAATACAGCAAAGAGGAACACTGCTAAAGTTTTCATTGCACCAGATCTAAACTTAAATACTCTACCTCACGGCTTTCAATATGTTCAGGTAGCTTAACTTTTATGGTCTGTGTGGCATAAGGCGCAAAAAAAACATCGTACCCCTTCTCCAATAAAGCTTGTTTTTCAAAAGTAGTTACAACGGATTTATTTGTAGTTACTTTAATTTTATAGTCACTGAGCCGCGCAGCCCCCTCTCCTTCATTTTTGACTTGGGCTAAAACCTCCCCACTTTCTATTCTAGAAGTCAGTATTTTTAAGTTAGGTAAATATATATCCCTGTCTACGTGAACAACTAAATTTACATTCATTAATATTTTAAGTTGCGAGGTATCACTACCAATATTAGAAGCCAAAGGCTGCTCAACTAAACTTACTTGATAACTTTTATCATATTTCGGAAAACTCTCAGCAACCCACCTAAATTGAATTTTCTGACCTTGCCCCTCTTGTAAAAATAAAGAGGGAGGAAAGACCCATAATGGAGAATCTTCCAACTTTTTTAACGATGGGCTAGATTCAGAAAAATTAATTTCAAACACTTCAATATCAAATGCAATCTCTCTAGGTAATTGATTGTAAATAAAACTAGAAGGTATTTTTGAGGGTTTATCCGGTGATAATGTAATCACCATAGGTGTTACTTCCAGAGCCTCTACCGAAATAGAAATACTACATATTAGTATCATTAAACATCGGGAGAACCACTGAACACAAAACATTAGAATATAACCTCTAACTCACTATCAGCAGCTTGAAACTCTTTTGGTATTGAAATTGAAATATTGCTTTTTGAATTTGGAAGTAAAATCTTACCTGATAGGGCTCTACTTAGATCCATTCCTTCTAAAGTTAATACTTTACCCTTAGATTTAATATTCCACTGACCTTTTGAAAGGCGTACATATTTGTTCCCTTGGTTTTCTAACGACACACCCCATTGATTTTCTGCTAATTGTTTTTTTTCTTTAATTATTAGGTTAGCTTTAGCATTATCGGGAACAACGTTAAATAGCGTTCTAAAACTAAGTGACATACCAACACCAGATTGGGCATTTTCGTTCAAGTTAACTGACACTTGTTCTACGGTGATTCGATAAGACTTAGAGTGGTTAATAATGGGCTCCCCAATATATCGAACGATTACCGATTGACTATTTCCCGGTGGGATAATCGTTGTCATAGGAATAATTAAGAAGTCTTCTTCGTTTACCTCTAAAGACTCAACGCCATTATCACTTATACTCATATTAAAAGCAGAAACATCAATAGTTAAGGGTTTATCAGATGGGTTTATTATTCGAAGTGTTTGCTGCGACTGACTACCTTGAGAGCTGAGATCGGCTACCATAGGTCTCACTTGAAAGGCATTGACTGAAAATGAAAGCAAACAAAATATAAAGATAAGTAAAATATGCATAGAATTCCCTCCTGAATAAAGGCAGTGCATAGTCACTGCCTTTTCTATTTAACTTTAGTTTGCTGTTACAGTTAGCATTAAAGTATCTGCATACGTACCTGCATATACAGGAGTCTGAGTAACTTCTAGGTCAATCATTCCTGTTACGCCTGTCGTTGCTAATGTGTTACTTCCACCATTGCTTTGAAAAGCACTCTGATCATTCGTTCCATCTTCAGCTGACAAAGTAAAGTCATAAGGACCTGCTGTTAAATGAGCAGTGTATCCTACACCTCTGTCTTCGTGATCAGCGTTTTGAAGGTGTCCCTCAGAAGTAGTTAAAGTAAGTGTTGCACCATCCACATCATTACATTTCAAGTCAAAATTAACTGTTTTTGTATTCCCCAACGCAAGAGCTGGAAAGTAGTGTGTTGTTGCAATATTGCTTACTTCACATACAGACTCAACGGCACCACCTACATTTAAGTTTTCTGCTAGTGCTGAACCTGAAGATAGTGCTGCGATTGCTGAAATTACGATTAGTTTATTCATTGTTATATTCCTTATCCATGTGACATATAGTTTGTTATGTTTAATAAATGTGCGTTTAAAGCACGCCACCCGATACTACTGATGGTGTCATTTCTATGCGGATCACATCCTGGTAGCTTCCTGCATATATCAAGGGGTCATCTAGAGTTAACTGAATTTCAGCAATGCTATCAAATAAGATATCATCAATATTAAAGCTATATGTCGATTTGGTTGCCTGTGCCGATACAGACACACTTTTGTTGGCACCTTCCAATGACCAGTTAATATTATATGAACTTACTCTACTGCTTTGCTCATGACTTAAACCACCATTAAGAGACTGCATTGATATTCTCATTGGCGAATTACAGTTAATCTCTAATGTTGTATTAGCAACGCCACTAGAAGAAAACTCTAGGTTATTATTTTGTGAGGTAAATTCACACACCGGAGAAATATGCCCCACCAATGTAATACTTACTTCATCGTTACTGTATGCATTGGATGCAAAGCAACATAATACTAACCATGCAAGCCTCTTCATCACTGTCACTTCCTTTGAACTACCTTGCTAATACAGTGGTAATGTTAAGCTAAAATTCAGGTTTAGAAAGTTGTTATTTGATTACAAAACAGAGGGTAAGACTAAATACACTGTAGCTAAGCATACCGTTTGGTATAAACATTTAAGTGATTCGTAATCGATAAAGGTAGCCTCTTTATTATTATCACTCTCTTAAAGTCCGCTTTAGCGCTATGTTTAATGTTTATAAACAAGCAAAACATAAGTTGAATAAAGGATAAACAACCAATTAAACAACAGTTACAACTTTATAAATAATTAGATAAACAACTTTGATAAATTTAAGTAATTTTTAACTTCAATAAAATCAACAACTTTGATTGCCAAAAGCCGATAACCAACAATTGTAAACTTCAATATAAACAAAATGCTTAATTCTTTTTTACTAACTAGCTAAAATTATTAGATAAAAACTAAAATCACTTCTATAATCCCCATGAAATCAACAGCTAAATGACAAGTAAGAAATATATATTAAAAAACTATCTGTAGCAGTAGCAAGATATGCCGTACTTGCACCTAGTTACACGAGTGCTGAAGTTTGTATAAATGGCTTTGCATCTATAGTGGGTGGCAAAAGTCTAGACAGGGATCAAACTTTATACGGGTCTGATGACGATATCTCATTTAAAAATGTGGGTATATTTGCATTAATAGTTATCTGCCAATCTTCAGGAAATGATCAGCGGAAATAATTGTGCGTGATAAAGATAGCTATGGCGTTACTTTTGATTAGGTGTAAGTTACTTATAAATATAGTGATAGCAGCGCTTTATTATCTGATGAGGGAGCCAATAAGAAGCAATGTACGCAGGCTAGTTCATTAAACAATACTACAGTAAATTATGCTTTTTAAATTATGTGCCTACAAAGCATTGTAAGTAAATAAACCTTAAAAGGAATAAGCGATTAATAAGCGAGCAGGTTGAAAATTTCCCATAAAAAAACCAGTAACATTGCTGCTACTGGTTTTATAATTTGGTGCGGATGGGGGGACTTGAACCCCCACGCCCGAAAGCACTACCCCCTCAAGGTAGCGTGTCTACCAATTCCACCACATCCGCATTTTTAAGCTTTCGCTTAGGTGTTAAACTTATTGACTTACTTGAGGAGTATAAGTCTTTTAACGTTAGCTTTACGCTAAATTAGTTTGGTACGTCAGAGCTCTGCTGTTGAGTAACAGGTACGTCTTCTTCTGCTGGCGCTACAGTTTCTACTGCAGGTGCTGCTTCAAGGTTTTCCCACTCATCGGTCTTTTTAATTTGACCGGCAGTTAAGTTACCTAACACAATACTTAAAACAAAAAACACTGTTGCTAAGCTTGTTGTTGTTTTGGTCATGAAGTTACCTGCACCTGATGAGCCAAAAACTGTGCCCGAAGCACCGGCGCCAAATGAAGAACCCATGTCTGCGCCTTTACCTTGCTGGATTAAAACCATACCAACTAAAGCTAAAGCAACAACTAAATAAACTACTAATAAAATTTCGTACATCTTATACGGTCCCTTTTGCACTGTTACAGATTGCAGTGAACGAATCTGCTTTTAGACTAGCACCGCCAATAAGGCCGCCGTCTATATCTGGTTGTGCAAATAATAATTCGCTATTTTTTTCGTTAACGCTACCACCATATAAGATGGTAAGCCCTTGTGCTAAATCGCTATCTAATGAAGCAATTTTGTCACGGATAAATTTATGAACAGCTTGTGCCTGTTCTGGCGATGCAGTCTTACCTGTGCCTATGGCCCAAACGGGCTCGTATGCTATCACAGAATCTTTCAGTGCTGCTACACCTAATTTCTCAATTACTGCATCAATTTGTGCAGCAACCACGTGTTCGGTTTGACCGTTTTCTTGTTCGCTCTCGCTTTCACCAATACACAAGATAGGTGTTAGTCCCACTTGCTGTGCACGGGCAAATTTTGCGGCTACGGTGGCATTGCTTTCTTTGTAAATACTGCGTCGCTCTGAATGACCTACGAGTACGTACTTAGCACCTAAATCTTTAATAAGCTGAGCATCCACTTCACCGGTAAAGGCGCCTGGGGTATTTTCACTGAGCGTTTGGGTACCCGTGGTAACACCACTGCCAACCAGTGCTGATACTAATGGAAATGGAGGAAATAAAACAATGTCTATCTCATTTGATTTAACACTGTTTATGGCATCAGACAGTTGAGTGACAAGCTCTAAAGAGCCATTCATTTTCCAGTTACCTGCGACCATTGCCTTACGTATTGCCATTTTCCACTCCAGATTAGAAAGCGGGCGAGATATTAACTTTTCTCGCCCTAAGTTACAAGAGGTTATTGTTCTCAATCAGTTTATTTGCTCATAGATTCGACAACTGCTGCAATTTTTTGCGCGCTGTCTATGACTATTTTTTCTTGTTCGGCTTCAACCATAACACGTACTACCGGTTCAGTGCCTGATTTACGGAGTAAAACACGGCCTTTTTCGCCTAAAGCTTGCTCTACTTGCGCAACCGCATCTTGTACTTCTGGTGCTTGTGTAGGGTCTGTGCCAGGTGTGTAACGTACATTAATCATTTTCATTGGGTACTTTGTAAAACCAGCCCCTAAATCTTGTAATGTGCGATTTTGAGCCACCATTGCAGCCAATACCTGAAGGCTTGAAATGATACCATCGCCCGTGGTGATTAAATCAAGGTTTAATACATGGCCTGAGCTTTCACCGCCAATTCTCCACCCTTTTTGCTGCAGCATTTCCATTACATAACGGTCACCAACTTTACTGCGCGCGAATTCAATTCCTTTTGCTTTTAATGCATTTTCAAGCCCCATGTTCGACATAACCGTGCCAACAACACCACCACCTAGCATATGATCTTCAGCCGCTTGGCAGGCAATAATGTAAACTAAGTCATCACCGTCAAATACGCGACCGTTGTGATCAACCATCATTACGCGATCACCATCACCATCGTAAGCAATACCCACATCGGCTTTATGCTCTAGCACTTTGCGCTTTAACGTATCAACGTGTGTAGCACCACATTCATGGTTTATATTCACCCCATTAGGCTCACATGCATGAGTAATCACTTCAGCGCCTAGCTCACGCATTACCGACGGTGCAATATGATAGGTTGCGCCATTGGCACAATCTAGTACAACTTTTAAACCTTCAAGTGATAAGCCTTGTGGAAATTGGCTTTTACAAAATTCAATATAGCGCCCATCAGCACTTACTAAGCGCGAGGCTTTACCAAGTTTATCTGAGGCAACACAGGTCATTGGTTCATCAAGCATCGCTTCAATTTGTAGCTCAACGTCGTCATCCAATTTTAAGCCTTGGCCATTAAAAAACTTAATCCCGTTATCGTAATAAGGGTTATGCGATGCACTAATTACAATACCTGCTTCGGCTCTGAACGTTTGCGCTAAATATGCAACAGCGGGCGTTGGCATTGGCCCAAGCAGTACGACATCTATTCCTGCGGCAATTAAACCAGCTTCAAGCGCGGTTTCTAGCATGTAACCTGAAATACGGGTATCTTTACCTATAATTACTTTTTTTGTTCCACTTAGAGACAAAACTCGACCTGCGGCCCAGCCTAATTTCATTGCAAACTCAGGGTTAATTGGAGCTGTGCCCACTAAACCACGTACCCCATCGGTACCAAAATATTTTCTTTCGCTCATTATAAAGCTCCTTTTTCGCAAGCTTGGAGTACACCAAGCACATCTGCTGTTTCTTTTACATCGTGTACACGAATAATTTTTGCGCCATTTTGCGCGGCAATTAGCGCACCGGCTAAGCTGCCCGCTAATCGCTCATCTGTTTTTCTGTTTAGCAAATTACCTATCATCGACTTGCGTGAAAGACCTGCTAAAAGCGGTAGTTCAAATTTATTAAATGCATTAAATTTAGCAAGTATTTCATAATTATGCTCTAGGGTTTTGCCAAAGCCAAAACCTGGGTCGAGGATAAGTTGCTCCACCTTAATACCCGCTGTTTCGCATGCGCTTATGCGCTGCTCAAAAAAGAGGTTAATTTGCGCTAGCAAGTCAGTATAAGTGGGTTCACTTTGCATTGTCCGTGGCTGCCCTTGCATATGCATTAAACAAATTGCTACATCGGGATACTTAGCGAGTGTGCTAAGGGTGTGGGGCTCTTGTAATGCACGTACGTCGTTAACTATATCAGCACCTGCTAAAATCGCCTGCTCCATGACCTGCGCTTTACTGGTATCTACCGATATAACGCAGTCACTTTTAGCTCTAATGGCTTTTATTGCAGGTATCACACGATTAAGTTCATCGTCTAAATTAACATCTGGCGCGCCTGGACGTGTAGACTCCCCGCCAATATCAATGATAGTTGCACCCTCGTCTAACAACTGCATTGCCTGTTGCACCGCGTGCGCTGTATCTAAAAACTTTCCACCATCAGAAAATGAATCTGGGGTCACATTTAAAATACCCATCACACATGGTTTTTCCAAATTAAGTTTACGCCCACGGGGAAGGTTTATTATGTTAGTCATCGCCAACCTTTTAGTTATTTGATACAAAAAAGCCCCGAAGTACGGGGCTTTTAAAGTATTATTTTAACGATTATTCAGCTTTATCATCAAGGTTTGTTTCATCTTTTTTCGATGAATCATCCGGTTTTTGGCTTTCATCAACCGGCTTTTCTTGAGGTGCGACTGTTTTAGTTGGCTTATCGTCTAAACGGTCATGTGCATCACGTGGTTCACGCACAGGCTGACGCGCCATTAAATCATCAATTTGTTTAGCATCAATTGTTTCGTATTTCATTAATGCATCTTTCATCGCATGAAGAATATCAATATTTTCTTTTAATATATCTTCTGCTCTTTGATAATTACGGTCTGAGAATAAGCGTACTTCGGCATCAATTACTTTAGCTGTTTCATCAGACATGCTCATTGCGCGACCACCGCCGCCACCCATGTACATCTCGTTTTGATCTTCAGCGTAAAGTAACGGACCTAGTTTTTCACTCAAGCCCCACTGAGTTACCATTTTACGTGCAATATCTGTTGCACGCTCAATGTCGTTACTCGCACCCGTTGTTACTTTGTCTTCGCCATAAATAAGTGCTTCAGCAATTCGGCCACCGTAAAGGCTTGAAATCATTGACTCTAAAAGCTCTTTAGAATGGCTAACACGGTCCTGTTCAGGTAAGTACATAGTTACACCAAGGGCACGGCCACGTGGAATAATCGACACTTTATAAACTGGGTCGTGCTCTGGCACCATACGACCAACAATAGCATGGCCCGCTTCATGGTAAGCCGTCATTTCTTTCTCTTGCTCACTCATCACCATGGTCTTGCGCTCAGCACCCATCATGATTTTATCTTTAGCAGCATCAAACTCAGCCATACTTACAACACGTTTATTACCACGTGCGGCATAAAGTGCGGCTTCGTTTACAAGGTTTGCTAAATCAGCACCAGAAAAACCAGGCGTACCACGTGCAATAACTGCCGCTTCTACGTTATCGCCTAATGGCACTTTACGCATATGTACTTTAAGAATTTGCTCACGGCCACGAATATCAGGCAAGCCAACCACTACTTGACGGTCAAAACGACCAGGACGAAGTAATGCAGGGTCTAGTACGTCAGGGCGGTTAGTTGCCGCTATAACGATAATACCTTCGTTACCTTCAAAACCATCCATTTCTACTAGCATTTGGTTTAGTGTTTGTTCACGTTCGTCGTGTCCCCCACCCATGCCAGCGCCACGCTTACGGCCTACGGCATCAATTTCATCTATAAAGATAATACAGGGTGCAGCCTTTTTAGCTTGCTCAAACATGTCACGTACACGCGATGCGCCCACACCAACAAACATTTCAACAAAGTCAGAACCTGAAATGGTGAAAAACGGTACTTTTGCTTCACCGGCTACGGCTTTTGCAAGTAATGTTTTACCCGTACCAGGAGGACCCACCATTAGTACGCCCTTAGGAATACTACCACCAAGTTTTTGGAACTTAGAAGGGTCACGTAAAAAGTCTACTAACTCTGTTACGTCGTCTTTTGCTTCATCACAACCTGCTACATCAGCAAAAGTTGTTTTAACTTGGTCTTCGCTCATCAGGCGCGCTTTGCTTTTACCAAACGACATTGCGCCTTTACCGCCACCACCTTGCATTTGACGCATGAAGAATATCCATACCCCTATAAGCAGCAACATTGGGAACCAAGAGATAAAAATACTTGCTAAAAACGATTGTTCTTCAGGCTGAACGCCTTTCACATTTACATCATTTTTAAGTAAATCATTAATTAAATCTTCATCGTACATTGGCATTGTGGTTTGAAAACGCTCACCACTGCTTTTAGTACCTGTAATATTACCCGTTCCACGGTCAATAATAACTTCTTGTAAAGAGCCGCTACGCACGTCTTTTACAAATTGAGTGTAACTTGTTTGACGATCAACTTGATCGCCGCCATTAAAGCTCTGAAATACTGACATTAGCACAACTGCAATAACCAGCCAGAGTATTAGATTTTTCGCCATATCGCTCAAGGGGTTAACCTCTTGTATCCAATTAATTTAAATTCAACTAAACGCCAAGCAACTGTACTACAGTTTGTAGCCGGTCGCTACTATATATACTTCCCGAGAACGGGCACGTGAGGCATCAGGTTTGCGTATTTTCACTGCTTTAAAACTATTACGAACGTCTTGCAAGTATTGATCAAAGCCTTCACCTTGAAACACTTTAACAACAAATGCACCATTTTTCTTTAATACTTGATGACACATATCAAGTGCTAATTCTACCAAATACATGCTACCCGCTTGATCTACCGAGTTATTACCGCTCATATTTGGTGCCATGTCAGAGAGTACCACATCAACATTTTTACCATCAATGCGTTTTAACAATGCATCAAGTACGGCTTCTTCACGAAAATCGCCTTGTAAAAAGTCAACCCCCGCAAGTGAGTCCATAGGTAATATGTCACACGCAACAACCTGACCTTTATCAGATACTTTCTCGGCTAAGTATTGTGACCAGCTGCCAGGTGCAGCACCTAAATCAACAACGGTCATACCAGGGCGAAGCAGTTTATCTTTATTTTGGATCTCATCTAATTTGAAAACAGCTCGAGAACGCCAGCCTTTTTTTTGCGCTTGCTGAACATATTGATCATCAAAATGTTCTTTCAGCCATCGCTTTGAACTGGCTGAATGTTTTTTATTTGTCATAAATTAACACGCAACTAATTAGTAATATTCTTTAGATGGCGTTAGAATACCCTTAATTCAAGCCATATTCAGCAAAATTTGTATAAACATGACATTATCAAACAAACAAAAGCAGTTTTTAAAAGGTCAGGCGCATAGCCTTAAGCCTGTAGTTTTACTAGGTTCTAACGGTTTAACCGAGGGCGTAGTAGTCGAAATTCAAAGTGCATTAGAAATTCACGAATTGATTAAAGTAAAAGTACCTACTGACGATCGTGAAACAAAAGCACTTATTTTTGATGCAATCGTTCGTGAAACCGGCGCTACTAAGCTACAAACAATAGGTCACACTGTTGTATTGTATCGTCAAAGTGCAGAAAAAAAGATTCAATTACCACGCGCATAAGTTAATTGTGCAGTGAGTCTTTTTATAAAAAAACCAGCATTAAGCTGGTTTTTTTATTATATGCGCTTATTTATGCTTTTTACCTTTAAACAATAAATTTAAAGCACGGCGCTTTTTAAGCAATTTTAGGCCTGTTTTATTTAGTGCGTTTGTATTTTAATAAACGGTCTAAAAATTCAGTAGTTAATTCGTTTATCACGCCTGTTTCCGCGTTAACAATCAAGCTAAAACCCACATTTAAATGCGGTATAACCACCAAATCACTGCGATAGCCTTGCACCCAGCCACTATGATAATAAAGCGTTTCATCGTTGTAGTTATAAACACGCCAGCCTAATCCATAATAAGCTTGTTCTAATTCCTTTTTCCATACTCGTCTATAACGCTCTTTTTTTGTAAGTGTATAAGGACGTGTTTGTGTAGCAAGTGCATCTAAAGAAAGTACATCTAGGTTTTGCCCTAATTGCGCATTTAACCATTTTGCCATATCGGTGGCACTTGCATTTACGCCCGCAGCCGGACCAACTTTATAATAGTTTTTTTTCAGCTTGGCTGTGTACCAACGCTTTTTGCCTCTAACGTGCGGCAGCGCATAATTTTTGTCCTGCACCATTGCATCGTAGCCTAAGCTAGTATCGCTCATTTTTAATGGTGTAAAAATCCCCTCTTGCAACCACTGGTCATATTTTTTATTGGTACTGCTGTAAATTACATCATCAATTAAACTAAACATCACATTTTGATAGCCATAGCATTGGCCTGGTTCGCAAATGGGCTTTACTGTTAATAGCTTTTCGACAATATCGGGGTAATTCATTCTTGATTCGATTAAATTGTCATACGCATTAGGGACCAACCCGCTGGAGTGGCTTAATAAGTGAAACACTTTTAAATTGTCTTTATAAACCGTGCCTTTAAAGGCAGGTATATAATCACTTACCGGTTTAAATAAATCTATTAACCCTTCACTTGCAAGCTTTGCAGTTAACGACCCTGCAAATGTTTTTGACACAGAAGCCAACCTAAAGCGGGTGTGGCGGTTAACCTGTGTGCCACTTCTTGCCTTAGTGCGGCCCATGGTGTGGATATAATCAGCGTTACCAATACTCACTATCGAAAGCGCAGCGCCAGGAATACCTTTACTGTTGAGTTTTTTTTCTGCGTAGCGTCCATACTGTTTTACGAATCCATCCCAGCTTGAGTCTGCTTTAGCTATTGCCTGAAGCGGTAAAGATAGACAAATAGCGACCCAAACGTACATAAAATTAGTGAGATACTTCATTCGTTACAAATTTATTCTTTTTTAACTACATCTATGTGCATAATATCATGAAGTTTTGATAGGACTAACGTACAATGTTGCGATTATTGGCTTTTTAAGTGGATGTTAAGTATTTATGCGTTTTATAGTTGTATCACTTTTTATATTATTATCAGCAGGTTGTGCAATTACCAAACAGCCGGCCGAGCCTTTGGCTTTACCGTTAAAGCCAACATTAAAGAGCGAAACTTACCAGCTTGAGTATAAAACAGAGCACGCATCGCCAAAAGTTAAGTCTGTACAGTTACCGGCGCACAAAGTAACACGCGGCCAAACAGTGCGTATTACAACCGATAAAGCAAGCGTAACAGACACGCTATTAAAGCAAATAACACAAGCCTTGAACGATAAAGGCTTAGAAGTGACTGATAGCAAAAACAGTGACTACACGTTAGCTATTCATCAGTTAGATTTAGCATTTACTGACGATACAAAATATGCGTTAACTCAACCTGAAAACCCTTACCCTTTATTTGCCAAAGTAGCGCAGCAATACCCTACTCAACAATGCGCCACCATACTAGCGCAAGTGAGCATGCGCATTACGCACCGCGCCTCTGGCGATGTGGTGTGGTTTGCAAAATCATCAATAGACAGCGCAAGCTTCCACCGTGAGCCTTTATTGTTTAGCTTTGCCCAAGAGCAAAAAATTACTAATGAGTTAGAAGTGGCAACATTTGTACATCAACAAAATACCGAGCAAGCCCGTATAGCGCGCGCAGGTAAGGAAGTAACTGTACCGCCCTTTAAAACCATTACTAAATTAAGCAGCTTAACTAAACTACAAGGCCCATGTACGCGTACAGAGGTGAGTGCCTTAACGCCTATGATGCAATATTACTTAAGCAGTATTTTAATTGACAAAATAAAAGTGCAATAACGTAAAAAACTACATTTTTTTACAGATTCAAGGATTCACTTACCAATATAATACGCTTAATAACAAATAATAATTAGGTCCCCAGGGATGAAAAACGCTTTCTTACAGCATACTTTTATTAATAGCGTATTGCTTTGCGCCAGTTTTTTGAGCTTTCAAAGCCAGGCAAGCAATCGATACTATGCTGATAACACGCTAGAGCCCACCCAAGGTTTTGCGTGGGATTGGAGCGCTGGGGCTGGTTATTATGTAGAAGACTCTTACCTAATTGGCCTTGATTCCTACGACGATGGCATTGAACTCGATTTAAGCCTGGCTATTTCCTACGAAAACTTTTATCTCGACTTTGATCATAACCAGTTAAGCGGCGGCTTAGTTGTGGGTTACAGCCTTATAGATAAATTTGATTGGGGCTTGGATATATTAGGCACCAATACTCAGGCTGGCTTTGATGACAAAGGTTTAGGTTTTTACAACCACGGTGTAATAGAAGAGCTTGCGGGTATAAAATCGCGTAATTACGATTTTGATGCTGGGCTAAGATTAACGCGCCGCTTTGAAAACTCGCAAATTTCGTTTGAGTTTTTACATGATATTACAGGTACACATAATGGCTGGGTGTTTAACACCTTTTTTAGCCATATTTTGCCATGGCGTAATTGGGAGTTTAGATCTGGGGTGGGTATTAGCGCTTATTCGGGCAGTTTTACTAACTATTACTTTGGTATAGATGCAGACGAAGCCACCGCTAATCGCCCTATTTACACCCCTAATGGCAGTACCAGTATTATGTTTGAATTTCATGCTGAGTACCCTATTTCTCAAGATTGGGTGTTTTTGTCTGGCTGGTTAACAACGTGGTTTTCAAAAGAAATAGACGACAGCCCCATTATTTCTCAAGGGTATCAACATAAAGCCAAGGTAGGCCTACGTTATGTATTTTAGATGGATCTGTTTATTATTGATCTTCCCTGCTATTTCATCTGCTAAAACAACAGATAAAACGGCCCCATTAATTGCGCTGCCCGACACCTGTGTTGCACTACGTGAAGGCCGCAATTGCTACGCTGATGTAACCCTTAGCTGGCAGCAAGCAACTATTGGTAATTACTGCCTAAGAGACGCAACATCGAAATATATAATGCAATGCTGGTTAAAGCAGCAACAAGGCGTATTTGAATATACCTTCGACTCCCAGCAAAGTATTTCTTTTGAATTGTTTGATAGTAATACAGCCCAAGTTATTGCCACAACAGAGGTTAAACTGCAGTGGGTTTATCAAAATAGACAAAAAAAACGCCGCTGGCGCTTGTTCTAATTAGAGGTATGACATTTCGTGATTGATTTTACAGCAATGTGTTTGGTAATTAAGTAAGTCAGCGCTTATAAAGTGTGGTCGTTCACCTAAATAGGCTCTAACGCAGCACAAATCCCAAACTTATGCAGCCCTTAGGGTTATTTAAGGGCGAGTTTCAATCCACACACGGCAACCCTCTAACACTAAGGAAGCTTTATGGATAATTACGGCACTATTTTATTAGTTGAAGATGACACCTCTTTAGCCCAATGGGTTGCAGAGTACTTAACCGAGCAAGGCTATACCACCCATGTTTGCCACCGAGGCGATGAAGTAATAAGCCAGGTAAAAAACTTAAACCCTAACATAGTGTTGCTCGACATTATGTTGCCAGGCCAAGACGGTATAAGTGTGTGCAGAGAGCTACGTAGCTTTTACACCGCGCCCATTATTATGCTAACCGCCCGCGATGATGAAATGGATGAAGTAATTGGTTTAGAAGTAGGTGCGAGTGATTACATCATGAAACCAGTGCGCCCTCGCGCATTACTGGCCCGTATAAAAGCAGCACTGCGCCTTACCAGCGAACCGACTAAAGTAACCACTAACGAGAGTGTGATTACTGTAGGCGCACTCAGTATTGATACTCAATCACGCAGTGTAACGCTTAATAATCAAGATATGGCTATTTCTAGTGCTGAGTACCTCCTACTGCACTATTTAGCCAGTAATGCAGGCCAAGTAGTCTCGCGTGATGCTGTGTTTAAAGCAACCAAAGGCCGTGAATACGATGGGCTTGATAGAAGTGTTGATGTACTAATATCTGCGCTGCGCAAAAAGTTTCATGATGACCCGCAAAACCCAGAAAAAATTAAAACAATTTGGGGGCGTGGTTATTTACTTGTTGCCACTGCGTGGGAATAGTAACCGTGGCGGTTTAAATGAAAAAATTTTACATTTCACTACTCGGTAGTGCGCTGCTTTCTATTGTTGTATTGGGCTGGCTAATCGATGCATTTAGCCAACAAACTCAAACACCGCATGATGAATTTAGCCTACAAAGCCAAATGATCAACGGCTTTAGTAAACATTTGAGTAGTGTAGCGACCTCAGAGCGCGCAGCTTATGTAAAGCAATTGGCAAACGACTTTAATGTAAAGCTTGATTACAAAAACAATGAATCCCTTGCCCTGCCACCGTCTTTAATACTACAAATGCATACCCAAAGCGGCCTTATTTTAGAAGACCAGCAAGGTTTTTATATGCTCTACAGTAGCGAAGTATTGTCGCCTTATCATCTTTCCATGCGCCTAGACAAAGGCTTTGAAACAGATCAGCGCAACGATATTATTTTAACTTTGTTGTTTTATGCTGGGCTCTGCATTTTTATGGGCTTTATTATTGCCCCACTTGCTAAACGCTTAACAGTATTAAACGATGCGGCTAAAAAATTTGCCGCAGGAGATGTGCAAGCGAGAATAAAGGTCTCTCACTTTACCTACATAAGAGATGTTGAGCTTACATTTAACCGCATGGCTAGCCAGATAGAAAAGCTCGTGGCGGAAAACAAATTAATGGCATCGAGCTTATCGCACGATATTAGAACCCCTATCGCATGTTTACGCTTTGGCTTAGATGCAGCGCTCGACAGCGCAGACATGCCTAAAGTTAAGCAATACCTTGTGCGTATGGAAAACGATCTTGATCATATGGAATCGATGCTTAAAAGCTATTTAGCCTTTGCAACCCTAGAGCAAAATGCCAACCAGCTCACCTACTCGCAAACTAATTTATCGCACTATCTTGAGGATTTACTTACACAGCTTTCGCCTAAAATTGAAACCAGCCAACTTAAAATACAACTAAACAGTAGTGACGATATGGTTTTTGCTGACTTACATTGGCTTGCCCGAGCTATTAGTAATTTAATTGGCAATGCCTGCGACTTTGCAAAAGACACTATTTATGTCAGTGCAAAGCGCGATGAGCATTATTTATATATTACAGTTGAAGATGATGGCCCAGGCATCGCACCAGAGAACTTTAATAACGTTTTTAGCCCATTTTTTAGAGAAGAAAGCCACCGTAACCGTGCTGATAAAAGTTATGGCTTAGGCTTAGCCATTGTTGCAAAAGTGGCAGATTGGCATCACGGCAGTGTAAGCGTTAGTAAAAGTGCGCGGCTTCAAGGGGCGTGTTTTACCCTTAAAATTGGCCAGCATCACGATTCGTAAAATATTATTTACACAACTGTAATTAGGGCCTGTTGGCCTTTTAGGGTTATAATTTGTTCTATCTAGGGGCTGTTTAATCGCGGCGCGAGGTTTGTAACCTAGTGGGCTACGTAAAAACCGAGTAACAAAGAGTAAATAGCCCCTAGGCAGAACCCTTAGGGCAGCGCCTGTTTGGCATTTATACGTCGTTATCGCCTATTTATGGGGAACAACCACACTACATAGGCTCTGCCTTGCCTAAACACCAAACAGACTGCTGCAAATTTAACCTCGAAAGGTAAACAGGCCCTAAAATTTATTACACAAAATCAACTCCTTATTCTAAACCTGTTGATAACATTAATTAAATGCATCGCGTGATAGACACACCAGACGATAATTATTGTCACAATTGGGCAAATAAGTACTTTTTATTTATTTGCAATTCCAGTAAATTGTCAGCGCCGTCAAAAAATAGAGAAGTACAACAATATGAGCGCAGTTAGAGGTGAGTTTAGCTCTCGCTTTGGATTTATAATGGCCGCCGCAGGCTCTGCAGTAGGTTTAGGTAATATTTGGGGTTTTCCTACCCAAACAGCTAGCAATGGTGGTGCCGCTTTTTTAGTCGCTTATTTGGTACTCGCGTTCTTTTTAGCATACCCCGCACTTATGGCTGAGCTTATAATTGGCCGCCACGGACAAGCTAATGCGGTGTCTTCTTTAACAAAAATAACATCACACGCGTGGCAAAAGCGCTTTGCTTTTATCGTGGGTTTTGGCGGAATTTTATGTGCGGGCTTTATTTTAAGTTTTTATGCCATTGTGGCAGGCTGGATGCTCAGCGCAACAATTGAACCTATCACTACTTTAGCTGGTGCAAACCAAGCTTCAACGTGGTTAAGTGAGCAGTCACTTACACGAAACATCATTTTTACAGTGGTATTTATCATACTCACCGTGGCTATTATTAGTCGTGGCGTAGAAAACGGCATAGAAAAATGGTCTAAGCGTCTGATGCCTGCGCTTTTAGGTATTTTATTTGCCCTAATTGCTTACGTTATGACCCAAGAAGGTGCTATGCAAGGGCTTAAAGCCTATTTAGTGCCTGATTTTTCATCTATATTTGATGCAAATTTACTCGTAAGTGCACTCGGTCAAGCGTTTTTCTCTTTGTCATTAGGCACCAGCGTGATGATTATTTATGGCTCTTACATAAGTAAAAAAGAAAACCTAGTCACGCTAGGCGCATATGTAACCTTAATAGATGTGTTTATCGCGTTTGTAGCGGGCCTTTTAATTATACCTGCCATGTATGTCGCACAAGCTCAAGGCGTAGAAATTTTTTCATCTACAGGCAAACTTCTCTCTGAAGACACACTCGTGTTTCAAGTGCTACCAGCATTGTTTGATGGTATGGGCTCTGTGGGTTTATTTATAGGCTTTGCATTTTTTGCCCTAATGAGTATAGCCGCACTTACCTCCTCTATTTCAATGTTAGAGGCGCCGGTATCGTATACTGTGGAACGCTTTGCAATGAGCCGCCTGCAGGCTACATGGCTAATTGGCGCGCTAATAAGCGCAGTGAGCATTACCATAGTATGTAACTTAGGAAGCTTATTTGGTTTAGTGATCACCCTAACAACTAAAGTTGCTCAGCCTTTACTTGGCTTAATGTGTTGTATTTTTGTTGGCTGGATTTGGTACCGTGGCTCACTACTAAAAGCAATACAGCAAGGTAACCCTGAGGTTCATAACACACTATTTTGGAAAGTATGGCCTGTATACACTAAGTTTGTGTGCCCTATAGCTATTGGTGCTGTGTTTTTACATTCGGTGTTAAGTTAAAACGTTATTTTTAACTTACCCGAGTTCAGGTTAAGTACTAAATTAAGCAAAGCCCACGCGTTAAGTGGGCTTTTTAATAGCTTAAATTTACTCGTAATAAATTAGCTTAGTGTATTTAGCACCATATCTTGATGAGGGATGCCATCTTCTAGGTATTGCTCCCCTACTTCTGTAAAGCCAAAAGATCGATAAAATGCTAATAAATAGGTTTGTGCGCCTATATAAATATGACGCTGTGGCCACTGCTTTTTGCAACATGCTATGGCCGCATTTACAAGCTCAGTAGCCCGCCCTTTACCTCGCTCACTTTTACAAACCAGTACACGGCCTATTGCACTGTACTGCTCGTTTTTTTCATAGCAGCGGACATAAGCTAATAAACTATTATCTGCAATTGCATATAAATGCTGAGTACTAGGGTTAATGTCTACCTCATCGAGTTCAGGGTAAGGGCATGTTTGCTCTACTACAAATACATCAACACGGCCGCGCATTATCGTAAATAAAGTACGCGTATCAAGCGCATCAAAATACGCACATTTAAACGACATATAAAATCCTAAAATAAAAAACCCAGCCTAAGCTGGGTTTAGTTAAACTACGCATCACTTAGGCAAACAAACGCTCTAATTGGTCGCACAACTGCGATAAATTCACATGGTCGTGCTCTATGGTTAAATCAACATAACCATCGCCTCTAAATGCTCTATCCAGCTCAATTAAAACATGCGTTTTGTGTGCTTCTGGTACAAACGATAATTCAATTTCTTGAATACCAAATAAGCTGCGGCTATTAGGCTTGTACTCTAACTCTTGATAACACCCCGATACCGACTGAAAAGTAGGCGCACGTAAATGGCCTTTTTCAACATCAGCTTTTAATAAACTAAACCCTAATTTATCCATTGCTTGCATACAGGTTTTAACAGCTTCGTTAGGGTAAATATGCAAGTGATCTTTATCTGTAGGGTCTAGTGCTAAATCAATATCAAGGCCTGTTTCAATCCATACATGTGATTGGTTGTAGCCGGCATTAATTTCGGTAATTGGCGTTTCTGGATGAAGGCGCGCTTCAAATGGAATGCTTTTAACTTCGCCTGGCTCAACAGTGCCTATGTCGGTTATACGCCACTGATCAATTACATGATTAGTAAAGTACTCACCTTCTTCGCCATCAACTTTAACGCGAGTCATTAAAAACAAATCAAGGCCAGCAATTTCTTGAGCCACATCGCCTGCAGTTATAACGATATTAGCGTTAAAAAGTTGCCCTGGCTGAAGATGCTCAGTTTCTAAAATTGTATCTACTTTTGCAGCGCCAATACCTACCGACGCTAAAATCTTTTTAAACATATCTATCTCCTTAAGCTGAGCGGCTCAGTTTGTTGCTCAAGCTTAAACTCCTTCGTTAAAGCATCTTAACCATATTTAAAAGCCAATGTCAGTGAAAAAATGTTATTTACATGCTATTTACGATTAAATACGTGTTTAATGTGCATTTTTTATACGTAGCTGGGCAAGTAATTGATTAAACGCGCTCATTTTTAGGGCTATTTTTATTTTCAATGGTATAAAATTTTCGCTACACTGCAATCCCAAATGAAGTGATATTAAGAATTATGGAACTAATCTATTTTGCCGCCGCGTTTGTTTGTGGCTTTGGTGTTTATCAATTAAAACTTCCTCCCCTTATTGGCTTTTTACTTGCCGGTTTTGCATTAAATTTATCTGGCTATAAAAGCACCGAACTACTCGATACCATTGCGGCACTGGGTGTAACACTTCTTTTATTTAGTATTGGCTTAAAACTTAAAGTAAACAGCTTAATCAAGCCCCAAGTATGGGCACCCGCTACCCTACACATTATTTTTAGCAGTGCATTATTTAGTGGCTTTATGTTACTGCTAGGTATTTTTGCTGTGCCTATGTTTGTTGATTTAAGCTGGCAAAGTGCCTTATTAGTTGGGTTTGCGCTAAGCTTTTCAAGCACTGTATTTGCGGTAAAAGTACTTGAAGAGCGCGGTGAAATGGCAAGCCTACACGGAAAAATAGCCATTGGCATTTTAGTTATGCAGGATATTTTTGCGGTTATATTTTTAGCCATTAGCACCGGCAAAGTACCTAATATGTGGGCTCTTGCTTTAATTATTGCACTCCCTTTAGTGCGCCCACTTATGTATGCAGTGCTTAACCGCTCTAAACATGGTGAGCTATTGCCGTTATTTGGCTTTTTCTTTGCGTTGGTAGCCGGTTATAACGCTTTTGATTTTGCAGGTTTAAAGGGCGATTTAGGCGCGCTAATTATGGGGATGATGTTTGCGCCACATAAAAAGGCGGGAGAGCTTTCAAAATCGCTGCTTAATTTAAAAGATATTTTGCTGGTCGGTTTTTTCTTAAGTATTGGTTTAAACGCAGAGCTTACAGCTAATTCATTAATTGTAGCGTTAATCCTTATATTTGTGCTGCCAGTTAAAACCTTACTTTATTATGTGTTTACGAATACCTTTAAACTCAGAGCGCGCACCTCGTTACTCACTGCATTTAGCCTTGCTAATTTTAGTGAGTTTGGCCTTATTGTGTGTGCTGTGGCAGCCTCTACAAGCATGATCACCTCAGAGTGGCTGGCGGTAATGGCTATTGCGGTGTCTATTACCTTTGTTATTGCATCGCCTCTTAATAAACGCTCAAACGAGTTATACGTAAAAATTGAGCGCTGGTTATTAAAATTCGAAAGCAAAACCCGCTTAGCTGAAGAGCTACCCGTTAATTTAAACGACACTAAAATCGTTATATTTGGTATGGGACGCATAGGTACAGGTGCCTACGAAACAATAAATGCGACTCACCCTAATGTAGTGGCGGGCATTGATATAAAACCAGAGGTGGTAGAAAAACATATTAAACGCAATAGAAAGGTACTCCTTGCCGATGCCACCGACCCTGACTTTTGGCAGCGCGTTAACCACTCTCATGTTGAAATGGTGATGTTAGCTATGCCAAAGCATATGCAAAATATTTTTGCACTAGAGCAATTACAAGCCTCAGGCTATAACGGCCAAGTAACAGCTATCGCCAATTACCCTGATCAACAAAAAGAGCTTGAACAAATGGGCGTAAACTCGACCTATAACTTTTATTTAGAAGCAGGAAGTGGTTTTGCCGAGCACGTAAAGCAAGAGCTATTTGAAAAATAGCACTTTTATACTAAACAATAAAAACAACCAAATGAAAACGCCTTATTTTTAATAAGGCTTTTTTATTAGTTTTAGTTTAAAAACTCATTTTATTTACATTCCTTTACATTACTTCTCTCTATCTGTAAAAAAACAGATAAACTACCGGTGTTGTTTAAATAAACGCCTTCGCACCTATGTCGCATAATTAGACTCCAGCTAATTAATGCAAGGTAAGCATTTATTTATCAACACAAATTTATTCAATCAGAGGGCCTACTCCCTCGTTCAATAGGCTGTTTCTTGCCCGTCACAGCCTATTTTATTTCTGTTTACTTGCCCGCTTACCCAGCCACTATTTAATGCGTTTATTATTAATAAGCAGTAGTATTACTATTATACGTTTTATCAATTACTGACTTATTATGGATACAGCCGAACTCAAGCTCGCCATTAATACAATTATGCCCTTTGGAAAATACGCAGGCAGACCCTTATTGCTTTTGCCAGAGCCCTACCTAGTGTGGTTTAAACAGCAAGGGTTTCCAGAAAGTAAACTCGGAGCGCAGCTTGCAATGATGTACGAGGTTAAATTAAACGGGCTTGAGCAAATGCTGATGCCCCTACTTAAAAAAAATAAAAAATAATTGAGAACTTTTTCCACGTAGCCGGGTCTACTATTTTGCTACTTGTTGATTTTGGTTTTTAACCACAAAAAGCGCCTTAGGCGCTTTTTTTATGTCTGGCGTTTTTAGGTAAGTTACTTTTATACCAATCCGCATAATAAAGTGATCTATTTTGAGGATGGAAAAACGTGTTGATAGCTAAGCAAAAAATTTGCTATTTAGTTGTTCTCGGCAATTACTCCTGCATTGCTCTACCTTCTGCATCCATGCAATCGTAAATGAGAATTTTTAACGTAGGTAGCGACACATTTGTCCCTACAAAATGATTAAGTATTATTGCGGATAGGTATTAGGTAAGGTAACTATAAACTTAGCGCCACCAAGCGATGAGTCAGTGATTGAATAGTGCCCTTTATGCCACGATACAATTTTTGCCACTATTGCTAAGCCTAAACCAAAGCCCCCTGTGCTTTTATCACGGCTTTTATCTAAACGAGTAAAAGGTTTAAATACGCTTTCTCTGTCGCTTTTTAAAATACCTTCTCCGTCATCTTCCACAATAAAGTAAATTGCATCACCCTGCGCTTTGAGTGTGACATCAACACGACTAACAGCGTACTTTAACGCATTGCCCACCAGGTTTTGCATTACACGCGCAATAAAGTGCGCATCACACTTGTACACTAAAGCCTGTGGTAACACCGCATTAAACTCTATGCCGCTTGCAAAATTTAGCTTATTAATGACCGATTGTGTTAAGGCCGCCAAATCAACGTCGCTTGTCACTAAGCTTGGTTGCTGCGAATCAAGCCGAGCATATTCAAGCATTTCACACACAAGCGCTTCAAGTTCGCTTATATCTGCCTGCATATTAGTTAGGTAATGTTGCCCTTTTTCCGATTGCAGTGTTTCTTCTAACATGGCTATACCAAATTTTAATCGTGCAAGAGGCGTTCTAAATTCATGAGATACAGAGGAGGTTAGTTCTTGTTGCGCACTAAGAAGATGCTCTATGCGCTGCTGCATTACTTTTAGAGTATCAGTAACGGGTAAAAAAAACGATTTAGAAGGACTGCTTAAGTTAAAGTCTTGCGAGCCATCTACCGCTTCGCACGCATGGCTTAATTTAGAAAAATCACGCCATAGTAAAAAGCTCCACAGCCCCACAGGTAACCCTACAATAGCCAGTAACATTAAATACGGGATAACAGAACTTTCAGGTGCTTTTATAACGCCTACTGGACCAATTTGAAGTAGTTTGTTATCACCAAGCTCAACATACCACACTATGCGCTGCTTTTTATCATACAGGTACAGGTAATGATTTTTATCTAATGAGGCTTGCTGCTTAAGGGGTAAAATAAGATCTTTGCGGGCAATAACTTGGCTTTCAAAGCTGTGTTTTAGCTTATCTAGCCCATCATCGGTTTGCGATAATAACCAAAGTGCTTGGCCAAACTCATCATCTAACAGCACTTGCTGCTGCGTCTCTTCGTAAGGCCAAATTTGTTCTATAACACCACTAACAATAAATAAAGAAACAATGATATAAACATATAAACTTATAAATAGTTTGCCCATTATTCCTTATTTACCTTCATATATTATTTTTCCCAGGCGTCTGATACAAACAAGTAACCTTGCCCCCACACGGTTTTTATACGGTAAGGTTTATCGCTGTTATCACCTAGCTTTTTGCGAATTCGTGACACGCGTACATCAACGGTACGGTCAAGCCCATCGTATTGACGGCCAATCATATGTTGATGAACATGTTCACGGCTTAGTACTTCGCCTGCATTTGAGGCAAGTAGCCATAATAGCTCAAACTCATGCGATGTAAGTACTATTTCGTTTTCGTTTAATTTAACAATTCGGCTGGTTTTATCAATGACTAAATCACCAAACTGAATCTCTTCTGCGGCCTTAACCACGGGTTGCCCGCGACGCAGTAATGCATTTACACGCGCCAGTAAAACACGCGGTTCTGCAGGTTTTACCACATAATCATCTGCGCCAAGCTCTAAGCCAATTACCTGGTCAAAGTCTTCACCTTTTGCAGTAAGCATTAAAATTGGCAACGAAAACTTATCACGTACTTGTCGACATACGCTAAAGCCATCTTTACCTGGCAACATAATATCTAAAATCATTAAATCAGCAGCGTTATTCTCAAGATAACTAAATACTTCATCACCACGGCTTAATACGTCTACTTCTAAGCCATTATGTTCAAGATAATCTTTTGTTAGTTGTTGTAAACCTAGGTCATCTTCAACAAGTAAAATTTTTGGCATGAGTTGCTCCTAAATTAAAAATAGCTCCATGGAGAGCGAAGCCTGCGCCTACTTTTTTTAGCATCAGCACTTTGCACTTCAACGTGTGTTTTAGCAATTAACACACCGGTATGAGGATTGATTAAGGAGTATATGGTCTCTACCTGAACACGCGCTTTATACTCAAACTCACCAACAGCCTGCTGTTGCCAGCATTTAATCAGTTTGTTTTGTTGGTACAGGCATGCATCGCTTGGCGATGGTTGCTGCCAATTAAACTTTAAATCAAGATCGCAAAACGCTTGCTGCTCAGACACAACACACACTTTGGGAGAGACCTTTAAAGACGCATTTTGCGCTACAACGGGAGGGCTAAACAGAAAAACTGTAAGCACAATCAACATTAAATACTTCATATTAAAAAGTATGATCGAATCCTATAAAAGCAGTCATTGAATAGTTACGTTCAAAAAGCGGACTGCCATCCATAGCTGAATAGTCGTAATATGCTACATGAAAACGAAGACTGTTAGCCTCACTCAATGGCCAACTGGCGTCGATTTTAGCATAAGGTTGCCAGCTACTACCAACGTCAATTTTACCTAATGAGGTTTCGTGTGCTTTTAAACCATAATAGTAGCTGTTTAATTCAGCTGATTTATAGTTAACCCCAAGCGTTGGCTTTAACTTTAAACGCCCTACTTCACTGTGGTACTGCCATTGTATAGCGCCTCGAGTACCGTTATAAACATTACTTATATCGTGTAATAACTGTATCGATAGCACATGATTTTGCTGCACATAATGATAGCTGCCCCCAGCATCTAGGGCTAAATGGCGATTATCAATATTATCGATATTTATTTTTTTAGGCTGAGGATTATTTTGCGCTAATGCAGAAGCACCTGCGGTTGCTGGTAAAACAAAGAGGTTATTAGGATGCCAATCAATAAAAAAGCGTGACTCTGCGTTAAGTTCTGAAACGATATTAAAATGATGCTTTTGATTTTCTACAAGTGTGTAGCCAAGGCGACCATTATCGAAAAACCAGCGCTCGCCATAAAAAGCAATGCGTGGGATCACAGGGAGCGGGACGTTTTTTCCGCCATGCAGAGGGTTGGTAATAACACCCGCGCCGACACTTAGATTTACATGCCACTTCTTAACAGTAATATGTTGCTGTGCATACTCTTGTTCGTTGTAGGCCTGCGAAGCTGTGCTAGGCACGCAAACAAGACACACCACAAAGCAAAAAATGTAAATAAAAGTATTGAGCCGCATTAACCTAATCTAAATGAGTAAAATAAGTAAGTCACCCATACTAGCAAGGTAAGCACAAATGTGCGCCACCTGGTTACAATCATTCACAATTTTTATACATGCGTATCACATTTAAATATCAGAGGCTATTTCAATACGGTTGCGACCATGTGTTTTAGCTATATATAAAGCACGGTCGGCGCGCTCAATAAGTACCGAACCTTTCGTGAATGGACGTAAAATAGCGAGCCCAAAACTTGCAGAAATTGCACGTTTAGAATTTACATCGTCTTTTTTACGGATAGTTAATGAGGCAATATCTAAACGAATTTTATCAGCAAACACCATAATCTCGTTGATGCTGTCAAAATACCCGGTAATACAAAACTCATCACCACCATAGCGGTAAACATTCAGGCTATCGGAAATATTTTGCGAAACTTTTTTGGCTACTAATTTAAGTACTTCATCGCCTTTTTGATGACCAAAATCGTCGTTAAAACGCTTAAAGTGATCAATATCAAACATGATTAGTACCGCCAATACGCTCTCGTCAGCTTGCTCTGAATAGGTTTGACAAAACTGCTGAATATCATCATCAAACTTTCTTCTATTAAAAAAGCCTGTCAGGGGGTCTGTATCGGCTGCTTCTTGAGAAAGGTTAAGTGCTTCTTTTAAATCTTTAATTTCGTTATAGGCTACCGCAAGCTTAGTTTGAAATTCTCGCGCATAGTCTTGCATAGCCACCGACTCGTCGGTTAAGCGTTCAACACAACCGAGTATTTCGTTAAACGAATTTACATTAGCTAAACTTGCCAACTCATTTTGAGAATCTACCAACGACGTGGTAAAGCTTTTAGAATGATCGAGGGTAACGCTTATATCATGCTGTACTTGCTCCATAGTGCCATGGAAGCGATCAGCCATTTCTTGAAAAAACACTAAGTCATCTTCGCTTAAATGCTTATCAAAAATTTCTTTTGCTTTATTTTGAGTACATGTTTGTTGCTCAGCAATGACGTGATCAAGCTCAGCATTTAATGCTGGCTTACTGCCTTGCACATAGCAATACCAAATAGCGTAATTGATAGGCGTTACCGGCATTCGGTATTTTACCATCAGAGGAATTGCTTTTTTTAAACATTGAGCAGAATGAGCGAGCGATACAGCATGATCCATAATTATTATAAACTCTCGTGCGTCATTATTTTTTATTATTAAGCTTTCATGTTAAGTAATAGTAAACTCATACGCAACTGTTAATCATACTATTTACTGAATTATATTAATCGTTAAAAGCTTAAATAACATTTGCGCCTAAAGTTTGTGCAATATTCCATAATGCACTGATTGCAGGGTCGTTAAGTTCTTTTTTTAGCACCGCCAAACCAATATCAAACCCTTCTGGCTGGTAATTTTCACTAGGCAGTACGTGTACCTTGTCTTGTAGCGGACTATTATCTAGCACTATTTTGGGAACCATGGCGACACCTAATCCTAGGCTCACCATAGACACCATAGCTTCGTGCCCTGCTACTTGTGCATAAATTTTTCCATGCACATTATTTTTCCGCCACCACTGCTCTAACCGCTGCCTAGAAAAACCTTGCTCAGGTACAATAAACTCCAGTTCTGACCAATCAATATGTGGGGCGTTTTTCGCTATTTTTTCGCTGATCGGGCATTGAATTTTAGGGCCAATAAGAACCAGTGGAGAGTGACCTATATTAACAAAAGCAATTTGGGCAGGCAGTTTACTTGGCCGTGCAGCAATAGCCATTGATTCATGGGCATCCAGTACTCGGTTTATTGCCAACGCCGGATCGCCGGTATTTAGCGTTATTTCTATATGCTGATGCTGCGCGCGGAGTTGTTCTAATATTTGATGCAAAAAACTATACGAGGCGGTGACTGAGCAATAAATACTCACATTACCGTAAATATGCTGGGTTGGGTCTTTCACATTCGCTTTAAAGCGCTGCCAATTAGCCAGTGTAGAGGTGGCGTAATCAATAAACGACTCCCCTTCTTTAGTTAATTTTACACTTCGGTTATCGCGTATAAATAAAGCAACGCCGACCTCATCTTCAAGCTGCTTAATATTGCGACTTAATGTAGGTGCACTTATATGGCACAGCTCGCTCGCCCTGGCAAAATGGAGCGTTTTAGCTAACGCTAAAAAGTAATTTAAATGCTTATGATCCATTACACGCCTCTATGTTTCATTTTTTGAAATACTTTAGTGCAAATATATCATTTTACGCAAGCAAAGTTTTTTTTTATGGTGTGTTTAAGCAAAGCAAATACGCTTTGCATCTAACAAACACGAATTATAGGACACTAACATGGCGAATTATTTTAATACCTTACCTTTACGCGAGCAGTTAGCTCAATTAGCGCAATGTGAATTTATGGACCCAAGTGAATTTACCGATGGTGTTGATGCACTTAAAGGTAAAAAGCTGGTTATTGTTGGCTGTGGCGCACAAGGTCTTAACCAAGGTTTAAACTTACGTGACTCAGGCCTAGATGTATCGTACACGTTACGTCAATCAGCAATTGATGAGCGTCGTCAGTCATACTTAAATGCATCTGAAAACGGTTTTACTGTAGGCACCTACGAAGAGCTAATTCCGAGCGCTGACGTAGTATTAAACCTAACACCAGATAAGCAACATACGGCCGTTGTAACTGCCATTATGCCTTTAATGAAACAAGGCTCTACACTTGCTTACTCGCACGGTTTTAATATTGTTGAAGAAGGCATGCAAATTCGTGAAGACATTACGGTAATCATGGTTGCTCCTAAGTGTCCTGGCTCTGAAGTTCGCGAAGAATACAAACGCGGCTTTGGTGTACCTACTCTTATTGCAGTTCACCCAGAAAACGACCCACAAGGTCACGGCTTAGCACAAGCTAAAGCCTACGCTGCGGGTACCGGTGGTCATCGTGCCGGTGTACTTAAGTCATCGTTTATCGCTGAAGTTAAATCAGACTTAATGGGCGAGCAAACAATTCTTTGTGGCATGTTACAAACCGGTTCAATTTTATGTTTTGATAAAATGATTGAAAAAGGCATTGATGCGGGTTACGCATCAAAACTAATTCAATACGGCTGGGAAGTAATTACCGAAGCCCTTAAATACGGCGGCGTTACTAACATGCTTGACCGTTTATCAAACCCTGCAAAAGTAAAAGCGTTTGAACTAAGCGAAGAACTTAAAGTTATTATGCGCCCGCTTTATAACAAGCACCAAGATGACATTATCGACGGTACTTTCTCACGCGTAATGATGGAAGATTGGGCAAACGACGATGCAAACTTACTAAAATGGCGTGCAGAAACTGCCGAAACTAACTTTGAAAAAACCCCTGCTGGTGATGTAGAAATCTCTGAGCAAGAGTTTTTCGATAACGGTATTTTAATGGTTGCTATGGTTAAAGCGGGCGTTGAGCTTGCATTTGAAACCATGACTGCAGCAGGTATTATCGACGAGTCGGCTTATTATGAGTCTTTACACGAAACACCATTAATTGCCAACACAATAGCACGTAAAAAGTTATTCGAAATGAACCGTACTATTTCTGATACTGCAGAATACGGCTGTTACTTATACAACCATGCGTGTTTACCATTATTGGCCGATTTTATGAAAAACATCGACACCGATGTTATTGGTAAAGGCTTAAATGAGCAAAGTAACCAAGTAGATAACCAAACATTGATTCAAATTAACACTGCACTACGTGAGCACCCTGTTGAAATTGTTGGCGCTAGACTACGCGGCTACATGTCAGCAATGAAGAAAATTGTATAACTAGTTTCGCTTGTTAGAAACCAAGCCCACATGCGTACGCTGTGGGCTTTTTCGTGCTAGTAATAATAAAAAGCGAGTATACCCTTTTAGATATATTGCAATAATTAGCGCTTAATTAATAATGTGCTAACATGGCTATCTACCTAGTTGTAAAGTTAAATAATATGACGATAAAAAACCTAACTATCACTCAAAAAATCACCATTTTAGGCAGTACCATTGCAATCTGTGTCGCTGCATTAATTGGTTTAACGTCTTTATATAGCTCTGAAGATATTATAGAACGACGTATGATTGAATCTGAGCTACCCAGCAAATTACACAGTATTAGTAATCAAATTGGTGGCGAAATAAACGAACTACTAGGTGCTGCACAGCAACTATCATCAAATGAATTTATCTTAGAGTGGGCGCGCTCAAATAACCAAGACGACACACTACTGCTTAAAGAATTAAACCGCGTAGCAAAGCAGTTTGATTTAGCAACGGCGTCGTGGGCTAACCGTGATACAGCACAATATTGGAACCAACACGGATTTTTACGCGTGCTTAAAAACGACGCGGCTGATGGGTGGTTTTTTGGCTTTACCAACTCAAATAATCCGTACTCAATCAGTATTTATCAAGAATCCCCGACTGATGTAAAAATGTTTGTAAATCATCAACAAACAAATGGGCTTGGATTAGCGGGGCTTGCAAAAAGCATCACCGACATGCAAAAGCTACTACAACAATTTAAAATTGAGCAAACAGGCTTTGTATTTATTGCAGATAAAAGCGGCTTAATTCAGTTACATAAAGATGCAAATAAAGTGGCTAAAGTAAACATAGACACACTTTATGGCAGTAATGTTCATAGTACTTTGTATAACCCTTCTGGTTTTGCAATTACAGAATTATCACTTAATAACGAAGCCACATTTTTAGCAGCCATGCCAATAGCCAATACCGACTTATACGTATTAGCCCAAGTACCTAAAAGTGAGGTGTTTGCGACAGTAGGTACATTGGAGTGGCAAATATTTACCTTTACGCTAGTGATAGCCCTAGTTGCTAGCATGCTAAGTTACTTGTTAGCACGTTCTTTAGCGTCACCGCTTTCGGATATGGCCGAGCTGTTCTCACGTTTAGGATCAGGCGATGCTAATTTAGCGTACCGTTTGCCAGAGTCTAATCAGCCAGAGCTAAACAATTTAAGCCATGGCTTTAACCAGTTTATTCATAAAATTGAAACTGCCATCAAGCAAGTCGCCAACGAAAGTACAGAAATACGCCAAAGTTCTAATCATGTATTTGAACAAGCAAAAAACAACTCGCAGTCTATTGATAATCAAAAAGAGCAAACCATTTCGGTTGCTGCAGCCATTAACGAAATGGGCGCAACTGTACAAGAAATAGCACAAAGTGCGGCTAATGCAGCTAAGTTAACGCAAAGCAGTCAAGAAAACACCAGCCAAAGCCATCAGCAAGTACTGCAAAGCCAAGCTACAATTTCAGCGCTTGCCACTGATATTGACGGCATTACCGAGCAAGTAACACTGCTTTCTAAAAAAACAATTGATATAGCGAGTATTGTTGACTCTATTCGCGGCATTTCAGAGCAAACTAATTTACTGGCCTTAAACGCAGCCATCGAATCGGCACGGGCTGGTGAGCATGGTAGAGGCTTTGCAGTGGTGGCCGATGAAGTACGCGCGCTTGCTAATCGTACCTCGCAATCAACCACCGAAATTCAGTCAATGATTGAAGAGTTGACCACTATTTCTGAAGATGTAGTAAACGATATTAGTCAATCTAAGCAAAAAGCCCAACAAAGCGTAGGCGCAATGCAAAGCTCTGTTGAATTGCTTGATGCGATAAGCGAAACAGCAAATCAAATAAACGACATGGCTACCTTAATTGCCACCGCAACTGAGCAGCAAAGTAACGTGGTTGCTGATGTAGGACGTAATATTGAGCAAATAAGTGAAATTAGTGACCGTGCTATGAATGAGCAAATAAACACCGAGCAAGCAATTCGCGATTTAGCAAATAGCGCTCAAGCCCTTGATGCACTCGTAGCCACCTTTGAAAAACATCACTAAACACGTTTTGTAACACTTTAATAAACCACCTGCGCATATTGCATCTACACTTATAGATGTAATATGTTGGAGGTGGTTTATGAACATATCTTGTTTTAACGCATTATTACTAAGTAGTTGCTTATATTTAAGCGCATGTAACACCACGGTGCGTGAACCGCCGCCGCTTGCCCTAGCAAACCATCCAACATTTAACCGTATTAACGTCGAAACCGAGCAAGACATATTTAAGCTCGACAAAACAATCACTTCCCAACTTGATGCCCACTTAACCAGTAAGCGAAGCGCGCATTACTTAGCGAACAGTATTTTAAGTTTTTTATTAAAAAACGGCGATAACTCATTAACCTATCAAAGTGGCGCCACATTGAGTGCATCGCAAACCTACGCTAATTTAAATGCTAATTGCCTGTCGTTATCGATATTAGCGTATAGCTTAGCCGATTATTTAGGTATAAAAGCGCGCTTTCAAAAGGTTCATATTCCTGAATATTGGGCAATGAATAAAGGGGTTAATTTACTGACAGGGCATATTAATTTATCAATTGACAATGCGCTTATGCAAACAATACCAGCCACAATGGTTTATCAACGTGATAAACAGTTAACCATAGACTTCGACCCGAATATAAGAAAACAACGCTTTAAAACCAGCCCAATAAGCAAAGAGTTTGTTACGGCTATGTTTTATAACAATAAAGGCGCTCAAGCGTTAGTAAATAAAAATTATAATTTAGCTTATAGCTACTTTAGTGCCGCCGTTGAAGCCGCCCCATTATACAGTGGTGGCTGGGGAAATTTAGGTATTGTATTTAGGCAGCTTAATTATTTAAAAGAAGCTGAACAGGCATATAACTATGCATTATTGCTTGATAAAAATAACCATACTGCCATAGGTAATCTCGCTGTGCTGTACACCTTAAGTAACCGTGCTAAACAAGGTCAGCAAATGCTAAAACAGCTCAATAAAAAGCGCCAAGCTAACCCGTATTACCATATATCATTGGGTAATAGTGAACTGGTACTTAAAAATTACTCTCAAGCGATTAAGCATTTTAAAAGCGCTTATAAAATTGACGCTAAGTTACACGAAAGCCACTTTGGCCTTGCGCGAGCATATTATTTTACCGGCAATATAAAGCAGGCAACACATTATATGCGTTTAGCGGGTATAAACGCCGAGTTTAACTATGACAAAGCCCGCTATCGTAATAAATTAAAAGCATTAAAAAATGCCACAGCTTCACTTAGTCATTAGCTGTTGTACGTAGTGCTCTTTTTGGGCCCTACTTAATTTTTTAATTTGCCACTCTAACTTACTGGCTTCGCTTTTTGAGCCCACCTTTTGTTGATGAATTAAAACTAAAGGGCCTTTGCCTTTTAAGTTTTTTGCGCCTTTACCCGCTTGATGCGTGGCTAAGCGCTTATCAACATTGGTTGTTATACCTGTATACCAGTGGCCTAAACGCGTTTGCACTATATACAAATACCACGTTGAGGGTACTTTGTGTGCTTTGCTTATATTTATACTTAAACTTTTTTGTGTGTTTGTGGTCAAAACTTTACCCTAACCCTCGTAACTAAAAACAATTTCTTAAAAGGGTTTTACCTTCAGTGACTAATCGGTATCATGCAGATTATAAAAAATAAGGATCACAACTAACAATGCAGTCGTTAAAAACTTTTTCTCTTTGGCTTATCGTTGCTCTCACATTCAGCTCTTTAGCAGGTTGTTCTAGCTGGGTATATAGAATCAATATCCCACAGGGTAACTTTTTAGAGCAATCAGATGTAGATAAGCTTCGTGTAAACATGACACGAGAGCAAGTTATTTATGTATTAGGTCGTCCAATAGCAGAAGATGCGTTTGATAATAGTACCTGGCGTTATGTGTACAGCTTTAACAAAGGCCGCGATAATGAGCAGCATAAAGAGTTGCTGGTTAAATTTGAAAATGATCAACTAGTTGCTGTTTCGGGTGATTATGATCAACCAGAAAACTTTGATACTCCGCTAGAGCAGTAAACGCTCTAGTTATTAAAAAAAGGTGAGCATGGCTCACCTTTTTTATTTACTACATTAATGACCTTTATAAAGGACGCCCACCGGTAACTTTATTTGCTCGGCCTTCCTCTTTTGCTTTTTCAGCACGCTTTCTTCGAGCATCTTTAGGGTCTGCAATTAGTGGACGGTAAATTTCTATTCTGTCGCCATCTTTTAATTCGTAATGCGCTTTTACTGTTCTGTTCCATACACCTAAAGTAAGCGCAGTTGGGTCTATTTCAGGGCACTTATCAATGATCCCCGATTGAATAACAGCTTGTTCGGCTGTGGTTCCTTGCGCTACTTCCACCGTTAATGTGGTTGCTTTAGTCGGTAATGCAAAAACTATCTCAACGCTAATCATTATCTTGCTCCGTATACATCTTTTGCACGTTGCGTGAATGCACTAACCATATTTTTAGCTACATCATTAAAAATTTTACCAAACGCCAATTCGATAAGCTTGCTAGAGAATTCAAATTCAAGCTTAAGCTCAACTTTACAGGCTTTTTTATCTAACGCTTGAAAATGCCAACGCCCTTTAAGAGTTTTAAATGGGCCATCAACCAGCCTTAATTGCACGGTTTGCTCGTCAATAAAGGTGTTTTCAGTGGTAAACCACTTTTTTATACCCGCCTTGGATATTTCTAAACTCGCGGTCATGTTATTATTGTGCTGCGAAACGATTTTAGAGTCTGAGCAATTAGGTAAAAACTGCGGATAAGCTTCTACATCATTAACTAGGTCAAACATCTCTTTAGTGCTGTACATAACCAGCGCACTTTTTTCTATTTGTGGCATACTCACTCCCAACTGTGTGGGCGAATTTTAGCAAGCTTTGCGCGTTTCCCCAAATTTTCATGGTCTTAAGTTCACCAGATTATTTTAAAGGCACATATAAAAAATCGATGTAAAACATCTCTTAATACGTATATTATAGGGCACTATGGCTAAGAACAAATCATCAAAATCGAACAGTAATACCATCGCGCTTAACAAAAAAGCGCGTCATGAGTATTTTTTACACGACAAGTTTGAAGCAGGTGTTGAACTACAGGGCTGGGAAGTAAAAAGTATCCGAGCTGGTAAGGTAAACATCTCAGAAACTTATATTCATCTTAAAAATGGCGAAGCTTTTTTATTAGGCAGTCAAATTCAGCCTTTAAATAGCGCCTCGACTCATGTTATTTGCGATCCAATGCGATACCGTAAACTGTTATTAAGCCGCAAAGAGCTTGATAGATTAGTCGGTGCCACTGAACGAGATGGCTACTCACTTGTTGCCACTGCCATGTATTGGAAAAAATGTTGGGTGAAACTTGAATTTCACTTAGCAAAAGGTAAAAAAATGCATGACAAACGTGAAGACGGCAAAAATAAAGATTGGTCGCGTGAGAAAGAACGCCTCATGAAACATAAAGTATAAACACAACGCCTAATTTATTTAGGCGTTTTTTTTAATTTCTCACCGGTTAAATTTAAAACAACCTGATCAAATTCCCCTCAGCTTTATTTAATTCATCCCTGTGCGTGATATAAATAAATTATTACACTTTATTTATTTTTTTAATTTCTTTAGATGCCTGTCCATTTTAGTGCGCAAATTTTATGGTACAAAGCGAGTAATTTAGCCTTGTCTATCCCTTTTCGTTGTTTCTATTATTGAATATTTTTCCCTCAATACTCTACAAAAACTCATACTAAAATCGCAAAGGGTGTAGATTGATAACACTTAAGTTACATGATATTAATGTCAGCGCTTGTTAAGCAACTAAATTTATAACATATCAACAAGGACTTAAGGATTTATACCAGCCCTTGATAGAAAATAGACGCTCAGCGAGAGTTTAAAAGTGCTTAAACAAGGCATTTGAATGAAAGGAATAGTATTTCTATTTTAAATTCAAAAAACGTAGTGTAAGCACTTTTAAAACTCGCCCCTCGGGAGTGCATCTGCAGCATTTTAGCTGCGTTGCCACTCTTTGAAATAAAACCATTATGACTACATCGCGACGCCTTCCTAAAAAGCTGCAGAACTGCACTCTGAGCACATATTTTCTATTATGGGCTGGTATCGCTCAATTGCATTTACACCTAGCATAATTGCAGGTGCTACAATCGCACTTTCAGCAGGGTTTACAACAACAGCTTATGCTGCTGAAGAAGCAAAAAAAGTAGAACGCATTGAAGTAACAGGTTCGCGCATAAAACGCACCGATATCGAAGGGCCTTCGCCAGTACAATCTATTGGCAGAGCAGATATCGAAAACATGGGTTACGATAACCTTCAACAACTCCTCGAAAGAATGCCTGTTGCAGGCAGCGGTACTTTCTCAACACGCGGCAACAACCAAGATTCAACTGCAAATGGATCTGCCGCGGTCAGCCTACGTGGTTTAGGTGCTGATGCTACATTGGTACTAATCAACGGCCGCCGTGTGGCTATTAGTGCCTTTGCCGAAGGTATAACAAACTCATTTGTCGATATTAATAGTATTCCGGTATCGGCGATTGAACGCATTGATATTTTAAAAGATGGCGCATCAGCAATTTATGGCTCTGATGCTGTAGCGGGCGTAGTCAACGTTATTTTGAAAAAAGATATAGATGGCGTTGAACTAAACTTAGGCTACGGTGGTACCGATGGCCCTAATTACGAAGAAACAACAGCAAGTTTAGTATGGGGTACAACTAGCGAAAAAAGCAGCGCCTCAATTATTATTGATTACTTTAAAAACACCTCGCTTTCGTCAGATGAAATGGGCAGCTTAGGCACCGCTAACCAATCGCCTTATGGCGGCGAAGACTTTCGCTCTTCTCGTGGCTTTCCAGGCTACTTTTATGTTGATGGTGTAAAAACAATTGACCCAGATTGTCCTGCAGAAAACGCCACATCAAGCGGTAGTTGTTTATTTGATTACGGCCCATTTGGCTACATCGCCCCTGAATCTGAGCGCGTAGGTGCTATTTCTCAATTTGAATACAATTTTGATAATGGTATTACCGGCTTTTTAGAAATGGCAGTGCAGCATAATACCTCAGTTGCAGCCGGTGCGCCTACTCCACTAGATGAAGATGCAGGTTTAACAGTACCCGCTAGCCACCCTAACAACCCGTTTGGTGAAGATATTCAAATTGGCCGATACCGTACGGTTGATGCGGGCGCTCGCCAATGGGATATTGAATCAGACACGCTTCGCTTTGTAGCTGGCCTAAGAGGCGAAATTAAGGAATGGAGCTGGGAAGCTGCGGTTCAAAAAGGCCGTAGTAAATCACTTCAAACAGGCGATCGCTCGCAAGGTTGGGTTCGCACCGACTTTTTACAACAAGAGATTGATGCCGGTAACTACAACCCATTTGGTGGCACCTATAACAGCCCAGAAGTTATTGACAGAATTACCACAAGCTTAGTACGCCGCGGTGAGTCTCATATGACCTCATTCGACGCTAACATCTCTGGTGAAGCATTCAGCTTTGGTGATGATGTGGTTATGATGGCCGCGGGTATTGAATACCGTGAAGAAGATGTAACCGATACACCGGATGACCAATTTCAGCGCGGTTTAATTTTTGGTACTGAGTCTGTGTCTGCTGCAGCAGAGCGCGACCAATACGCAGCCTATGTGGAATTTTCAATCCCACTTGCTGAAAACCTAGAGCTACAGCTCGCTGGCCGTTACGATGATTACAGCGACTTTGGTAATACAACTAACCCTAAAGTCGCTTTACGTTGGGCACCTACCGACGAAATAACCATTCGTGGTTCGTGGGCACAAGGGTTTAGAGCGCCATCGCTTGCACAAGTAGGTTTAGGTCCATCACAAGAAAGTCAGTTTTTTGTAGATACTTATCGCTGTGAAGCAACTGGCCTTGATTGTGACGCGCTAGATTACAACATTGAATTTGCGGGTAACCCTGACTTAGAAGCCGAAGAGTCAGAATCATGGAACGTTGGCTTTATTTGGGCACCTTCTGCTGAGTTTGGTTTAAGCGTAGATGTGTGGAGTATTACCCAAGATAATAAAATTGATGAACAAGAATTTGGCCCAATTTATAACTCTGAGTGTAATAACCAAGATAGCACGGTGTGTGTACGCTTAGCACCTAGTGGTGGTAATAGCTTAGGCACCATTCAAAAAATATACAGCACCTTTGAAAACGTCTCTTCGCAAGAAGTGTCAGGTGTTGATTTATCAGCAAATTACAACCATTCGCTGGATGATTTAGGCTTGCTTAAATTTAACTTAGAATGGGCGTACCAAAACAAGTTTGAAAAAGACGGCCGCGATTACACGGGTGAATACAATTACCCAGAGCACCGCTGGATTTTCTCTACTAACTGGGAAATTGGCCAATTTAATACCAACGTAAATATTAGCTACGTAGGCGAGTTTGAAGATACCCCAGATATAGACTTTGACGGTAATTTAGACTTTGATAGCAATACATCGCGTATGGTTGACTCGCAAGCACTGGTAGATTTACAAACATCTTACCGTGTAAGTGATGCAACTAAAGTGTCGCTTGGTGTAAATAACGTATTTGACGAAGAGCCACCATTTGCCATTGGTGATGGCGATGCCGACCTTTACGGGTATGCATCGGGTGTACACAACCCTCGTGGTCGTTACTTCTACACTAAAGTAACCTTCTCGTTTTAATTTAATATAGCCCATTATTAAATGGGCTATGCTAAAAACAAAAAAACCGCCATATGGCGGTTTTTTTTATTAAAACGTAGGGGCTAAATTATAGCTCGCCTTCGTTTTCAGATAGGAACTTAGCAACACCTTCAGGGCTTGCGTCCATACCTTTTTTACCTTCTTCCCAACCAGCAGGACATACTTCGCCGTTTTCGCTGTGAAATGCTAGCGCGTCAACCATGCGGATCATTTCGTCGATGTTACGACCAAGTGGTAAGTCGTTCACTACTTGGTGACGTACGTTACCTTCCTCATCGATTAGGAAAGAGCCACGAAATGCAACGCCCGCTTCAGGGTGCTCAACATCGTATGCTTTACAAATTTCGTGCTTAACGTCTGCAACTAGTGCGTATTGAACTTTACCAATACCGCCGTCTGCTACAGCAGTGTTACGCCATGCGTTGTGTGAGAATTGTGAATCGATAGAAACACCAATTACTTCTACGCCACGCTTTTGGAATTCTTCATAACGCTTATCAAATGCGATAAGTTCTGAAGGACATACAAACGTGAAATCTAGTGGGTAAAAGAAGATTACTGCTTTTTTACCTTTAATTGTTTCATGAAGGTTATAGCTATCTACAATTTCACCATTACCTAGTACAGCTGCAGCGGTAAAGTCTGGTGCCTGGCGGCCTACTAATACACCCATTTTATTCTCCAAATATTTTGAGTTTGTTGTCGATTGCATACGCAATGCTGATACTTATATGGGCGCTAAAAATAAAAAAACAATAGCGCCAACACATAATTACGTGGCATTTTAAATTTAATAAGGAAAAAAGAACAATCGTATTTAGCGATGTGCACAATCGAAAATACCGAACAGATATTAAAACTTTATTACGCCTATAAAAAAACCTGCATTTGCAGGTTTTAAAAATGGGTTAATCCATGATATCGGAAGGCATATCGCCTTTAATATTTTGCCAGATTTCACCGGTTTGATGGCCAAACTTACGCATCATTGAAATCGCGCCATCATGCTCACGGTTTTCAGCCAAAACTGTTAGATCTTTATAAAATTGACGTGCTAACTGGCGAGTGCCTGCGTCTGAGAAATAATGACAACCAATTTTAAAGTAAAACCCTCTAAAACCGTTAAGTATAAGTACGTATATGCGGTTATTACCAGCGACAGCTAATTCGTGGTGTACTTTGTAATCGTAATCTGCAAAAGCTTGCGCAGTGTCTTCAAGTTCATCGCTTTTTGATAAAATTTCAATAACACGCTCAGGGTTAAGCTTTATCGCTGCACGGGTATAAATAGCACTAATATTAGTACGTGCAGATAATAACTGATCGGTCAGCTCTGGCATTTTGTCTTCATCTAAGCGCGCCAGCGTTTCGAGTATGTTTAAACCCGATGTTTCCCAAAAGTTATTCACTCTGGTTGGCTTGCCGTGCTGAATAGTTAGCCAGCCATCGCGTGCTAAACGTTGCAGTACTTCACGTAAGGTTGTTCTGGTTACACCAATTAACTCAGAAAGCTCACGCTCTGCAGGTAGAATTGAACCTGGAGGGAAATCGCCGTTCCAGATAGATTCAACTATATACTCTTCAGCAAATCCTGCTGGGCTTTTAGCTTTAAAAATTCTCATTCAATTCCCACTCGAATTAATCACAACTCATCGTTTTATACGAATAACTGACAGATTGTACCAGATGAAATATAACTAACAAGTAAACTCGTTGATATAAGTGCCAACCAACCGCTGAAAATTTCGCAATAGTAAATAATAAAATTCAACATGCTTAAATTAGGCCTAATTCGCTAAATAAATTAACCCTATTCATAGTAGGTACATTAATACCATTGCTGTTTTTGCTTAACCATTACATTACTACAATAATTCCCGTGTGCGGCAGCAAGTACATTCAAAATATTGCATACAGCAGAGCCTGTTCACTGTGACGTTTAAACAAGCCTTTTTAGCGAACCAATCTTATATTACATGTTCACTTAGCAAAAAAAGCTTAACCTTTCCCTAAATAGGATTGGCCATAACCGCTTATTAATTTCATCTTAAAAAAAGCCACTTCGGTAGCTTTTTTACCCTTTTTGTTGCTCGTTACTTTATCCTAGTACATAATTCAACGTCTTATTTCAATGCGGATTTTTTATGAACTGGCTAGCACAACTCCCTACTCAACGTACTCCATGGCTACTATTTACAGGCATTGTATTTTTATTAGAAGTCACCGCACTGTTTTTTCAATACCAGATGGGCCTTGCTCCATGCATTATGTGTATTTACCAGCGAACTGCGGTATTAGGCTTATTAGTGGCAGGCATTATTGGCGCAACTAAACCACAAAGTAAATTAGTACGCGCTATCGCTTATTTAGTGTGGGGTGTATCAAGTGTGTGGGGTTACTTTATTGCACGTGAGCACATTGAAATGCAAACAACCACCGATCCCTTTGCATTTAGCTGTGAGTTTGAGCCAAACTTTCCTTCATTTATGCCATTGCATGAATGGATCCCAAGCTTTTTTCAAGCCACAGGGGATTGCGGTAATATCGATTGGCAATTTGCGGGATTAAGTATGCCAGCATGGATGGAAATACTATTTGCGTTATTTACTATCACGCTTTTTGTAATTGTTACCACTCGCTTACTTACTAAAAAGACTATTTAATATGTTTACGTTTTTTACCAGTCAGCTGCCTGAACTAAAGCACCTTAAAGTGAGGCAGCGACAAGCCGTTGTTGCTATTGCGCTAAGTATGCTACCTGCCACCGATAGAGTGTTATTAAGAATAGTAAAGCTGATATTGCTCAGCCCATTGTTTTTGTTATTTACTGTTTTTAAAGGGTGGGAACTCATTCCCTTTTTAATTTTAGGTGGCCTGTTTTACCCGCTTTTAACCACCCCGATTGAAATAAACTTCGCTAAAAAATATTTAGCCAAAGCACTTGAGCAGTATTCACAGGGCGCTTAGCGCCCTGCCTATTATAAAGACACTTTTCCTTCTAGTTTAGCTACAAGCTTTTTACCTATTCCTTTTACGTTAGTTAAATCGCTCAGCTGGGAAAATTCACCATTTTCAACCCTGTAATCAACAATAGCCTGCGCTTTTTTCTTACCTATACCAGGCAACTTGGCCAGCATTTCTGAATCGGCACTATTAATATTAATAACCGGCGCTTGCGGCATTTCAACCATAGGCTTATCTTCAACAGGGTTAGCGTGGGTAAACGCGCTAAAGCTTAAAAAGCTAATAATAAGTAGCGTTAATAGATTTTTCATTTGTTATTCCTTATTTTTGTTTATACCAAAGCGTTATAGTTAAACGGCTAATTTGGCTTTAAACATGTGCTTAATTTTTATTTGAGGAAATAATGTTAAATAAGGAGCAACGCGCATCACTTATATTATTTCCAGTGCATAATCACCTAAATCCGAAAACCTAAAATGCAGCTGGTACAACAAGTGATTGCTTAACTAAAGTAAAGTTACGCTTTTTTGTCAAATTGATGACAAGCTAAAAATGCACCGAATACTTGCAATTTTACACACAAACATTTACTGTATATAAAAACAGTGACCTACGGGTCAGTAACCACATTACCACGCAATCAAGCAGGAGAGATCATGGCTGTTGTTGTTAAATATGTTGTAGAACGAAACGGAGTTGAGCGAATGACGTTTACTACTAAAAAAGAAGCGGATGCCTATGACAAAATGCTCGATATAGCAGAATCGCTTGAAGTAATGCTGGAAAAAGTAGATGTGCCACTGAGCGAGCAACAGGTTGAATCGCTTGCGCTTGAAATTGCAAAGAGTAAAGATGACTTTATGGCGGTGTTAAAAGGCGCAAAAGAGCCCACAACAAAAGGTACAGCTAAAGCTAAAAAAGCCGACAACGTAGCATCAATAAAAGATAACGACGAGCAACAAGCTAGCTAATTTGTGACTATTTTAAATAAAGGGCTGCTACTAAATAGCAGCCCTTTTTTATTAATTTTTGAACAGTTACAAATTTTTTCTGGCTTTTTAGACTGAAATTGATACATTAATCCGGTTAATAGCGAGTGTTTATGTGCCATGTCAGTATTTATTAAGTCTTTTTACCAAAAATTTTTCCCAGCCCGTCAGTTGCTTATTCGTCAAAATGGCGAAGTTAAGCATGTTGTTTTGGCGCCTTGGTTTCAGCTTTTTACAGTACTGCTTATTTTAGGCACTATTACTTGGGTCGGTATTTCTAGTTTTCGTGTTTATAGCCAAACAAATAAAATTACCGACATAGAACAAAGCCAAATTGACAAACAACAAGCGTGGCAAAAACAGGTCCAAGAACAAAAAGCACTGCACGCTAAGCAATTAGAACAACTTGCTGTACTAGAGCAAAAGCAAGCACTTTTGCAAGGTATGATTGAATCCCTCCCCGCATCTATTAGTAAAGAGGCAATAAAACTAGAAGAACAACTTGAGTCGCCTGTTAATCAAGACAAAGGCGAGTTTCATGAACCACTTGTAGATGAAGAGCCGAAAGACAAACATGCCAGCCTTCTAACGCCAATCACTTTTGCCGCACGTTACGAGCGCTTAAATAAATACTACGAGCACAATTTTGCGCTTATTGATGCGCAAATTAATAAACGCCATGATGCAATTTTAGCGATGTTAAAAGGCGCAGGCTTAGAATCAGCCCTTGAACAACATTTAGCACTGGGCGCACAAACCAGTGCGCAAGGTGGCCCGTTAGATGTATTTGACGAAACTAAAATACCAGGGCAGTTTTTAGCCATTGTTGATAAGCTATTATTACTTAACAACCTTGAAAACTTTTTAACAGAGCTGCCTAACTCACTGCCCTTGCCTGCGGCTAAATACTATATTTCGAGCAACTTTGGGTTACGTAAAGATCCGATGAACAACCGCCGCGCTTTTCACAAAGGTGTTGATTTAGCCGGCTGGCATAAAACCGAAATTTTTGCCCCTGCTGATGCACGTGTATTGCGCGCTGGTAAAAATGGCGGCTATGGTAACTTTATCGAGCTAGAGCACAAAAATGGCTTGGTCACCCGTTTTGGCCACTTAAATAAAATTAAAGTGAAAAAAGGCCAAACAATTGCTAAAAATGAGGTAATTGGATTAATGGGCAGTACTGGCAGAAGTACCAGCACCCACTTACACTATGAAGTGTTACTCGATGGCAAACATGTCAATCCTCTAAAAATAACAAAGGCGCTTTCTCGTGTTCGGTAAAAAAAAGCAACCAAGTAGTCAAACTACGTTAAAAAGAGTAAATCATACCCCTTCTATTATTTCTGAAGATGTGCGCTTAACTGGCACACTTACCAGCCAGGGCGAAGTGCAGCTAGATGGCCGAATTGATGGCGATATAAAGGCAGAGCACCTGGTAATTGGCTCTACCGGCATTGTTGAAGGTGTAGTTGAAGCTAAAAGTGTCATTGTAAAAGGCAAAATTATTGGCTCACTAAACGCAAGTGAAGTGAATATTCAAAGCAGTGCTCACGTACATGGCGATGTTTTTCACGATACACTAAGTATTGATGCTGGAGCCATTATTGAAGGCAGCTTAAAACAGCGCTTTGAAAAAGAAGAACCGGAACTTATTAGCGAAGATTTAAAGCCGGCTAAAGAAGTAAAAACTTTGCTTGATGATGCTGATAGCGACTTGTCGTTTGTTAATAAGCAAGCCGCTGATAAAGCCAAATCTAATTAAGCGCTCATTACTTTTTCTCGGTTATGTACATCGTAATATCTGCAGTGAACACCAGTTCATTGCGGGTATTGTAAAGCTTAACTGGCACTACTAAATCTTCTTTATCTACCCATTGGCGAGGCAAGTCGATTTCTGCAATAGCAGTTACATCGGTATCAACCTTTGCTAAATAGTGTACCGTCATTCCTTTTGGGATCCAGCGATGCGTTTTATAAGGCACGGTGGCATCTACCATTACACCAGCACACAGCTCAGCTAAGTTACATTGTGCAATAGCATGAATAGTCCCAATATGGTTATGCACACTACGGCGGTTTTTTACGACAGCGCTACAGTGCCCTTCTCTTAAATCGAGTACGTAAGGTTTCATTGAGCCAAAATACGGGGCTTTTATGCATACCGCTTTGCTAAACAACCAATTGCCAAAAGGTAAGCGTTTAAATTTAAGCCAAGTTTTTAAAAGGGCTGATTTATTACTCATTGTTATTTCCCATTTTGTGTTTATAAATTCAAATTAACACATCAGACCAGTTAAAAAAAGCGCAATTCACCGCGCTGTTAATCCTAATGTCATGAAATATTTATCACAATAAAGCGTGGCTCACTCATAAGCCCTTTCTTTTTTATAAGCGGGCACCTAAAATAGCCAGCAAAAGGAGACCTAATGCAAACACAGCCCGCTAAACCTAACTTAATTTTATTACTCATCTTAGCGTTACTCGTAATATTTTGCCCTATGGCAATTGATATTTATCTTCCCGCTTTTCCAACTATTGCCACGCAATTTAACGTAACCGAACAGCAGGTTCAGCAAACAGTGGCTATTTTTATGCTTACTGTGGGTTTAGGGCAATTAATTGCAGGGCCGCTTGCTGATAAGTTTGGCCGAAAGCCGGTAGCGGTTGTAGGTGTTAGCTTGTATGCAGGCTCAGCCTTACTTGCCTACATGGCGCCCTCTTTTGCTGTATTAATGTTTGCACGCGCTCTGCAAGGGTTAGGTGCATGTGCTACGTTTGTGGTTGCTTTTGCCATTGTACGTGATAAATACGGCAGCGAACGCAGCGGGCAAATGATTACCTATTTAAATGGAATAGTGTGTTTTATTCCTGCGCTTGCGCCTATTTTAGGTGCTTGGCTTACCGTGCAATTTGGCTGGCGCATGAACTTTATGTTTTTAACCTTATTTGCGTTAGCGGGCCTAGTTATTACGCTCACCTTATTTAGAGAAACCCGCCCTGCTGATAGTCACTACCAAGGGCATATATTGGACTTACGCCGCTTTGTGCCAATATTAAAAACACCGATATTTTTATTTAATAGCTTACTGTGTATGGTCGCCATGTCGGCGATTCTTGTGTATGTCACCTTGGCACCTGGGTGGATAATTACGCACTTAGGGGGCACCGTTGCCGACTTTACTTTTTGGTTTACGCTCAATGCCGTATTAAGTATTGTAGCCAGCTTTATTACCCCCATTTATATTAAACGTAATAGCCAAAAAGCCCTGCGTGTTGGGGTTACAGTATTGGTGTCATCTGGCATATTAATGATTACACTTAGCCATATAGAATCGGCCATTGCACTTATGCTACCTATTTTAATTGCAGCACTTGGTTTTGCCCTAAGCTTAGGCTCTGCGGCTGGTATGGCGTTATCGCGCTTTCCTAAACAAGCCGGTACAGCCTCTGCCTTAATTGGTGCTATGCAAATGAGTGGCGCTAGTGTGCTTGTGTTTTTAACGCAATATTTAGGCCTTAGCACACCTTGGCTAATTGCTTTTCATTTATTGTTACTGGCACCACTTTGGCTAATTTTAATGAGTAAAAAAGCCCATACATTGCACCCGGTTAATACATGATCAACCCTGATTTTTTAGCATCATTTTTACTAGCGAGCTTTTTAATGGCGGTGGCCCCTGGACCATCAAACGCATTTTTAATGGCGCAAACATTTGCCAATGGCAGAGCGGCAGGTATGCAAAGCGCATTTGGCTTTGCTTTAGGTGGAGTAATACACACATTTTTTGCTGTTATTGGATTAAGCGCGGTGTTAAAAGCCTCGCCCACCGCTTATAGTGCAGTACAGTACTTAGGCGCGGCTTATTTGTGCTATTTAGGGTTTGTGATGATTAAAAGCACTTTTTCGCAGCCAAATACCGCCGATTGCGCTAGTGATGATAAGCCCCATGTAAGCACCAGTAAAAAGCCAAATGTCATGTTTCAAGCCATGATGACCGAGGTATTAAACCCTAAAGTCGCGTTGTTTTTTATTGCTTTTATCCCGCAGTTTGTAGACCCAAGCTTATCATCGGCAACGTTTCAATTAGCATTTTTTGGCCTGCTCTACCCTATTTTTGCTTTCCCAATTGACTGTACGTATATTTACTTTGGCGACAAAATAGCGCAATTTTTCAAAAAATACCCACATAGCCAACTTTGGATAGACCGAGTGACCGGCATGGTATTTATTGCACTGGCCATTAATTTATTATACTAATTACACTAAATTGGTATTACTTAACCAAAGCCTTGGTTACTCAACAAAATAAGATGCAGCATGGAACAAAAAAAACAATCGCTACCCGCTAATAAAAATATTGCCTTAGTTGCGCATGATGGTAAAAAAGCCGCGCTTAAATTATGGTGCGAAAAACACAAAGAAGCCTTAAGCAGACACACCTTATACGGTACTGGCACCACAGGCCATTTAATCGAAAAAACCACCGGGCTAGAGGTTATTCAGCTATTAAGTGGTCCTATGGGGGGCGATCAACAGCTAGGAGCTAAAATTGCCGAGCACGAAATTCATGTATTGGTGTTTTTTTGGGATCCGTTGGCATCACAACCACACGACCCTGATGTTAAAGCATTACTGCGTTTAGCTGCTGTTTGGAATATTCCTGTGGCCTGTAATGAAGTCAGCGCCGACATGTTATTAAGCTCGCCCTTAATGGACACTGAGCTTGAACGTACTTTGCCAGATTACGAAAAATACCTCGCAACCCGACAAATCAGTCTTTAAAGCCTTTTAAGCTACTTATAAAGCATGCTGGCCCATTTTGTTAGGCCAGCCGTTACACTACCAAAGTGATCGCCATTCAGCATTTTAATATCACCTAAATGCTCACTTAACGCGGCTTTAATAAGTGGTGACTGCGCACTCCCCCCTGTTAAATAAATAACGTCTGGGGTGGTTCCTGCATCGGTAATTGCTTGTTTTGCTAACGTTACTATTTGGCTAATACTACTTTCTACTGCAACCGCTAAATCGCTAACCGATAGGTTTTTACTAAGGTCATTATCTAAAAAGCGAAGATCGCAATCAAAAGCATCTGCCGATGAAAGCGCTATTTTAGCCGCCTCACCTTGCTGTACTAACTGATGGCCCTGTTTATTTTGCTGTAGATGAATTAAGCGTTTGAAAAGCGCAGGTGCACTGACATCGCGTAATTGGGCAGTGAGTTCTCGATAGTGGCTTTCACTATAAAACTGACTTTGTAAATTTACATCATTAATTTTACAGGCTTGCCAAAAAGGTTGGTTTGGTAAAGGTAGGCCGGATTTAAAGGTACTGCCTAAACCAAGCAATGGCATTAAACCATGAAAACTAAGCGCTATATCTAAGTCATTCCCGCCAACTCGCTTACCGCTGTGGGCTAAAAAGTCATCATCGCGCTCACTGTTACCTCTAAAGCTTGGCCCCATTTGTACAAACGAGCAATCGCTGGTACCACCGCCAATATCAATAACCAGCACTTTTTGGTCGTCCACTAAACTACTTTCGTAATCAATCCCTGCTGCAAGCGGTTCGTATAAAAACTCCACATCTTTAAAGCCCGCACGCTTAGCTGCGCGCTCTAAAATACCTACGGCTTGCTGATTTGACTGCTCACCGCCAACAGCCTGAAAGTTAACTGGACGACCAATAACCGTTTGCGTAAGGGGGGTTTTAAGTGAAAGCTCCGCGCGTTGCTTTATTTTTAAAATCATTGCGGTAGCAATATCTTCAAAAAAATTAATTTGCCCTTGCTTTAAGCCTGTGGCACCAAAAAACGATTTAGGTGATTTTACAAAGTAGCCTTCTTCAGGAAACTGCACATATTCACTAATGGCTTCACGGCCAATAAAAAGCGTTTCATCTGTAGGTTCTAAATCAAGATCTGACTTAATACGCGGGAGTGTATTTAATAAAGCTTGGCGCTGCGTTAAAAAGTTATGCTCGTGGGCAGTGCCTTTTACATGCTTTGCCACAAAGTCGACAACTAATGCGCTATGGTGCGTATAAAGAGTAGAAGGTAAATAATGTTTTCCTTGCTCAAGTGGCACTAACTGTACTTCCTCTTGCTCCATAACACCCATGGCACAATTAGAACTACCGTAATCAAAACCTACAAACATACTTCACCATACATTAGAAAAAGGCCGCGCAATTTAGCATACTTTGCCAACATTATAAACGCTAATGGCCCTCCCTCACCCTTAAAAAGCTCGCAAAACGTGGTAAGCCATGCTTTGTTAACCCGTGGTACCGATACGTTACCGTGCTGCCTATAGCCGGAGGTGTTTGGCGCTGTTTGTTACTAAAGCCCGTGCCTATTTTAAATATTTGCCCATGAGGTGTTTTTACTTTTAATGCACCTAACATACCGGTGTATTTTCCTTTACCCGGTAAATGTGCAATCACAACCGCTTCAGCATCAAGATAGGGCTTTAACTTTAATAATGTATTGCTGCGCCCGCTTTTATATTTAGCATTGGCTAAATGCAGCATCACCCCTTCAGCCCCTTGCTTAGTTAAATCTTCAAAGTACGCTGTTAATTGGGCTGTGCTAGTAAAGCGGTGTTGCTTAACTGCAGTTATATGCTGCTTATTGATTTGTTTTACCAAGGCTTGGTAGTTTTTATAACGCGCACTAAAAGGAAGGGTTGAGTCTGGCATATCAAATATTTGATAGCGTATAGCGTGCCAATCTGAATTACTGGGGCGTTTGGTTCTTACAATCCCACTGACCAAAGAAAATTGAGTGCGCGCTATCCACAACTCCCCATCTAACCAAACATTTGGTAATGGCGCCGTAAACCAATTCGGGGCGTTAATCGCATTTCCTTTACGGGTAATAAATTTATCGCCCGTCCATATTGCTCTTACACCATCAAATTTTTCACTGACGAGGTATTCACTAATATTGCCATGTTTAGATTCATCATATACTTTTGCCAATAACACCTGAGGCTGCGCCGCAAAAACAAGCGATGAGCCAATAAAGATGACAATGAAAAGTAAGTACTTTAGCTGAGCCATTACTGCATCCCTGCAAATAAAATAAGGCTATAACTATAGTTGAGATTCGACCCACTGCCAAAACTCACCTAGGTCAGCCATTTTGTACGTCGCCTTACTAAAGTCATGGTCAATTGTATGATGATTTGCAATCGCAACGACTCTAACCTGTGCATTAGATGCAGCACAAACGCCCGTAAAGGTGTCCTCTACAGCAATTGCATGCTCTGGGGCTACATGTATGTGCTCAAGCGCTAAAAGATAAGGATCGCCTGCTGGCTTTGGATTTGTTACATCGTCTTTTGTCACTACAGTATCAAATAACTCATAAAAACCTAGCCCTTTTAAAATAGGCATGGCTTCGCTGCGAGCACTACCGGTTACTAACGCCATTTTTAGCCCACTGTTTTTAACAGCGTGTAAGGTTTGCTCAGTAAAAGGCATAACAGGCGGTAAATTAGTTTTTACGTATTCACCAAATAACCGATATTTTTCATCTGCTAAAAACTGTGCGCTGACGTCTAAATTATGCTCATTTTTAATATCAATTGCTGCTTCTAACGTTGGGCGCCCTGAAAAGCGCTGACAAAACTCCACTTCGTTATAACTTACATTGTAGGGTGCAAGCAGCTGGCTCCAACACTCAAAGTGCATGCTTTCAGAGTCAACTAGCGTGCCATCCATATCAAACAATACTGCGTTTAAGCTCATCCTCATTCCTTAAATTTTAACGTTAAAAAAGGCGCCTAGGCGCCTTTATAATATTATGCTGTTAAGCCAGCAGGTGGCTCAGCAAATGCTTCCTCACCGGTTTCAACATCAACCAGTTCGTAGCCTCGGGCTTTGCGCACAACCTTAAGTACTGGTTTTTCTAGCGCCGTTTTTAAACGATCGGCATCAGCTGCTAACTCATCTAGCGTTGTACCAAAAGGTGCTGCGCCTGTTTCTGACCAATTAGTTACTTTACCATTTAAGTTATATTCTACTTCGTGTATTTGGTATTGCGCTGCTTCGTCTTTCGTTGCTTCACAAAAAATTACACGGTAGTTCCAAAATCCAGCCATTTTTCTATCTCATTAAAGTTAATTAACGCTACTTTACCAGCTTTATAAAAACATAAAAGCCTGCACGAGGCAGGCTTTTAAAAATTAATAAAATTTAAGGTTATCTTTAGAAGAAGTTAACTTTAAATTCAGCACCAATGTAGCGCTCTTCATTAACAATACCCGTATTGTTATTGAAGTCTACCGCACCAATTGCTTGTTGCTCATCAAATAAGTTACGAACAAATGCAGATACTTGGTACTCGTAGTCACCTTCAGCCCACTCGTAGCCTGCACGTAAACCTACTTCTGTTAATGCTTTACCTTCAAATTCTACTGAATCGTATAGGAACATGTTAATTTCGCTACGGTAAGAAATATCACCTAATGCGAAGAAATTACCATCTTCAAGTTCTTTCGTATAACGAAGGGTAAAGTTAGAGATCCACTCAGGAGCATGCGGTAAGCTGTTGCCATCTAGTACGGCTAAACCTGCATCGTTAATAGGGTCATTCACGATACATTGAGCACATACCGCTACAGCTAACTCATCATCTTTAATTTCAGTCTTGTTGTAGCTTAAGTTAAATGTTGCATTAAACTCATCGCTTAATACCCATTCTGTATCTAGCTCAAAACCGTAGCCTGTTGTTTTATCAGCGTTAACTAGGCGGTTAAAGTTAGCACCACCACCTACAGCAGTAAGCTGTTGGTCGTCCATTGTGTAGTAAAATACCGTTGCATTTACACGGCCTTGGCCGTCTAGCACGTCTGATTTAATACCGGTTTCGAATGAAGTAACGGTTTCTGACTCAGCCGTTGTTACGTCATCACCAAATAAAATACGACCTTGTAAGCTAGGTGCGCGGAACGTGTTTGCTACACGGCTGTACCAGTTTACATCGTCATTAACTTTGTAGTTTGCAGATAAATCCCAGCTTACATGGCTGTCACTTACACTACGCTCTACGTATAAAGCACCACCGCCAATTGGGCTAATTGTACGGTCTGCAACAAAATCTTTTTCGTCATCAGAGTAACGAAGACCCGCTGTTACTTTTAATTTATCTGAGAAGATGTAATCTACAGAGCCGAAAATAGCCCATGCTGTTGTGTCTTGTTGTTGCTGAACATAACCGTTTAAAGCGCCAGCAGGTGAAGAGAACGTATCGTAACTAAAGTTTTCGATTGTAAGCTCTTCATCAAAGTAAAAAAGACCAACTTGGTAGTTTAAGTCACCGCTGAAGTTACTAGCAAGGCGAAGCTCTTGCGTTAACTGATCTTGCTCTGGAATACCATCCGCACTTTCTGAAGAAAACGGAATAAAACCTGGACCCATGTAATCAGGGATATAAGAAGCACCGTAACCGCCGTCAATATCTGCACGTGAGTATATTTCTGCACTTTCCCAACCTGAAATAGAGGTTAGCGTGTATTCATCGCTAATATCCCACTCAAGCTTTAAGCTTGCGCCTTCAGATTCAACTTGCTGGGTATTGCGTACCGCGGCATCTTGATAAACAACGTCATGCTCGTAGTTATCTACTAAATCGTTTGAGCCTGATTCAATAACGTTTGCACGAAACGCAATTGGTGAGCCGTCTAAGTCACGCGTGTGGTAGTTTAGAAGAGCAGTAAAGTCATCGCCTTCGTATAAAAACTGAATACGCGCTGCTTTTTCTGTGTAGCCGCCTTGCTCGTCTTTCGCTTCAAAGCCAGGCGCTTGGTTGTCGATGTAATCATCTTTATCTTGCCATAGCAAAGAAACACGTGCAGATAAACGGTCAGTTAATGCACCACCTACAGCGCCCTCAGTATCTACAGCGCCACGGCTACCGTAAGAAACAGCACCATAACCTTCAAATTCTTGGCTTGGTTTAACAGTATCAAATTTAACTAGGCCAGCCGGCGTATTACGGCCAAACAAAGTACCTTGTGGACCACGTAGTACTTCTACACGCTCAACATCAAATACTGGAAAGCCTTTTAAAATGGCATTTTCTTGAACCACTTCATCAACAACTAATGAAACAGGTTGTGAGGCATTAAGATCGAAATCGGTATTACCCAGACCACGAACATAAAAACGAGGGAAAGAACGTCCAAACGATGATTCGATTGAAAGACTTGGGATTTTCGCACTCATAAAGCGAATATCCATACCAGCAGAACTATAAGCATCAAGGTTATCACCTTGTAATGCAGATACAGCAACAGGCACTTCTTGTGCATTTTCTACACGTTTACGAGCAGTAACTTGAATAACTTCTAATTGGTTATTTTTTTTTGCAGTTTCTTCTTCAGCAGCAAGAGTAGAAACAGAGGTACCAGCTGCAGATAATAAAGCAGCATTAATTATGGTCGCTATTGCAGTTTTTTTGATTGCTTTCATGTCGGGTATAAACCTTTTGTATGCACTCTTGTTCAACGGTTTTTTGTGTTGCGCAATGTATTCATTGCGGGCTCGTACAATTTTTCGCGTCTAGCTTTATGGCGCGCGGGCCTCATCACCGAGAGTACAAAAACGGAGTAATGAGGCTGAACGAACGATGAAGATTATACCATCGTATTACAAATTTACTGCATAAATATGTACAAAAAAGTAAACTTTTTTGCAACATTTAACCTCATTTTATAGCTTTTTTACCCGCTTTTAGATGCAAAAGACTAATAATGCGGACATATGTCCTTTCTTTCAAAAGTCACTTTAAAGTAGCAAACTGCGTATTTTTACAAATAAACCCAAACTAGAAACGCGCAGTTAAAACCCGTTAATGCTTGCTAAATTTTAAAGGCTAAATTCATTGAGTACGCTTTAACGCAATTTCTCCATCAATGTGAATATCGCGCTGTGGAAACGCAATCACCACATCGTGTTTTTCAAAAACAGCATAGATACTAAAACGGATATCACTACGTACTTTTCTGAGCATGGTTTCTGACTCTGCACAAACCCAAAAAATTGCATTAAACACCAGTGAGCTATCAGCAAAGTCGTCAAATAAAACAGAGGCTTTTGGATTTGTTAGTATCGCATCATGATCATCAAGCACTTGTTGAATTAACGTTTTAACTAACAATACATCGCTGCCATAAGCAACACCTACGCTAACCGAAGAGCGGGCATTACCGTCTATTAAGGTCCAGTTAGTCACTGTGTTTTCTAAAAGTTGCGAATTAGGGATTAACATATGCACACCATCGTTACGGCGAATGCGGGTAGAGCGCGTATTAATAGTTTCTACTACGCCCTTTGCATTACCTACTTCTAAAAAGTCCCCAATACGAATTGGCCGCTCCCACATTAAAATCCAGCCACTAATAAAGTTATTAATAATGTTTTGCGCACCAAATCCAACCCCAATGGCTATGGCCCCTGATACAAATGCAAAGGCCGTAAGCGGAATACTTAAAACCTCTAACGAGGTGAAAATTAATATTGCGATACTCAAAATAAAATAAATGCGCGTAAATAGATGAACCGCGTCTTGGCTGATTTTTTTTGCCAGCAGTGTTTTTTTAATAAGTTTGCCAATGCGCGTTACTACAAACCACATAGCAAATAAAATTAAAGGAACTTGTATAACCTTAGCCACAGTGATGTGTACGTCGTTATAGGTAAAAATAACCAAGCTGAGATAATGTTGAATGTGTTCGAGCGTCATGTATTTTCCAAAGTATTATTTATTGTTTGTTATTTGTTCAGTAAAAATGAGTGTGGTTCAGTCTTCGCTAAGCTTAGCACGGCATAATAGTGTTAAAACGCTAAGTTAATAGATTTAACGTTTTTGTTTAAACAATTTATTAACTCTTTATTGCACCGAGTGCTATATAAATAGTGTACAAGCACTGGAGATTACATATGTCACAACTTACTCTAAATCAAAGACTCGCTACTTTGCAGCCGCAGGTAGATTTAAATTTGTTTGAAAGCAGCCTAGATTACCGCAATAAAATTTTGTGCCTTCTTGCTGAGCAAGAACAAACACTTGCTACTATTAATAAAGAATTTGGCCAGCAATCTAATAGCTTTGGTTCTGAAAAACGCTTTGTTCTTGGCTATAACTAGCCTTTAAAAAACACACACAATACAATATTTAAGTAGCCTTACGTTTATTTTTAAGGCTACTTTCCCTCCAAATCGCATTTTTAGTAGCTAATTTGCGTTTAAATCCCGCTTAATACCGATAAACTTTATTGTATAAACGCCAAAATTTGATAAGTTAACTGGGTTTTCGACTCGAAAAGCCTATTTCGGCTCATCTTTTTATGGAGTTATTATGCGTAAAACACTGATCGCCACTACTATTGCTAGTGCCCTAATCCTATCTGCTTGTTCATCTAACGAAACTCAGAACACAGCTAAAGAGAGCGCAGCACAAGTGCAAGATATGAACGCAAACAATGTATTATTCAAACCAAGCCCATTACAATACATGGCACCAGAGTTTGATAAGTTTGGTACAAAAGACTACGAAGCAGGCTTTGATGCAGGTATTGCTCAGCACACTGCGCAAGTTCAAGCAATTGCAAACAACCCAGAACCAGCAACATTTGAAAACACACTTGTTGAGATGGAAAAATCTGGTGAGTTGTTAAACCGCGTATCTGCTGCTTTTTACAACCTATCGGGTTTAATTTCAGATGACGAATACCAACGTATAAGCAAAAAAATGGCGCCGGTATTATCTGCTCACTCTGATGACATTTACCTAAATGGTGCGTTATTTAAGCGTGTACAAACTATTTACGACAATAAAGATGCGCTTAACGCTGAAGATCAACGCTTAGTTGATTTCTACTACAAGCAATTTGTAAAAGCCGGTGCTAAGTTAAGCGATGCTGAAAAAGCAAAAATGCGTGAAATAAACGCTCAGCTTGCAGAGCTATCTACTGCGTTCTCTCAAAACATTTTAAAATCGTTTAAAGAAGACGTTATTGTTGTTACAGACAAATCTAAACTTGCTGGCCTATCTGAAGGTGAAATTGCAGGCCTTGCAGCCGCAGCTAAAAAAGCAGGCAAAGACGGCTACATGATCACCTTGGTTAATACCACTCAGCAGCCTATCTTATCAAGCCTTGAAAACCGTGAACTACGCGAGCAAATTTTTAAAGCCTCTACAAACCGTGCTGCTAAAACTAACGGCCCTATCATTATTGAAGAAACTAACCTGCGTGCACAAAAAGCAGAGCTGTTAGGCTTTAAAGATTGGGCATCGTATGTAATGACTTCGCGTATGGCACAAACAACCGACAACGTGTACGGCATTTTAGATGACCTTGCACCAAAAGCTGTTGAAAAAGCCAAAGCAGAAGCGGCCGCTATCCAAAAAGTAATTAACGATTCTGGCGAAAGCTTTGAGCTTAAGCCATGGGACTGGGCGTTTTACGCAGAAAAAGTACGTGCTGAAAAGTACGACCTAGATCCTGCGCTAGTTAAGCCTTACTTTGAAATGAACTCTGTGATCCATGATGGTTTATTCTTCGCAATGAACAAGCTTTACGGTATCACCTTTAAAGAGCGTAAAGACTTACCTGTTTACCACGAAGATGTAACAGCGTACGAAGTATTTAACGCAGATGGCAGCGCTATTGGTTTATTTTACATGGACCCATACGCACGTGAAGGTAAGCGTGGCGGTGCATGGATGAGTGCATATGTAAGCCAAAGCGGCTTAAAAGGCACTAAACCGGTTATTTACAACGCACAAAACATTCCAAAACCAGCTGAAGGTGAGCCAACGCTAATGACCTTCGACGAAGTATCGACTATGTTCCATGAATTTGGTCATGCTGCGCACGGTTTATTCTCAAATGTTAAATACCCAAGCCTAGCGGGTACTGCTACAGCACGTGACTTTGTTGAATTTCCTTCACAGGCACACGAAGACTGGATGATTGAACCTACGGTACTTGCTAACTACGCTAAGCATTACAAAACAGGTGAGCCAATTCCACAAGCATTACTTGATAAAGTATTAGCATCGCAAAAATTCAACCAAGGCTTTGGTACTACTGAATACTTAGCAGCTGCTTTACTTGATATGGAATGGCACTCATTTGGTTCTGATAAAAAAATCAGTGATGTTCAAAAGTTTGAAAGCGATGCGCTAAAAGCACACGGTATTGATTACTACCCAGTGCCACCGCGTTATAAATCAAACTACTTTAGCCATACTTTTGCCGGTGGTTACTCAGCAGGTTACTACGCCTACCTATGGACTGAAGTATTTGCAGCCGATGCGTTTGCCCATATGGAAAATAACGGTGGCCTAACCCGTGAAAACGGTGACAAGTTCCGTGAAGAAATCCTATCAAAAGGTAACAGCCGCGATTTAATGCAAAGCTACATTGAGTTTAGAGGCCAAAAACCAACGACAGACGCACTTCTTAAGCGCCGTGGTTTAGTTGATTAATAACCTCGTTTATTAATTTTAACCTTATAAAAGCCCGCTTGCGGGCTTTTATTGTTTATAACAGATAAACTAGCCACACTATAAATTATAAAAAACGACAATTATGGGCTATTTATTTGCAGTTACCCTACTTTGGGCTTTTTCATTTAGTTTAATTGGTGTGTACCTAGCAGGCCAAGTTGATGCGTGGTTTAGCGTATTAATACGAGTTGCATTAGCCACATTGGTTTTTTTACCCTTTTTAAAACCTAAACTTACCTCAAAACCACTCGCACTTAAGTTAATGCTGATAGGCGCTGTGCAACTAGGTGTTATGTACAGCTTTTACTATCACTCCTTTTTATTTTTAAGCGTACCCGAAGTGTTGCTCTTTACCGTTATGACGCCGCTTTATATAACGCTTTTAAACGATGCATTTAATAAGCATTTTAACCCTCGCTTTTTTGCGGTTGCGCTTATTGCCGTACTGGGCGCGGTAGCTATTCGCTGGGAAAGCCTCAATAGTCATTTCATCATCGGTTTATTACTGGTTCAGGGTGCCAATATTAGTTTTGCCACCGGACAAGTAACTTATAAACGTTTAATGGCCACTAATCAGTTGGATGACAAAACCGTATTTGGTTGGTTTTTTATTGGCGCCTTAGTGGTGGCGAGTGCTTGCTACGCTTTATTTGGCAATACAAGCAAATTGCCGAGTACACCTACTCAGTGGGGTATTTTAATATATTTAGGTATTGTTGCCTCGGGCCTTGGTTACTTTTTATGGAACAAAGGAGCAACAAAAGTAAATGTGGGAGCATTAGCCGTTATGAACAACGTGCTTATTCCTGCCGGTATTATTGTTAACGTGCTTATATGGAATAAAAATGCCGACATTATGCGCTTAAGTATGGGGGGTGCAATTATGTTAGCGGCACTGGTAATTAATCAAATAGGGACAAATAAACAGAACGTCACATCCTTGTAGCTAATTTGTCATTGAATGCGATTAGGGTTGAATAAAATAACGTTAAGGAACAAACATGAAACATCTCACCCTAATAACAAGCTCAGTAATACTTGCGCTACTGAGCGGCTGCGACGACGATGTCGAAGTTGTAGAAAAAGACGTAGTCGTTACCAATACCACCGTTGAGGTTGTTGAAGTACCGACGCCTGTAATTGTTGAAGTTGCAAAAGGCGAGGCGCCTGATATTCAATTAGGTACTCGTGCCGACTACCTTATTAACGATATGGCACAGAGCGATTTAAAAACAAAATTAGAATCGTGTACGGATGGGCCATTTTACCGTACAGATTTTTCTATTGGTCATCGTGGTGCGCCAATGCAATACCCTGAGCATACAAAGGAGTCTTATACAGCTGCGGCGCGTATGGGCGCAGGTATTGTCGAGTGCGATGTAACCTTTACCAGCGACAAAGAGCTCGTGTGTCGCCACTCTCAGTGCGATTTGCACACCACCACCAATATATTAGCCATTGATGAACTTGCCGCTAAATGCAGTGTGCCTTTTACTCCAGCTAACGCAGCAAGTGGCACGCCTGCCACCGCTAAATGCTGCACAAGTGATATCAGCCTGAGCGAATTTTTAACGCTTGAAGGTAAAATGGATGGCGCCAACACCCAAGCCACTACTGTTGGTGAATATATGCAGGGCACGCCCAGCTGGCGCACCGATTTATACGCCACAAGTGGAACATTAGTAACTCATAAACAAAGTATTGAGTTATTTAAAAGCTTGGATGTAAAAATGACCCCAGAGCTAAAATCTCCGCAAGTGAGCATGCCTTTTGAGGGAATGACACAACAGCAATACGCGCAAAAAATGCTTGATGAGTACACGCAATTGGACGTACCAAGCAGTGATGTGTACCCGCAATCGTTTAATCTTGATGATGTGAAATATTGGATAAATAACAACCCCGACTTTGCAAATCAAAGCGTATATTTAGATGGCCGTGACAGCGAAGCGGGCTTTGATCCAAGTAACCCTGCAACATGGCAACCAAGTATGGAAGAGCTAGTAGCCGATGGCGTTAAAATATTAGCGCCCCCTATTTGGATGATGCTCACCATAGACAACGAAAGTAATATTGTCCCCTCACAATACGCCATTGACGCAAAAGCTGCAGGGCTTGAACTGATAGCATGGAGCCTTGAGCGCTCGGGGCCTCTTAACGAGGGCGGTGGCTACTACTATCAATCAATCGCCGATGTTATCGATAACGATGGCGACATGATGACGGTGGTTGATGTACTCGCGCAGGATGTCGGGGTTATGGGTATATTTTCGGATTGGCCCGCGACCGTAAGCTACTACGCAAGTTGTAATAAAATGCCTGCAAGCATTTAAAAAACCAGTATCAGTGGTCGTTTATTTTTTTGCGCTCAGTTACCATAACCTTATTAATTATTTAACTGAGCGCTTTTATGATAATCCAACAACATAATACCGACCTACCCACCCCAACAGGCTTAATGCGTACTACCGTTTACCGCCCACAAGCAGCTGGCCAATACCCAAGTATTATTTTTTACTCGGAGATTTTTCAGCAAACCGCGCCTATTGCGCGCAGCGCTGCTATTTTAGCAAGCCATGGTTTTGTTGTGTTAGTGCCTGAGGTATTTCATGAGCTAAACCCGATTGGTACTGTACTTGCGTACGATGACGCGGGTAAAGATAAAGGCAATGCCGATAAATGGCAAAAGCCACTTGAGCACCACGACAGCGACACACAAGCACTCATCGACTTTGTACAAAGCCAAGATTACTGCTCTGGCACAGTAGGCGCCATGGGAGTGTGTATTGGTGGGCATTTAGCTTACAGAGCCGCATTAAACCCACACATAAAAGCCGCATTTTGTTTATACGCCACCGATATTCATAGTGATACCTTAACTGCTAATGCAGGTAACAATTCGTTTGAACGCATGGCTGATATTCAAGGTGAAATACACTTTATTTGGGGTAAGCAAGACCCACATGTACCGCAACAAGGCCGAAGTAAAATTTACCAGCAATGTGTAGCCACGGGTATTAACTACCACTGGCAAGAAGTAAACGCACAGCATGCGTTTATGCGTGATGAGGGCGAGCGTTACGATGCCGCGCTTGCAATTACTATGTACCAACAAGCGGTTGCATTATTTAATCGTACTTTGTAATTAAGTGCGGTTTTACGTGCTTTTTAGCATGCCCAGTGCAGTATGCTGTTTAACAAAATATGCTTTTAAATAATCAATAAACAACCTGAGCTTTTTGGAGCCTGCCGCCCCAGGTGGAAACACGCCATAAAGCTCAATATCTTTTGTTTTATAATCATCGAGTATTATTTCTAACAGCCCTGCTTGCACTTTAGGCCACGCATCATACAACGGAATGCGCCCAAGCCCGTGCCCAGCCTCTACAAACGCGGTACGCGCCGCGGCATTATTGGTGCTTATGCCGCCTTGTAATATTACATCGTATTTTTTGCCCTCTTTGCTAAGGGTTAATGTTTTACTGCTAAGTTGGTACACCACCCATTTATGCAAGGCTAATTCAGCTGGCGTTTTAGGTTTGCCAAAGTGTTCAAAATACTCAGCTGAGCCACAAATACAGGTACTCATGGTTGTTAGTTTAGTGGCTTGTAAATTTGAGTCGCTTAAAGCGACCCCACGAATAGCAATATCAAAGCCGTTTTTTATAATATCAACCACATCATCGGTTAGTTGCAGGTCTATTTCAATTTTGGGGTATTGGCGTTTAAACGTATTAATTGCAGGCACAATTAGTTGCATGCCTACATTAACAGGGCAGCTAATTTTTAATACTCCTTGTGGCTCACTTTTAATGTTTTCTATTTGCTGATTAGCTGCGTTTGCTTGTTCTGTGATCACTCTACAGCGCTCATAATACGCAATACCCGCCTCAGTTAAAGCCATAGTACGTGTTGATCGATTTAGCAGCGTAACTTCTAATTGCGTTTCTAATTTTTTAAGGTGATAACTTACCACCGCACGCGTTAACCCCAACTGCTTTGCAGCCGCGGTTAAACTGCCCTGCTCGACAATTTGCGCAAATACCACCATGCTCTTAAGTTGCTCAAACGACACTTTCATAACAAACCCACCAATGATTATTCAACCCAATAATTGTATCAACAATTAAACCAATAAAGTTAAATTTATCATCGTTGTTTAAATCCTTTTAAGTGCATATAGTTATTACAGCACCTTGGTTAACACCAAGCTTTAATTTACTCACTAATCGAAGGAATATTGTTATGGCTAAAAAAATACTTATGGTACTTACCTCACATTCAGAGCTTGGCAACACAGGCGAAAAAACAGGTTTTTGGGTAGAAGAATTTGCAGCACCTTACTATGCATTTGTTGATGCTGGTGCAGAGGTAACACTTGCTTCCCCTGCGGGTGGCCAACCGCCGATTGACCCAACTAGCACGCTTTCTGACTTTGAAACCGATGCAACAAAGCGCTATGACAACGACAGCGCAGCACAAACACTTATGGCAAACACCAAAAAGTTAAGTGAAGTAAACGCCAGCGACTTTGACGCGGTATTTTACCCAGGCGGCCACGGCCCACTATGGGATTTAGTAGATAACAGCGATTCAATCTCACTTATTGAAAAGTTTGTAAAAGAGCAAAAGCCAGTAGCGGCTGTTTGCCACGCAAGTGCCGCTTTTTTAAATGTTAAAGATGCACAGGGCAATGCGCTCGTAGCCGGTAAAAAAGTAACAGGCTTTACTAACTCAGAAGAAGCCGCCGTGCAATTAACAGACGTAGTGCCATTTTTAGTTGAAGATGAACTCATTAAAAAAGGCGGCGATTATCAAAAAACTGACGACTGGGGCGTATTAGCGCTCGAAGATGGTTTAGTGATTACAGGCCAAAACCCAGCAAGTTCAGAGCTTGCGGCGAAAAAGCTATTAACCAAATTAGGTTAAAATACCCCCTGTGCGCGGCGCATAACGCCGCGCTTATTAAATCGCTTTTAATAGCGAAAACATACTCCTATACTGGTACAAAATAATCCTACTAAGGCGTTTATATGCCAACTACCCCATCATCATCTTCACTGATAACCGGTACGCGATTTGCAATATTTAGCGTAGTTTTTATATGCCTAATACTACAAGTGATCAATAGTTTACCTGGCATTACGCTTAATGGTTTAGGTATTTACCCTCGCAGCGTTCAAGGGTTAATCGGCATTTTATGCGCCCCATTTTTACATGGCAGCTGGTGGCACTTTGCTAGCAACATGTTGCCTTTTGCTGTACTTAGCTGGCTAATTTGCCAATACAGTGTAAAACGCTTTTATACCGTGTTTATATTTACTGCGTTAATTGGCGGGCTATTAGTGTGGGCCTTTGGTCGAAGTAGTTTTCATGTTGGATTAAGCGGCGTTATTTATGGTTTATGGGGATTTATACTGTGCTATGGCGTGGTTAGGCGCTCATTTAAGTCTATTGTTATTGCCCTAGTAGTGGCAGTGCTTTACAGCGGCTTTATTTGGGGCGTGCTACCACAACGCTTTCATGTCTCGTTCGAAAGTCACCTTTTTGGTGCGTTAAGTGGGTTCTTTTTAGGGTATAAACTTGCCAAAGCAGATAAATTAAAAGCACGATAATTTTTTCATTGCCTTTAATTAATTTTTTACGCCCCCAGCTTGTTATCTATGAGTATATAAATTAATTACATTTTTAAATTGAGGTTATTTATGAGTAATGAACACGAATACACGCCGCCTAAAGTTTGGACGTGGGACAGAGAAAGTGGTGGTAAATTTGCTAATATTAACCGCCCTATTGCTGGCGCCACTCATGACAAAACCTTAGACATTGGCAAGCATGCGTTTCAACTTTATTCATTAGCCACGCCTAATGGCCAAAAAGCGACCATTATGTTTGAAGAGTTATTAGAGCTTGGCCTAACCGATGCCGACTACGATGCCTATTTAATTAACATTGGCGAAGGCGACCAATTTGGCTCAGACTTTGTTGATATTAATCCAAACTCTAAAATTCCTGCGCTAATGGATCACTCTACCACGCCACCAACACGCATTTTTGAGTCGGGTTCAATTTTACAATACTTGGCAGAAAAATTTGATGTGCTAATCCCAAAAGATTTTAAAGCCAAGACCGAGTGCCGTAATTGGCTATTTTGGCAAATGGGTTCAGCGCCTTATTTAGGTGGCGGATTTGGTCATTTTTATAGCTACGCACCAACAAAAATGCAATACCCAATAGACCGTTTTACTATGGAAACTAAACGCCAGCTCGATGTATTAAATCGCCACTTAAGTGAAAACGAATACATGGCGGGTAGTGAATACTCTATAGCCGACATTGCCATTTGGCCTTGGTATGGCTCGTTGGTGCTTGGAAAATTATACGACGCCGCTGAGTTTTTAGATGTTGCCTCTTACACTCATGTAATGCGCTGGGCAGAGCAAATAGCAAAGCGCCCCGCTGTTAAACGCGGTCAACGTGTTAATCGCACCTGGGGCCCTGAAGAAGAGCAACTTAGCGAACGACATAACGCCAGCGACTTTTAATCTAACAGCCCATAACAAGACATTGTGTTATGGGCATTTTTTTATTTAAAATCTGCATTTTCCCTGTCATTAAACTATATTTATTATTGTGTTTTTATAAAATGTAACCTGCTATACCCGCATTACTTTTCATAAGGCTTTAATGAGTGCAATATAAAAATTTAAATAGTGATGAACGCAGAGAAGCCGTAAAACTTTTATATTCTAATGCTTTATCTGGCATTGGTGTTTCGGCGTTAGTTAGCTTTGTACTTGTATTTGCATTTGACCTAACGGATGAAAGAACAAATCAAGAAAAAATAATTTGGCTTTTTTTTATGCTGGTTGTTTTAGCAGCAAGGCTAATGGATGTTATTTACTTTAACTACACCAAAGAAGTTAACCAGCCTTTTAATGCAAATAACTTTTTAAAACGCTTTTCGGTGGGGTGTATAGCGACCGCGATTTCGTGGTCATGTTACGCACTGTGGTTTCATAAAAGCTCATCCACCGTTGAAATTACCACCACAATAGCTATTTTGTCGGCATTTGCTGGTGGCTCAGCCAATTTGCTCTCGGGTAGTCGCTTTACCTCGGTGTGTTACAGCATTATTTTATTAATGCCTTACTCTATAGTACTAACCTTATCTGATGACTATTACCACTATGTATTAGGCTTTTTGGGCATTACTTTTTCGGCAATTATGGTCGCCTCTTCTTATAAGTCGGCCACATTTACCCAAACGGCCATAAAGTTACGAAATCAAAACCGCGAACTACTTAACGAAATGGAAAGCAAAGTAGAAACACGCACAGAAGAAATTTACCGTTTATCAAATACTGATCCACTAACAAGCTTGTTAAACCGAACCGCTTTTTTAAAAGTGGCAAATAAACAACTGGCAGATCACCCCGAGGAAAAGCTCGCTTTACTGTTTGTAGACTTAGATGGCTTTAAGCAAATTAATGACTCTATGGGTCATAAAGTTGGCGACCAAGTACTTAAAGAAATAGCCGAGCGACTCACTAACGTTTGCACCCGCCACTTATACAAATGCCGCTGGGGCGGAGATGAATTTTTAATTTTAACAACCTATGAGGATGAACAAGACTTATTTGATTTTTCCAAAAAGGTTATTAAAAGCATTCGTGCCGAGCATGAACGATATAAATACCAAAGCTGGGTATCTGCCACTATTGGCATAGCGTTATTTCCTGAGCATGAAGGCGATTTAAGCGCGTTAATTCGTTCAGCAGATTTAGCTATGTACCATCAAAAACGTATTGCCAAAGGCTGCGTAAATATTTACAACAATGACTTAAAGCGCCAACAAGAGCGCGAACAATTACTCAGTAAGCGCTTGGCAAGTGCAATAAAAGACAACGGCTTGCGGTTAGTGTTTCAGCCTATTGTGGATAGCCAAACAGCGAAGGTGACCTCGTTTGAGTCACTTTTACGCTGGCAATTAAATGACGAAGCGATATTTCCTGATGAATTTATTGCCATTGCCGAGCAATACAACCTCATAACCGAACTTGGCTTATGGGTTATTGAGCAAGCGTGTGTGCAAGCTTGCACGTTTAAAAACGTACAACCCCCTATTGCTGTGAGCGTTAATGTATCTGTAATACAACTTCAAGACCCTGATTTTGTCACTAAGGTTGTAAATATCGTTGATCAATACGGCGTAAAGCCAGAAAACCTGCACCTTGAAATCACTGAATCTGTGTTTGCTGAAGATAAGCTCACCTTTTTAGCAGCAGTAAAAGAGCTTCAAAAACAAGGATTTTGTATTTCTATTGACGACTTCGGTACTGGGTACTCTTCCTTGTCGAGCATGTTAGATATTGGTGTAGACATAGTAAAAATAGATAAAAGCTTCATTCAAAACATGGATAAGCGAGGCTTAAGTATAATTCATGCGATTGTGCAAATGGCCTCAACACTTGATTTTATAGTAGTCGCTGAAGGTGTAGAAACCCTAGAGCAAGCCAACATGCTAAAAGAAATTGGTGTGTCTCACCTACAAGGTTATTACTTTTCTAAACCTATGGAACAACACTTTGTAGATTCGTACCTCAAAGAGCAAAACAAATTGTGTAGCTAGCAGTATGAAAAAACTCACTAAAGAGCAAGTCTATAAACGCCTTAACAACGATGAAGACGCACGCGCCTGTAAAGACATAAACGAAGATGACTGCAAAGAAGTGGCCGGTAACTTTATTCTTTTATTAACAAGCCAGCTTTTTAGTAAGTTTGCCGATGCCCTCCTCAACCCTAAAATAACTCTGCCTTGGTTAATGCAAAGCTTAAACGTGCCAAGCGCGTTTATAGCGTGGCTCGTGCCTATAAGAGAATCGGGCTCTTTATTACCACAATTAGCGATAGCCAATATTATCCGTAAACTCTCTGTAAGAAAGTGGGTCTGGGTTTGCGGTGCATTTGCCCAAGCGGTATGTATTGGCGCTATGGTTGGTGTTTCATTTGTGTTAGAAGGCGCTCAGGCTGGCTATGCAATTTTAGCTCTGCTGGTGCTCTTTAGTCTCGCCCGCGGGTTTAATTCTATTGCCGCTAAAGATGTATTAGGTAAAGTTATTCCTAAAAAAAAGCGGGGCAATATTAGTGGCCTGGCGGCAAGTATTGCCGGCTTTGCCACACTCACTTTTGGTTTAATGATGTGGTTTTTTTCGGGGCAAAAAGAGCAAAATACGGTATTAATTGCGCTGTGTTTAGGCGCCGTTTTGTGGGTTGTTGCTGCACTTTTTTATAGCCGCATAAACGAATACAAAGGGGCGACACAAGGCGGTAAAAATGGCTTTTTAAATGCGCTAAGTAAATTAAAGCTGCTTTATCAAGATAAACAATTTGCACACTTTGTAATTACCCGCGCCTTTTTACTTTGCTCAGCCCTAAGCGCGCCTTTTTATATTATTTTAGCAAGCTCTCAGCAGTTTGAATTTTCATTATTGGCAGTATTTTTAGCCGTGTCTGGCTTAGCAAGTTTAATTTCTGGGCCAATATGGGGAAGACTCAGCGATTTTTCTAGCCAAAAGGTGCTTGTGATCAGTGCGTTGATTGTCACCATAAACGGCGTGAGCGTGTTTGTAATAGCCACATGGTATAGCCAGCTGTTTGAATATGCTTGGGTAATACCTGGTTTTTATTTTTTGCTTTGCATTGCTCATCAAGGCGTACGGCTCGGGCGTAAAACATATTTAGTGGATATGGCACAAGGCAATAAACGCACTGATTACGTGTCGGTTAGTAATACTGTAATTGGCATTTTGCTTTTAATGTTAGGCAGTATAGGGCTTTTAGAAGCATTTTTATCAACCGCACAGCTTATTCTGCTGTATAGCCTGCTCGGTTTGTTAGGTGCTATTAGCGCGATTTTTTTGCCTCAAGCGGAGTAATACCAATGCGCAATAATACGTGACCAATCAAGCGAATTGGTATAATAAAAAAGCCCAACAAAATAATTGCCGGGCTTTGGACTTAAGACCTAAGGATAAACAGTCAGCTTTACCTCAAGTTATAACACCTAAGCAGTTACATTTAGCAGTGAATCACCTTCACTTAAACCAAATTTTTCTTGTACCGATGAAAGAATTGATTCTTTATCTTCATCAGATAGCTGGCTTGAATACTCAGTTAATAACTCATCTAAGTAGCTAACCACTTCGTCAGTATCAACAGATTCTAGCGAGTTTTGCGGCGGCGGTGGCGGGCGCAGCCCTTCAGGGCGTCCTGCATCGCCAATACTTTTAGCGTCAAAATCAAGTTCGCTCATTAAATCAGCCAACTCTTTTGTAGGTGAAATCCCCTGCTCTTCAAATGCAGCTTGAATACTTTGCGCATCTTCCGTGCTTAGGTTTTGTGCATCAAATTCTGCAAGTGTTTCTTTAACAAACTCAGTTTGCTCTGAAGTTAAAGCGCTTACTTGGCTAGATTGTTGAGTCATAAAACTCGCTGAACTACCAATACTGTTGATCATATTTTTCTCCCTTAACGTGAGCGGCGTGGTGGCTTGTGTTCACTTAACTCTTGTTCGCTAATTTCGCCATTCCCATCGGCATCTATTTCGTCAAAAATAGTTTGCGCATCGCCTTGCGGTGGCGCACTTTCGCTAAATTCTGCAAGGCTAATCACACCGTCACTATCTGCATCTATGCTTGAAAAGTCAGGTTTAGGTGGTGGGTTATCACCGCCTCTGGCTGCAACATTGGCTGAAAAAGCCATTGATAATAATGCAGCAACGGCAAAAGTAGAAAAATGCTTCATCGTGGTCACCTTGGGTTAAATATTAATAAAGGGTATGAATATAAAGTACGCTTAAAAAATGCAAACATTGTGCAAACAATAAGGAAATAAAAATAAATCCGATTTTTATCATGTTATTTTTACCTTATTCGGTATTTCGGTTATTGTGATAACTAATTACTTAAAACCACTTTCAACACCTGTTTTGAGAGCTAACATACTAAGGACTTATTAACATACATGTTTAATCTTCCAATTTTTCTAGTTGTATCGCAGTGAAAATACCTAAACGCCTCCAGCCACTCGTTGATGATGGCCTAATTGATGAAGTGATAAGCCGCTTAATGAGCGGTAAAGAAGCGGATGTATTTGTGGTGCGCAGCGGTGGCGAAATTCGCTGTGCTAAAGTCTACAAAGATGCCGTTAAACGCAGCTTTAAAAAGGCAGCTCAGTATCAAGAAGGCCGAAAAGTAAGAGGCGGACGCCAAGCCCGCGCCATGGGTAAACGCTCTAGTTATGGGCGACAACTAGAAGAAGAAATTTGGCAAAATGCAGAAGTAGACGCGCTTTCACGTTTATCACGCGCTGGCGTCAGAGTTCCTGATACTTATTACTGTATTGATGGTGTGTTGTTAATGGAGCTTGTGTGCGATGAAGACGGAGATGTTGCTCCACAGTTAGGGCATGTGACCCTTACACAGCAAGACGCTATTGAGCAGTACAGTATGATGGTTCATTATATTAAATTAATGCTGTGCGCGGGTATTATCCACGGTGACTTATCAGAATTTAACGTACTTGTTGATAGTAAAGGGCCTGTAATTATTGACCTTCCACAAGCTGTAAACGCCGCAGCCAATAACAGTGCGCAAGCAATGTTTACGCGCGATGTAAACAACATACGTCGTTATTATGCGCAGTTTGCACCTAGCCTATTAAACACTCATTACGCTAAAGAAATGTGGGCACTGTTTGAAGAGGCCAGCTTAACGCCAAACACTGTGCTCAGCGGAGAATTTGAAGACAGTAACGAATCTGCAGACGTAGATGCGGTACTCGATGAAATACAAGCGGCCGAATACGAAGAGTTCGACCGTTTAGAGCGTATTAAAAACGCTGACGATGAGTAAAGCTGCGCTCACGTTTAGCTATTGAGGGTGAACAAACCGATAGCCCACACCGTAAACCGACTGAATAACGCTGTCGGTTTGCGTTACTTCATCAAGCTTTTTACGTAACTTTTTTATGTGGCTGTCTATAGTGCGGTGGCTAACTATACGTTGGTCTGCGTACATGGTGTCCATTAAGCTATCGCGTGAATAGATTCTGTTAGGGTTTGAATACAAAGGCTTAAATAGCTGAAATTCAAAATTAGTTAGTTCTATACTGCTATTTTTATAGTTTACACTGTAAGTACTTTCATCCAGTGTCATGGCATTATTTATCGGCTCTTTTGTGGTATTCACACGCCTTAAAATTGCTTTTACTCGCGCCACCAGCTCAGCATAACTAAACGGTTTACAAATATAGTCATCGGCGCCCAGTTCAAGTCCGAGTAACCGGTCAATCTCCTCCACCTTTGCCGAAACCATAATAATGGGCACATTAGAGAACTTTCTTATCGCTTTGCACAGTTCTATACCGCTTTGCCCTGGCAACATAATATCTAATAAAATAACACTTGGCTTATTACTTTCAAGCCAGCTAAGTACTTCATCACCATGATGAATAAGGTGCGTTTGATAATGATGACTTGTTAAAAAGTCGCTCATTAAATTGGCAAGTTTTATTTCATCTTCAACAATGAGTATTTGCTCACTCATATTTATCCTCTACTGAACTAATAAGGGTAATTTAATAACAATGCCAAGCCCGCCAATACTGGCTTTTTCGGCTGATATTTGGCCATTATGACCTTTAACTATATGCTGACAAATAGACAAGCCTAAACCAGAGCCACCCTCTTGGCGATTGCGAGAGCTGTCTACACGGTATAAATATTCAAACAAGTGCGATAAATGCGTTTGCTCAACGCCTATCCCGTTGTCCTCTATTATAAGCTCTAAATAGGCTTGGCCTTTAATATTTACGTTATTGGCACTTAAAGAAATAGTTGAGCACTGGGCGTAATGCACCGCATTCATTAATATATTATCTAGCAATTGCAGTATACGTGTTTTATCTGCGTTTACTGTGGTGTTGTTAGCACTATTAAGAAGGTAAAAATTAATAGCATGCTGCTCAAAAATAACGTGATACTTTTGCTCTATGGAGTTAAGTAAAAAGCCTACGTCGGTAGGTTGCATGGTGTAATGCATGCCACCTAGCTCTGCGCTGTTTAGCATGTGTAGGTCGTCAATCAAGCGTTTTAAATGCAGCGCTTCATCGTTAGCAGAACTTATATTTTTATTATTTGGTTCACGTATTCCAAGCAGCATAGCTTCGAGCTCACCGAGTAAAATGCTCATTGGCGTTCTTAGTTCATGAGAAATATTAGCTAACCAGCGTTTACGTACTTGCTCATCTTTAGCGAGCGTAAAGGCCAAGGTATTAAAATCTTCACTAAGCTGGCCCAGCTCGTCTTTTCTATCTAATAAAAGTTTGGTGCTGTACTGCCCTTTGGTTAGCTTATGCATACCACTGGCTATTTGCTTTACAGGGCCAACTAAATGCCTTGCCAGTAAAAAAGACAACATTAAGGTAAGTAGCCCTGCGGTTAACGCAATAAGCCATAAATAGTTAGTTTGTTGCTTTAAAAAATCCAGCTCGTACCCATCTGCTAGGCTTTTTCTTTTTGAAACAGCAAGGTAAGCAATTGTTTTACCTTCAAGCTCTATGGGCGTTTTAATGTACTTTAAATCCTCAAATAATTTACCAAAAATACGCTGCTGGTTTTCATCCAGTAGTGCATAGTGCGCGGCATGCTCGGGCGGTGGGCGTCGATCTCGTTGCGCCATATGCTGTGGGGGTCTGGGTCTGCGTTCACCGCGAATTTCTGGGCGCTGTGGCATATCGCGTAAACTAGGTAAAAACTGGCTTGATTGCAATTGCGATTCAACCAACCTTAAAAAGCGCTGATCGTTACCTATAATTTTATCCCACGAGGGAGTTTGCGCGTATTTATTAGCCAGCTGTACCGCTAATGGCTCTAATGCTTTTACTTCTTTGGCGTTTACAAAATCAATAATACCTTGGCCAATACTGTACTGAATAAGCACAACTAGCCCTGCAATAATGCTAAAGGTGAAGCTAAATAATATTAAAAAAAGTTTGTTATGAATTTTCATTTATTTTTTATAAACCTGACTCTAAAAGCATTTGAGCTGTTATTTATTGCGTATTTTTTTACTGCTAAAACGTATTTTTAAAAGCTCTAAGCCCTTTAAAGAATAGTCTGTAATAACAATTGTATTAATTGCGTGTTCTATTATAGCGACTTATAAATAGCGCCTTTAACAACAACGTATAACGTTAACAAGTAAAAGTGCAAACAATGTGCATTATATGAAAAATTACGCTCAAAAAAGGCGACCTAAGTCGCCTTTGTTATTAATCGTTTTTTAAATGCTTATCAAAAAAATCGAGAAACGCTTGTAACGTTTTAATTCTATGCGGCTGATAGGACAAGTAATGATCGCCATCTTCTAGCTCAATGTAAGTAACATCTTTATCTTCGTCATCTAGTTCATCTTCCATTTCTCTACTATGGTAAATAGGGACAACACTGTCGTCGCTACCATGCACAAGTAAAACAGGTTTGTTGATTGATTTAGCAAAATTGACCGGCGAATTGGCCTCTAACTTATCGCTATTTGTTCCAAACTGTTTTCGTACTATGTCTTTGTTTGTAAAGTGGCGGGCTTTACTCACAATATGCTCAAGGTCAGTTACCCCTGCAAAACTTGCCGCACATTTAAATGTTTCAGGGTGTTTAATAACAGCCATTAAGGCGGCATATCCACCGTAGCTTGCACCACCAATACAAATTTTATCAGCCTGAGCAATCCCTTGGTCTATTAACCAGTTAGCTCCATCTTGTAAGTCATCTTGCATGGCTAAACCAAAACCTTGGATCGACTGCATTAAAAAGTCATAACCATAACCACTTGAGCCACGAAAGTTAGGCTGTAACACGGCGTAACCATTATATGCCAGTAGCGCAGTCCAATAGTCAAAGCCTGCATAGTCTCGCGCCATAGGCCCACCATGTGGAAATATAATAGTGGGTAACTTATCGCCTTTCTCATAGCCAACAGGCAGCGTTAAGTAGCCTTCTATAATAAGCCCGTCACGTGCTTTATAGCTAATGTGCTCTTTACCGGCGTATACGCTTTCGTTAATGTGTGGGTAAACGTCTGCAAAAAATGTTAAATCACCTCGCTTTCTGTCACCTAACATGTAGGCGCCTGATGTTTTATCTGAGCTGACATACAGTACATATTTTTGCTGATCGTCGCTGGTGCTAACAATATCCATTTCAAATGAATCTTTAGGTAGTGATGCTCGTAAAGAGCGATGTAGCTTGTCTAAGTCTTCATCCCAATACGCAATACCATCTTCTAAATGCGAATGCGTAAAGCCTGCCACTTCGCCAGTTTTACGGGAGTAAAAAATATCGCCATCTACATCGTACTTGTCGTCGCTAAAAATGAGTTCACGTTTGTTAGTTGATAGATTAAGCTTAAATAATGCATCACGCCCTTCATGTAGCGCAGTGATGTATAAAAAGTTAGGGTCTTTATCAAAGCCAAGTATCGAAATGCTTTGCTCACTAAATACTTCGTAGCTAAATAGTGTTTGCCACGACTCATTTTGCTCGTTGTACAGCTCGTAAGTGAATTGTGTTTCATCCATTTTTTTAGCAATACGAACCTTGCCTTGTCTATCAGCAAACCAACTGGTTACATCTGCACGAGCACGTTGTATTTGTTTTTTACGTAAGGTAGTTAGGTCAAGTTCATACACAGCAGGGGTATTGGCAATTTTAAAGTCGCCCTGCACGAGTATTTTATTTTCTTGCTCCGGTAAAAAGCTAATAATTCGGTCAGAAAACTGAGGCTGCTTTTCATCACGCGTGTTGTTTGCTCTAAAAGCCAGTTTTATTCCTTTATCATCACTTAGATTATACGAATACATTAATGTAGACGCATACTTAACCCCACCAAATTGATATTTAATGTATCGTGCGCCCAATAACAACACATCATTATTTGCCCAACTAAACCAGTCAAAAAATACAGTGTGGTTATCAGATTTAATAATCGGCTTGCCCTTGCCTGTTGTAAGGCTTTGCACCATTAAAACTAAATCGCCATCAAGGTTTCTAACATACGCAATGTTATTTCCATCTGGTGAGAGCTTAACTTGGCTTATGCTTTTTAAGCCTGCAAACGCTTCTATGGGTAGCTTTTTATCAGAGGCTGATAGGCAGCTAAAACTAAGTAGGGCAAATACTAAAGTGAGGTAAAGTTTAGACATTCAATATCCATTTGTTTTTATAAGTAACGCTTAATGAGTTAACAGTAAGTGTATAAAGTTAATCTGTTATTTTACAATTGTGGCCGCTTTAGTACAAATTTATCTTTAGTAGAGCTAAAGTAGTCTCCACCCATTTTACCTACGCTGTTTAATCGCGTGGGATCTATATAGCCATTCACTAACACGTTATCGTCAATATAAATCCCCACCACGTTGAGTAGCATAACTTTGCCGCCACCTGGTTCGTCGCTTATCTGAATAACGTCTCTTAAAGTGCACTCGTATCTTACTTTAGCCGCTGCGGCGCCTGGGGATGTTACGTGTGTACTGGCGATTGTTTCAATATTTGCCGCCTCAAATTCACTCACATTATGTGGATAATTAGCGCAGCTTTGATTCATTTTTTCTACTAGCTCTTCACTAACAATATTAACCACGCAGTTGTTAGTGGCTTGAAGGTTTAAAAGCGTGTCTTTATTGGCTTTTTCGCGTGGGTTTACTTGGGTCACGCTCAGCACTGGCAGGTTACAGCTGGCCACTGTAAAAAAAGAGTAAGGGGCAATATTAGCAATCCCCTCCTTACTAAGTGTGCTTACCCAAGCAATAGGACGCGGGCTAATACCCCCCACTAAATACGAGTAAACATTGTGCTGCGTGCTTTGCGTTAAATCTAAAAACATAATTTTCCTTTATACGTCGTACTGCAAATCGTAAAAGCGCTGTATTGCGTACAGTATTTCATAACTGCAGCCACTTTTTTAAATATGCGCAAAAAAATAAACATAGTGTGGTTTAAACGCGATTTACGCCTTAGCGACCATCAACCACTTAAAAATGCATTTAGTGATGATTTACCCACGTTACTGCTATACAACTTTGAGCCACTAATGCTTGAGGATGCACATTATAATGCGCGCCATTGGCGTTTTGTTTATCAATCAATAGGCGAAATAAATCAGCAGCTAACTCGCTACAAAGCAACGCTGTATATTTTTAACCAAAACATGCTGACACTGTTAAACACGCTTAATCAAACATACCAAATAGCAAACATATTTAGCCATCAAGAAATTGGCTTAAACAATACCTTTGAACGCGATAAAGCCGTGGCTACATGGTGTAAAGCTAACAAAGTTAACTGGCTTGAGTCACAAACGGGCGGCGTTATTCGTGGCAAAAAAAACCGTAAAAATTGGAACGCACGCTGGCAACAAACAATGCAGGCTCCTATTGCTATTCCTAATTGGAAAAACATAAAAACCATTACACTTAATAACTACCAAACACCTAAATTGCCCGACAGCTACACGCAAAATGATGACAACTTTCAAGTAGGTGGGCCTTTAACTGCGCACACAATATTGCAAAGCTTTTTTGCTGAGCGCGGTAAGGGGTATCAAAAAGGCATATCTAGCCCCAGCTTAAGCCGTATTCATTGCTCTAGGCTTTCGCCTTATTTAGCTTGGGGTAATATTAGCCTTAAACAGGTTTATCAAATGGCTATTGATGCATACCATGCAAAACACCCAAGCAAAAAAGGCTGGAAGCGCCCGCTTGCTGCATTTGTATCGCGTTTGCATTGGCACTGCCATTTTATGCAAAAATTTGAAAGTGAGAGTACGATGGAATTTAAAGCGCTCAATGCGGGGTATCATCAGTTCCCATATAGAAACGATGACAACGTACAACACGATATTGAACGCTGGGCACAAGGCCAAACGGGTATACCCATTATTGATGCCTGTATGCGCTGTTTAAAAACCACGGGCTATATTAATTTTAGAATGCGCGCTATGTTGGTTAGCTTTGTAACGCATCATTTAAATATAAGCTGGCAGCAGGCAAGCTTACCTTTGGCAAATTACTTTTTAGACTTTGAACCTGGCATTCATTACCCACAAATACAAATGCAGGCCTCAGTTACGGGTATTAATACCATTAGGCATTACAACCCAATTAAGCAATCTGAAGATCAAGACCCAACCGGCGCCTTTATTAAAAAATGGTGCCCCGAACTTGAAAAGCTGCCGATAGAATATTTACACGAGCCTTGGCAACAAACACCAATGGAAGCGCTGTTTAACGACTTTAAACTTGGTGAAGACTACCCCGAGCCAATGCTTGATTTAACTCAAGCCTCCAAACAAGCGCGCGAACGTTTATGGCAATACCGCGAGCGCGCCGATGTTAAACGTGCAATTCCTAATATATTAAAAAAGCATGTAGGGCTTACTCGCACACACAAAAACACCGCAAAAAGTAATTAATATGGCACATAAAAAAAGTCACTTACCACAAAAAGTGTGCCCTGTTTGCAACAAGCCTTTTGCGTGGCGTAAAAAGTGGCAGCGCGATTGGGATAACGTTATTTACTGCTCAGAGCGTTGTAAACGTAATAAAAAGTAAAGGTATTAATCCTTTATGCTATGCGTGAGCTGGCGTCTATTTTGCAATGGTATGAATAACTCGGCTTTTAAGGCTGTATTTAGGTGTTTTATGTAAATAGCACTTACTCAGCCTGAAAAGCTTACATGCAACGCAAGGAGAAGATGATGACGATTAAAAAAACGGCAAACTCAACCTGGTCAGGCGATATTAAAACAGGTAAAGGCAGTATTTCTACACAAAGCGGCGCACTTGATAAACAACCATTTGGTTTTAATACTCGCTTTGAAGACGAGCCTGGTTCCAACCCAGAAGAATTAGTGGGAGCTGCGCACAGTGCCTGCTTTAGTATGGCGCTTTCGCTTGCACTTGGTGATGCCGGTTTTAAAGCCGATAAAATTGATACCAAAGCCACCGTAAGCCTTGATGAGGTTGATGACGGCTTTGCAGTCACCCATATAGCGCTTGAAGTAAACGCACGTATTAAAGATATTGCTAACGAGCAATTTCAGGCATTGTGTGAGCAAACTAAAAAAAGCTGCCCTATTTCAAAGCTACTTAATACCGAAATCTCCCTAAACGCAACGCTCGACTCAACCGCATAAAACGTAATTTTTAAACCTTACGGTTTTACGCGTTAAGCCAGGTAACCTGTTACTTGGCTTAACACTCATCCCTAACCCTTTTTGAGTTATTTGAGTTTAATAACTCATTTAGCAGTGCTATACCCATCCCTAAAGCAGGCCACACTACCCATAAATTATTTGGCGATGTAATTAAGTTTATCGCGGTCAAAAATACCAAAGCCACAAAGTAACGTTTTAAATTATCAAAAAATGCTGGTGTATTCATGTTTGCTCTCCTCTTAAAATGTAAGGTTATTATTGCCTTAATTTTTAAGCCTGAAAGGTGCTATTTGTCATCAGTTAATATGACATTAGTCATAAATTTATAGCAGCCCCTTCAAGCGCATCTCTACAAATACTTATACAAACATACAGTTACTTACAATTATTTAAATGTATTTTAAAGAGTATTTAATATAATACCTTTTCTAGATACACCTCTTTAATTAATAAGAAAGGATACTTATGCGCTACTTAATGCCACTCTCTTTGCTTGCACTTAGCTGTACAGCATCAGTAAACGCTGAACAATCAGCATCAAAGCAATGGTTTAATACAATCAACTACGCAAAAATAGATTCACGCTATTACAGCGATAATGTGTACGGATTATCTACGCATTATTACTTTGAAGAGCAACAAAGCTCGGGAGTGTGGGATGATTATGGCTACCTAGATACAGATAGTAATATAGGCTTAAATTACTTTAATTCAGATGGTTTTAGTAGAAAAGGGATTTTTGGAGAAGGCTTTTACGGTAATGCTTTTGCAACCATAGAGCTACCTAATATTGGCGATACTGATACCTATTCACTTGGCATAGGTTACTTATTTGCTGATTCGCTAAAAGTATCTGCACGTATGGTAGATTACGAATATGGCGATACAGTTTATTTATTTAAAGCACAATATAATCACCAAATTAATGACACCGACTACATTGGTTTTACTGTTGAGACGGATGATGAAATAGAGTCGTGGGACTTATCATCACGTTACTTTGCTCACCTTTACGATGAACGCTACTTTACTATAAATGCTGACTATCTCGATGCTGGCGATGATTCAATTTTTAATGTATTGGCAAATTATTACTTTAATAAGCATGTTGCAGTAGGCGTTGGTTTATACGACTCAGATTTAGTTGTTGAAGGTAAATACTTTATTAACGATAACTACTATTTTACAGCTAATTACACCGATAACGATGACTACGATATATACAATCTCAGTTTTGTAGCTCAGTTTTAGTAAATACAAAAAAGCCGCCTTGCTGGATTCACTTCAGCTAAACAAGGCGGCTTTTATATTAAAACAGCTATAGCTTACATATTACCTAGCTCTATCATCATTGCGGTATACATACGTAAATTAAGCGCTAATTGCTCAAGCGTAATAAATTCATGCTCTGAGTGGCCGGTATAACGTTTGCCTGGCATTGAAGGGCCAAACGATACTGCATTATCAAATAGCTTTGCGTTAGTGCCGCCACCTATTGATACAAAGTCAGCTTGTTCGTCACCTGTAAAATGTTTAAAAATATCGAGCAGCCTTTGTGCGTGCGGTGCGTTATCTAACAGCATAGGTGTACCAATAATGGTCTCGACATTAGTAAGCGTTACGTTATTTGCAGTTTCCCATTCCTTAATCGCGCTGTTTATTTGCGTTTTAAGTAGGTTTTCATCTTTACCAACTGGGCGGCGTGCGTTAATGGCTAACGTTAGCGCGTTACCATCGCGTTCAATTACGGTAGGGGCAACGCTCATTGGGCCCATGAATTCATGCTCGTAGGCAATATTACCAAATTGCTTACCATGAATATCTAAACCAATTAATTGATTTACAAATTTTATAAGCTGGCCATCGCTATTATTTTCAAGTGCTACGTTTTTAAATAGCTCGCTCAGGTGTGCAATAGCATTAACGCCCGACTCTGGCTCTGATGAGTGCGCAGACATCCCTTTTACAGTTATTTTTAAGCCTTCAGCTTGCTCTTCAAAGTTAAACTCAACTTCACTAAGTGTTTTAGCTTTAGCTTTTAATGAGTTAATAACTACAGCGCTTGCGTTATGCAGCACTAAGCTTGCATCTTCTGGTATTTGGCTTTTAAACGCGCCACCCGCTAAATCACTCACATACATACCGGTTTGTTTTGAGGTAGCATTAAAGGTAGGAGCAATTAAGCTCCAGCCTTTCTCGGCAACTACAACTGGGTATGATGCATCAATGGTTACGGCGTATTTTGGCTGCTCGTAGGTTTTCATAAATTCAGTAAGCGGGCCCCAGTCAGATTCCTCAGCTAGGTAAATCATCAGCTCTATGCGGTTATTAAGCTCTATGCCTTTATCTTTAATCGCTTTCATGGCGTATAGTGCGGTGGCTATTGCGCCTTTGTCGTCTTCTGTGCCTCGCCCGACTAATTTGCCAGGCTCTGAGGTATCAATAATAAATGGGCTTTGCTTCCACTTACTGGCATTGGCAGGTTGTACGTCTCCGTGGGTTACAACGGTAACCTTTTCGCTTTGATCTCCCATGCCTATAAGCACGGTGTAGCCTAGGTCTTGGTAATCAAACCCAAGCTCTGCCGCTTTCATTTTTAATACAGATTTAAAATTAATAAAGTCAGGATTTTGTGGCGCGGGTATCGACTCTTTATTTACCGTAGGAAAAGCCACTAAATTAGTTAACGTGTGAATTTGTGATTGTTGATAAGTATCCACAGCGTAATCGGCAACACTATCAATATTTGTATGTAATTGTGCATGTGCGCTAAAAGCAAATAAAGCACTGCAAAGCAAAGCTAACTTTTTCAAAACGTATCCTTTTGTATGAATCATTACTACCAATGCGCAATAATAAATCGCTTAAATAATTAAATTGGTATTAATGCTAAATTATACCGCCAAGCAATAGTATTAAATAGACCTTTGCGGCAGAGTTACAACAATCGCGCTTTAAATTTAGATAGCGGCTTACATTGCATTGGTTGTATAATGCGCGACCTTAATTAATCAGAGTATTAGTACTAATGAACCGCCGCAAAAAAATTGTCACCAAATTTCAGAAAAAAGATAAACGTGCTAATGCTAAATTGCATAAAAGTAATAAACCGGCGTATGTATCAAAAGCAGAGCGTGAAAAACTAGCTTTAGAGGCGCAGCAAACAACCAACGCCGAGCAAGTTACGCCAACACCTGATTAAACTAAAGCGCCAAGCAGCATATTCTCAACGCTTTATATGGGTTTAAAATGCGTAACTGGCACTTATATTAAATGAGCGCCCTTGCCCAGCTAATTGAGTAAACCCCGTGCTGTTACCTTGCTTAAGCGCTGCAATACTTACCCCGCCTAGGGGTAATTGATAAAACGTATCAAATAAGTTTACCACCTCAATACCCAGCGTAAGCGCATCAAAAGAAGCTTTAGAGCTTATATTAACTAAGCTGTAACTAACGGTTTGGTTTTCTAAGCGGTTAACATCAACGCGTGATTTTGTATCCACCCACTCCCACGACAGCGCATTTTCAAATAATCCTATTTGCTGGCTTAATGAGAGCGCTGTATGCAATGGCTTAATTTGATATAGCGGCTGGTTAGTATCGTCGCGCTTACCACGGGTACTTGTAACGTTTGCTGTTAATACCCATTCGCCAAACTGTCTTGATTGATAAAGTGCCTTACTTATATCAAGCTTTGCGCCATAAAGTGTGGCGTCAACATTAGTAAAGCTTAAAATGTTACGTGTTGTATTTGCTAATCCATAACTATTAAAACTACGTACAATATCTGCATCAATGTAGTCAGTTACATCGGTGTACCACATATTAGCACTTACCCGCCACGCATCATTTTTTGCTGTTTTTGAATACGTTGCACTGATGGTATGAGCGGTTTCGGCTTTGAGGTTTGGGTTACCAATATAACCATTAGCGTCGCCGTACCAGCCAATCATAGTGCTTGCCATATTACTTACACCCCAACTGTAACGCTCATATAAATTAGGGGCTCTGTTTTTGCGGGCCAGGCCTAATTGCAGCTCGTCATAAAGTGTAATTTGATAATTAGCTAATACATTTACATCAACTAAGGTGTCGGTTTTGTCTCTATCTGCATTGTTGAAGTTATTGGCAGCTAGCGCATTATTGGCAGTTGTCATTGCGCTCATACTGCCCGTATTCATCATGCCATCGTTATAGGCTTGTACTTCATCAACCTGTGTATTAACACGCTCAACCCTTATACCCGTATTTAACCAGAGCTTATTATTGATTTGGCTTGCATATTCTGCAAATAAGGCAATACGCTCACGCTTACCGTTATTAATATTTATATAATCATTTGGCCCCATCATGGTTGAGCCTTCAATCGCCGGCCACCAATCATCAATGCGGTAATTATAATATTCTTGTCCAAGTAGTAATGAGCTATTTTGATCAATTGTAAGGCGCCATTTAAGCTGTGTGCTTATATCTTTTGCATCTGTTTTCATGGGCATCATGCCGGTTTTTTCCTTACTAAAAAAACCCATTTCGTGTTTAACGCTGTGCCAATTAACTTGTCCTTGTAGCTCGCTGTTTTCAAAACTGCGCTTATATTGGGCAATAGCGCCATAACTGGTGTTATCAGTCATATCCATGTACTGATTAGCAAAACCCTGATACGGTATTTTTTGATGCGTAAGCTTTATCACAAATTGCTGTTTATCGTCACGTATCGCGCCAGTTAGGCTGTGGTTTTGAGCCCGATATAATGTATCAAGTACCACATTACCCTTTCCATCTTCGTAGCTGTTGGCATCGCTAAACGAGCCTTGGTAATTAAGGCTCACAGTATCGCTTGCTAAACGTGCTCCCACACCTAGTTTTTGACCGTTATCAACACTGCTGTACTTAGCCGAGACATAGCCTGAATGCCATGCTAGCTCACTACTTTCGCTGTATTGTGGTGAAATTGAGTTAACGCTTATTACACCTGCAATGTTATCGCCACCAGCACTCACTGGCGAAACACCAGCAACTACATTGTAAGCCGTTACTTGATTAGCTGATACGTAAGAAAGAGGCGGGTTCATCTGATTAGCGCACGCTGCAGTAACCTCTGCGCCATCAACCAGTACTTTTACTCTATCGCCCATTAAACCATTTAAAATAGGTAAGTTAGACACCCCGCCCGCAGCCGAAAAATCAACACCTAAATGACTAAGCATTGCCTCTGACGAACCAAGCGATAAGTGCTTATTGTATACCTGCCCATGCACTTCAATAATTTCTAAAGTGTTATCATCTGCAAATACTGCAGGAGATAAAAGGCCAGTTAATAAAAGTGCTAAAGGAGAGAATAAATAAGTGTGTTGGATATGTTGAATATGAGCCATTTATAATTTATGCCACTGTTATATATGGCATAAATTATATAATGTAGTTACAAGTTTAGAGCGCGACAAAATGTCGCACTTTGAGAACTTACTGCCACTTAACTCGCGTTAAGTTTAGACACTGTAGCAGAAACAGCATCTGCGCCGCGTTCTATTTCTTGAATTACTTCTGAGACTTTCGCTATTAACTCTCGGCCTTGCTCTGACGAATCAGAGACGGAGGTGATTTGCTTTGAAATATCGTTAGTCAGCTCTTGGTTGTTTTTAACTACGGTTGCTATTTCGTTGGTTGAACTGCTGGTGCTTGCTGCAAGCTGCCTAACTTCATCGGCTACCACGGCAAAACCTCGCCCGTACTCGCCCGCTCGGGCGGCTTCAATGGCTGCATTTAATGCCAATAAATTAGTTTGATCGGCAATACTACTTATGGTCGACACAATAGAGCCGATAACTGCTGATTGCTCATTCAGGTTTTTAATTAAATCAACCGATTTAAGTACTTGGCTTACAATTGCATCTGAGTTTGCAATTGCATCATGTAATATATCTGAGCCCCTTTTAGCCGTTTGCGCACTCGACACCGCCGATTCATAGGCAATTTGTGCAGCCTCACTAACGGCTTCGTTGTCTTTTATGCGATCGGTAATATTAGAGGCAAACTTCACTATTTTTGTCACTTTGCCTTTATTATCTAAAATTGGGTTGTAAGTTGCCTCTAGCCATATTTGCGAGCCATCAGAGGTTATGCGTTTAAACTTACCCGACTTAAACTGCCCATCGCTTAACTCTTCCCAAAACCGAGGGTTATTTTGATAAAAAGAGTCAGTACAAAACATTTTGTGATGTTTGCCAACAATTTCTGCAAGTGAATAACCCACCGTAGATAAAAAGTTTTGATTTGCTTTAATTATGGTGCCATCGGGGTTAAATTCTATTGTAGCCAGCGCCTTATCAAGCGCTTCGGTGAGCGCTTCTTGAGATTTTCGCTGTACATAATTTTTTGTAATATCCGACGCTATTTTAATAACCTTAGTAACCACCCCGTTTACTTCAACAGGAAAATAAGTAGCCTCTAGCCATAGCTTTTCGCCATTAGCGTTAAAGCGCATAAAGGTACCACTTGTTGAGTTTGCCCCTTGCAGCGCTTGCCAAAATTGGCTGTACTCACTCGACTTAGCGTAGTCTGAATCGCAAAAAATCCGGTGGTGCTTGCCTATTACCTCTTCTCTTTTGTAGCCTACGGTATCTAAAAAAAGCTCATTAGCGTCTAAAATTTTTCCCTCGGGTGTAAATTCAATATACGCTACATGGTTATAAATAGCGGATAGTACTGATTTACTTTCATTGAGTTGATGTTCCAATTCTTCAACTTTGGCGTTATCTTTTCGTAGACCAAACATGTGTTAAACCTTTAGGGAATAATAATAGGATGACAATAACAAACAAATATAAAAATAATATGTAAGCTAGCAATAAATGTAATAACTTTGTAAATATAGGTGTTTTTTAGTTTTTCTGCGAGCAATTAAAAGCTTGCTAGTGAGTTGCTTTGTAAAAACTTTTTATAAATTAATCTAATAAGTAACACTTTATAGCAATTAACAAAAGTAAAACAAGCCAAAAATACTATTTTTTATACATGACGTAGTACACTTTTTAACTTAAAATAGCCATCTCACTGACACACTCCACACCTAGTATATGTTTACTCTCCACACAGTTAATGTGTGGCTATTCACTATTTTTAAAATCAAAGTTAAAGGATCTTCTATGAGTGCAGATGTTGCGTCGGCATCTAATCAGTTAAATAAAGCTGCTATTTTATTAGTGTTAGCACTAGGTACGTTTATTTTAGGATTATCAGAATTTTCAATGATGCCTATGCTGCCGCTGATCAGTGAAACGTTTGGCTCAACCCCTTCGCAAAGTGGCTATGCAATTAGCGCCTATGCTATTGGTGTTGTGGTAGGCGCGCCGGTATTAATGCTTACAACGGCCAATATGCGAAAACGCAAAGCTTTGCTGATTTTTTTAAGCCTAATGTGTATTTCTAATGGTTTGAGTGCATTAGCAACCTCATTAGAGCAGCTCGTTATTTTTCGCTTTTTAAGTGGCTTACCTCACGGCGCTTACTTTGGTGCCGCTATTTTGCTTGCCTCCGATATTGCCCCTTCGGGTAAACGCGCAAGCTTTATGTCAAAAGTATTTATGGGCTTAACCATTGCAACCATCGTAGGCGTGCCTATTGTTACCTTGGTGGGGCAAAACCTAAGCTGGCGTTATTGCTTAGGTGGCGCTGCGGTTTTAGCGTTTATTGCGTTTATATTTGTATACAAAGTAGTGCCAAATATCGATAACGCTAAGCCATCTAACTTACTTAACGAGTTTGGCGTACTTAAAAATAAACTAGTGTGGTCTATTTTAGGTATTGTTATTATTGGCTTTGGCGGCGTGTTTTGTATTTATACATACATTGCCGATACAATTTTAGATGTAACTAAAACAGCCCCTTACACTATTTCTATCGCTATGGTGATGTTTGGTATTGGTTGTACGTTAGGTAATTACATATTAGGCAAAGCGGCCGATAAATCGGCCATTAAAACCACAGGCCTTGCACTGGTGTGCACCATCGTATTTGCAATTGCCTACGTTAGCGCAAGTTACAATATTTGGATGCTGTATGCGGTTATATTTTTTATTGGTTGCAGTGTGGGTTTGGCAACGCTTATTCAATCTTTATTAATGGATGTAGCCCCAGAGGGCCATGCAATGATTGGTGCATTAGTACAATGCGCATTTAACACCGCAAATGCTATCGGCCCTTGGGTTGGCGGGGCTGTTATTGCACAAGGTGCAGCGCCTAACCAAACAGGTTATGTCGCAGCAGCGTTGTTTTTAGGCGGCTTAGTAATGTGGTTTTTAAGCTACTTGCAACTTAATAAACAACAACCCGCAGCACAAACGTGTTAAGCATATAAAAAGAGCGGCTAATACAATTAGCCGCTCTTTTACTTTAACAAGGGGATTTAATCACCCACCTTACTGGGCCTCTAACGACGCCATATCAATAACAAAACGATAGCGTACGTCTGATTTTTCCATTCGCTCATACGCGGTGTTTATTTGGTCAATATTAATCATTTCGCACTCTGGCAATACGTTATTTTTGCCACAAAAATCTAGCATCTGTTGAGTTTCTTCTATCCCACCAATTAGTGAGCCTGCGATGCGCCGACGACCCATTAAAAGAGGCACAGTGTTTAGCTCTTCTACGGGGCCAACTTGCCCAACAATAACTAGCGTCCCATCTATGTCTAATAAGGGTGTGTAAATAGACAAATCGTGCTTAACAGGTACGGTGTCAATAATAATATCAAAAGCCGACTGCGACGCTTTCATTGCATCTTCGTCAGTCGACACTAAATAATGCTGCGCGCCAAGTTTTACTGCGTCATCTTTTTTAGACTCACTTCGCCCAACCACTGTTACACTCGCGCCCATGGCTACGGCATTTTTAACAGCCATGTGACCTAAGCCACCAAGCCCTACAACGGCAACACGGCTGCCTTTTGTAACGCCCCACTTATGTAATGGAGAGTAAGTAGTGATACCTGCACATAATAAAGGGGCAACGCGCGAAAGCTCTAGACTTTCAGGGACTGATAGTACAAATTCTTCACGAACAACAATATGTTTAGAATAGCCACCTTGGGTCATCTCGCCGGTTTCTCTGTCTTTACCTGCGTATGTGCCTACCATGCCTTCTTGGCAAAATTGCTCTTCGCCGTTATCACACTGTTTGCAGCTTTGGCATGAATCAACCATGCAACCTACCGCTACCGTGTCACCTTTTGCATAGTTTTTAACAGCGCTACCAATGGCTTTTACTTTACCTACAATTTCGTGCCCAGGGACTAACGGGTAACGGCTGCCTCCCCAGTCATTGCGCACTGCATGTAAATCAGAGTGGCATACGCCACAATATAAAATTTCAATTTCTACATCGTTATCGCGTAAATCGCGGCGCTCAAAAGTATATTCACCTAGTTGCGCACCTTCGCTTTTTGCTGCATATCCTACTGTTTTCATAACAACTCCATAGTCTGTAAAAATTTAAGTCGTCTACCTTTTTGCTTATTTAAGTGCTTTATTTTAAAACTAATCCCATAAGGGCTGTCTCTAAAAATAATACTGGTATGCACTTTGATGTGGTTTACACTAACGCCGTCGCTGTGAATGCACCCTGACCAAAAAAGCCCAACAAGGTTGGGCTTTTTTAACTTAAATGTTGGTTACTTATCCAGTAACGTATTTATCTCATCAATGAGTGAATGTATACGTTCAGCATTTTTTCCTAAATCGCTTCGCCCCACCCGTGACTTACTGCGTATATCTACAAAGCGCTGGCTGCCTTCATCATTGATACGCACAACTACATCGTCTTTAAAACCAAACCATGTGGTGGTATCCGTTGCTTCTACAATGCCCGTAGCCGCATTAACATTAACAAGCTCAAACCCTAAATTTTTAACCGCTTGCTCGGTAGCAGCTAATAAGTCTGTTTTTGATTGTGCATAATTTAGTGTTTTTAGCTCAGGGTAAGCTTTGCGTTGCTGCGTGGCTGTTTCTTCTCCTGCGTATTCAGCTGGGTTTTTAGCATCCGCCCGCAGCGGTACAATTGCCACAAATTTTGGCGGGTTAATTAAATCGGTCGAAATATCATGGATCGCGGGTACGCTTTTAGCCTTGCTCATCATGCTCAGTGGCATTGCAATCGCGATGGCTGCAAACACCAACGCCATTAAAGTGCTGCCCATGCTAAGCGTTTTACGCATAAAAATAACCTGTATAACAAGCAGCACTAATGCAGCGCCACCCACATACACACCAAATCTAAACCCTGCAAACGCAGTACTTAGTTCAACAACCCCATACTTATATAAAGGCCCTGGCAGTAAAACGAGTAAAAAAGCGATTAAACTTACTAAGCTCACTAAAATTTTCATTATTATGATTCCTTTATCATGTGTGATCTTTAATTTTAAGTAGTTGAAACCAGTACATTATACTGCCAAGCACTGGGTTTAGATTACAATTAACAGCTCACGCCACTGTATAGTGATACTTAAGTGCTTTAAATAATAAGCTTTGTTCAAAAACCTTAAAATAAGCTAATTAAAACAACTAAATAACGCATTTTTATTATCAAGCAGCGGCGCTTTAACCTTAAACTAACGTACCTAGGCTGGCGTGTCAGTATCATTACACAAAAAAGTCTAAGGTAGCGCTGTTAAAGTTACTTAAATTAGGAAAAATATCAACCAGCTCAGAAACAGGCACGCCAAACCACTGCGCTAACGTTGCAAAGTATTGCTCGTTAGCCACTTGCGGAATTAACCGCCCGCCTCCGGTATCGTATTCGCCCTCTAATTGCTGAGTAAGTAACTGGCCATAAATAGAGCGGCCTTTTACCGCGCCGCCCATTACTATTTGATTACCCGCCCAGCCATGGTCGGTGCCATCGCCGTTTGAGGTGAGCGTGCGGCCAAAGTCCGACATAGTAAACGTGGTGACTTTATCATTCATGTTTAGCTCTTTCATGGCACTGTTAAACTCGCTGAGTCCTTGAGCTACCGTATTTAATAATGCAGGGTGCGCAGTAAGCTGATCATCGTGGGTGTCAAATCCCCCCATAGAGACAAAAAATACTTGGCGCTGTGTACTTAACGACGACTGCACACTAATAGCTTTGGCCACCGCGGCTAATTGCTCACTCAAGCTAGTATCGCTAAAGGTGGTAGTAAGCGCTGGGGCTTGTTCAAGCGCACTGTTCATCGTTTGCGTGTTGGTAATTGCGCTATTTAAGCCATTCGCATATTCACGCCCTAGTACATGGCTTGCATTGCCTAGCAAGCGGTTCATTATGTTAGTAACGTGCTCAGTGCGGGGCTGATAACCACCAAAGGCGTTAATTGTGCTTATGCCACTTTTGTTAAGCGCAAAGGCACTGGTATTTGTGCCTGTTTGCCATAAATTAGTGCCATCAAGAGAGATATTTGCCGCAAACTGATCCTCTACAGCTAATCGCTCTAGCATACGTGCGCCCCACCCACTGTTTAAAGAGGCTTTTTCTCGGCCGTACATCCATGACGCTTGCTGATCGTTATGCGAAAATAAATGCTTAGGTAAAGGCACCGCGTTATTTTTGTAATCTGTTAATGTGGTGGGAGTAAGTAAAGTGCCTACGCCACCAACAAAGGCTAAATCATCCGACTCAAACACGCTCTGTAATGGCGCAAGTGAGGGATGAATACCCACGCCACCTGCAAACTGCTGAGAAACACTTAACGCTAACGGATTGTCTACTGCGAGGTTTTGCCGGCTTTGCTCGTATAAACTACGCTGCTCTCCCTCAAGGGGTAGCAACATATTAAGTGAGTCGTTTCCGCCATATAAAAATACACACACTAGGGCTTTATAATCACCGAGTTCTATTGCATTAGTTGCCCCCGTTAACGCTTGTAGCTGCAAACTGGTTAAAGCGGCTGCCGATACCCCGCCTTTTAAACATAATGACAAAAAGTCTCTTCTATTTAGGCTCATTATGCGCTCCTAATACTGCACGTTAAATTCAGGTGAAATAGCAATCATGTATAACAAGTACGAAACCCTCACACGGTACTGATCCTCGTCAAAGTAGGCATCTAAATCAAGCAAAGCTTGTGTAGTGTCAGCGCTCATATTGCCGGCAAAATACAGGGTATTGTATTGCTCTATCAGTGCGCTAATGCCATTTTGCGCCAAGTAATCCATATCGCTTTGAACATAAACATAAATTCCTGCAGGGTTTAACTCGGTATACGCTTCGGCTGTACTCCAAACCAAACTTGCAAATAAGGCATTCATTGTGCCTATTAAAGTCGCATCGTTGGCTATTTGTAATTCAGGCGCTACCAAACCTTGGGTGCGTAACGCCGCACTTTGGTAATCGGGTCTAAAAAAGTTAAATACAGAGCCCGACTGCATGGGGCCTTGCCCATAGCTATCGACTAAGTTCCACGTTTTATAATAACCTTGCTGCGACTTCGCATTAAGGCTTCGCCAAAACTGCACAGTTTTTAAAAGTGGTTCTTTAATTTTACCTTGATAGCTAAGTACACTGCCAAAATGGCGTGCTTCGTCATCTAAATAAATAGCTTTAACAACTGCGGCTAAATCGCCTCGTACACCGCTTCCATTATCGTTAAATACACGTGCAACGCGCTCTACATATTGCGCTGTAGGGTTTGAGGTAATTAACCGCTGAATAAGCTGCTTAGAAATAAACGGCGCTACGTTGTCGTGATTAAATAAATTATCGAGGGCTATTTTTAGCGACTCCTCTGGCCCATAACCAGGCGGTATAACCTCATTATTTAATAGTACTTTTTCTTTATCCGAATGGTATTCGCTGTAAGCTTGCATAGGGTTTATATAATCGCGGCTTTTGCGTTTAAAGGTTTCGCTGCCGGCAAATGTCCAGCCTGTAAATACACGCGCAAACCCCTGTATTTGAGCCTGTCCGTAAGTTGCTATGCTATTACCGTCTGCATCTAGTTTAGCGGTGCCATCAAGGTTTAACTCATCTAGGCCAATGGTAAATAATTGCATAACCTCACGGGCGTAATTTTCATCTGGGCGAATATTAAGTGCTTCATCGGCTTTTTCGTTCCCTAAATGGCTTAGGTACGTGCCCATAATTGGCGAAAGCGTTACCTCTTCGAGTAACTCTCTAAAATTGCCAAACGCATGTTTAAGTAATAAATCGTAGTAAGTTACCATCCCCTCTGGTTGTGCACGTAAATCGCTATTTTCATCCGATACAACCAATATTTCACTCAGTGCAAATGCAACACGTTGGCGTAGTTGATCGTCACTTTGTAGCACCGCTTTCCACCATGCATCTATTCGGCTTATATATTTAAAGTCTTCGTCATCTTCAAGTTTTACCAAGTAGTTGCGATGGTAGCTAACTGGCAGTGCTATTTGGTTATCGAGCCATTGCTGCTCACTTAAACCTTGAGCACTGTTTATTTCAGCAAGCGTTGGCCCCATGCTAGCTTGGTGTAATAACCTAGCGGCGCTGTGTATGTCCATGCTGTTTTTGGCTTCAAATGTAACGGTTTGCGTGTTTGTTGCCCCTTCATTATCGGTGGCTGTGACGCTAAATGAGTACGTTATAGGCTCATAACTTTGCGCAGCGGGTATAGTAAGGCGGGTACTTAACGCATCTAATGGTTCATTCAATAACGTGGTGCCCGCGGTTTGTTGCCAAACCACACTGCTTATTGTGCCGTCTTCATCGCTTGCTGTTGCAATTAGCTCAATGGTTTGGCCTTTAGTTAATTCGCTGGGTATGTCGACAACCGACAAGGTAGGAATTTTATTTGAATTGACGGTGGGCGTGTCATCGCCGCCTGAGCCACCACAGGCGCTTAGCAATAAAGCACAACTTGCTAATAAAACTGATTTGTAATGCATGTTAAATCGTCATCGTAAATTAAAGAAGGTACGCGTGTATGTACCGAGTTTGATACGATTATTGAAACACAAAATTTACAATTTAACCTTTTATTTTTTGTAACCGAGCGCTATTTAACTGTTTTGTCGTTAATATTAACCTCAATAATGGGCTTTTTTTTATTAAAAACATTCACCTTATTAGCGGCTTTAGCCACACGTTGCCAAGGCGTTTGTAGGTTCTCGTAAATTGGCCGCCAATACGCATCCATTACACTGTTGTGCCCGCGGTCGTTATTGCCAACCCCCACGGTAATTTTACCTACTTGATGCGCTTTTATCAGCGTGCCACAAGCTCTATCCCAAATGGCTAACGCTGAGCCTAGGTTACGGTCAAAATGTTTTGGGTTATCACTGTGATGAATTTGGTGCTGAGCTGGGCTAATTAACCAATTTTCTATTTTTTTACCAAAGCTCCACCACACATGTGAGTGGCGTAAATTAGCGCCTAAAGCGTTAAAGGCAAATACAAATACATTAGCCCCCAAAATATCTAACATTGATAAATTTCGGCCAAAGCAATACACACAAACGCCCACTACAAAACCTTGGGCTAACGCCATTCGACAGGCATATAAATAGCTTTCAAACGGGTGGCTGCGATAAATGGTCATTGGTGTGAGCACTAACGCACTATGATGTACCTTATGAAAATGCCACAAAAACGGCACTTTATGCAGCGCTAAATGTAATAAAAACCGTGTTAAATCATCAAATATAAACAATAAAACGGTAAAAATAACTAACACCACAGTACTTGGCAGCTGCCATACTGCGCGCTCACCAAAAAGCCATTGCAGGGCATCACTTACGCCAATAGCAACAGGCACCATAGTTAACACTATAGGCACCCACAGCGCGGCTTTAAGTAAGCGGTTTATAATTAATAATTGGTAGTCGAGCTTGGCACTTTTACTCAGCCAAATACGCTTACTAAATAAATAGCGCCCCAGCCCACGCCACGTGCGCTTTTTTTGCTGCGCACGGCCCGAGAAATACAGCAACATTGCAATCACTAACGCCGCAATGCTATAGCCAATAAAAATACGTTTATTGGCATCAAACAAATAATTTGGCGTTTGAAGAAGCGTTTGCCATATAGTCTCGAGCATAACTTACCTCTTAAAATTGATATTTGTAACCCACGGCTACGCTACGCGGTTTACCCGGGCGCGCGCCATATGGGCGACGACTAACAATGTTATCTTGGTCAAACAAATTATCTACCTTAGCGTAAATATGCCCATATTGATCAAGCTCGTAGCGCGCAGCAATATCTACAACGGTTGTAGCGGGTACCTCGACACCTGCCAACGGTAATGAAAAATCATTCCCTGTGGTGTTACCAAGCTCGCCAGCGGTATAAGCTACGCCAGCGGCCTCTGGCATTTCTGAGGTGTATTTTATTAATACATCAACCGACCAATCGTTATGTGCAAGGCCTAAGCTCAGCGCAGCTTGATGGTTAGGCAAGTACGGTAAATGATCGCCCGGGCGAATATGCCCCCACTGCGTAAATTCGCTAAATAGCTCTTCTTTAAACTCACTTTGCGTGTAGGTATAAGTTAAGCGTACCGGCACATCAATGTGCTTATTTAATGCGTAAGTGTGTGCAAATTGAGACTCAACGCCCCATACATCCACTTCCCCACCACTAAATTCGCGGTCAATTTCGTTTTCGATTCCACAATTTGACTGGCCACAGCTTTCTACTAAGTTTGAATAATCATTAAAAAAGCTCACTATTTCCACTTGGCTGTTACCGTTGTTGTAACGGCCACCAAATTCATAGTTTACGCTTTTTTCAAACTCTTCATCTCCTTCACGTACAGGGCTAGATGGGCTCGAGGGCACAAACCCTTGGTGTACACCAAAAAGTAACCCTGCATTGGCCGATAATTGGTAAAAGCCACTTAAACCAGGTAACCAAATACGGCTCGATTTATCTTGCCAATCGTTTTCTTGGCCAGGGGCGTCATTTTGATACGACATATCCATTAATTCGCCACGCACGCCTAAACCAAGAGTTAGCTTATCGAAGGTTACTTTGTCCTCAATATATAACGACCACGCATCGGTAGATTCGGTATTTTGTGTGGTAAATACACTCGCGGTGTCTGTACGGGTGTTAACCGCGTTAACCATGGCGTAGGTGTCTTCAAAATGATCGCGCTCTATTTCATCTTGATGAAAACGCACCCCAAATGAGAGTGAATGTTCAAGCCCAAACGCAGCTACTTGCCAATCACCATCAAACTGTATGCCCTGCGAGAAAAAGGCTCTGTCGTTAGTTCCCATGGTTAAAAACACATTGCTTTCACCACTTTGAACCGAATCTGCTTGGCCACTAATAACGCTGTATTCACGCTCAAAGCGTGTTGGGTCTGCCAAAATATCCGACAAACTACCACTGCTGTTAGTAACCGCGTTGAGTTTAAGCCACGCACGTTCAAAATCGTTGCGATAGGCGCGGGTTGTAAGGGCAAAATTGTCGCTGCTAAGCTGGTGGGTAAACATCACTTGTGTATGCTTAGTGTCCATATTTGCAGGGCCACTGGCGGCATAACGGCGATACGGTGTTTGCTGGTAATCTTCTTCGGTTAACCCAAGGTAGGTTTCGTTAGAAAGCTCATCTGAATAGGCCAGCTTTAACTCAAAGCGTTGCTTAAACTGATCGCTATTAAGTGTGTAATCTAATTTAACTAATAAATCGTCTTTTTCAAAACCTGTATCTTGCCCACCATCAAGCTCTTTAAAACCGTCACTTTCTAGGTGAACGCCTTCAACTAAAAAGCCAAACTGTCCTTGGCGATTACCATAATACGCGTGCGCTTTTTTATAGCCATCAGAGCCTGCTGAAATATCAAGCATACCGCTGGCGTCATCAGGCACTTGGCGCGACACTAAATTAAGCGTACCCGCCACCGTTTGCGGGCCATAATGTATGGCTGCTGGGCCTTTAAACACTTCAACTGCGGTCATGCGTGTAGTAAGCGGAAAATAATAAGCCGCCGGTGCCGAATACGGCGCAGGGCCAATTAAAACACCGTCTTCTAAAATGGTTATTTTTTTACTACGTTCAGGGGTTACGCCCCTAAAACCAATGTTAGGCCTTAGCCCAAAGCCGTCTTCTTCGCGTATGTTTACCCCAGGCACCTGCGATAAAATACGATGAATATCATCAAACTCAAATTGTTCAAGTTGCGCTTCGCCAATTAAAGTTGCCGAGCCTGCTTCGGTGCGCAATTTATCGTTATGGCTAATAATTTGAATATGTTCTAATTCGTTTTTTTGCTCTGCCACTGCTTGGCAACTTACGGCCATAAGCAATGCAATTGTAAGTTTATTGTATTTCATTGTCGCCCTTAGTCGTTATCGCCTGCAGAGGTGGTAGGTAGCTCAAGTGCTAGCTCATTAATAAAGTCATTTTTTAGCTCATCGGTCAACACTTTCACTTGGCCATGTACATCACGTACCTGTTGCTCGTTATCAATTAGCAAATCGGCCAGCGAGCTATCAATGCTATTTAAAGTGGCTTTGAGGGCTGCTATTCCTTCAACTAAACGTGTTTTAGTAGCCTGTGCTTGCTCTGCATCTAAAAAGTCATCAAAGCCAGTGCCTGCTTGCTCAGCGTCTAAATTACCCATAATTAACGCTTCAAACGCCGCTAAGTTATTACGAATATTATCTAAAGAGCTTTTCGCATCTAGGCTTTCTACATCTTCAGGGCACGCCGATGCGCCACACGAATTTGAAAAAATACCAATCGGCTCTGCTAATTTTTTATCTTTTACTATTGTGTCGATATAAAACAGCGCATCGCTAATATGATTAAGCGCTTCATGAGTTGTGCTAAAGCGAGAGCCACTTTGGCCGGTATTTTTTAATTCATTAGCAAAACCGCTATCCCCTTGCCAAGCTTGTAATAACTGCGCTGACGAACTTAAAACATCTTCACTTGCCACCTCAGCAAACTCACAACGAGCCTGACGACGCGCTAAATCTGTGCGGTTATTCCAATCTGCAAGAGCATCATTTGCCACACTACAGTGATGCGCTAATTGCTCGTTAAACAACACATGCCCAATTGCAAATAAGCCGCGGCGTGTTGCTGTTCTTTCGCTAATGGCATACGGGCGATTTTGATCTTGGTTAATAACACCGTCTTGGTTATACACCACGTCTTGGTCTATCCCACAGCGGCTAAAAGTAGGCCATGAATATATTTGGTTACGTAACTGCCCTGCGTTATCAAGAAGCGGCCCCATTTGCATCATTTCGGCTTGTTGCCAACCCGCCATGGTATCTAGCCAGGCTTGTTGTGCTTGAGCACGCAGCGCAATGGCCTCTTCAGAGCTTTCTTGTACGCTTTGTATTTCAGCTTGGCAGTAATTTGCAACGGCCTGTGTTTGTGTTTGTGCTTGTTGATTAAACAAAACAAACGTCGGTGTTATTACATTATCGACTAAGTTAGCAACGAGTTGTGCTTCATCAAACTCTGTAACCGCAGGCGTCGTAGTTTGCCCGCTATCACTACTTTGAAAATCACTACCTGTGCTACTTGAGCTACTTTCACCACACCCACTAAGGGTTAATACAGTAGCTGCAACCACAACCCCTTTTTTTGCATAATTGATCATTATTTCAACCCTAAAAACTTTGAAAATTAAACGGCAAAAGGCCAGCCCGAGGGCTGACCTTCCTTGGTGCTAAAACGGGTGGTTATTACCAGTTTTCAACGTTTTGAGCATCAAAGCCGTAAACTTCCTGCATCAAATCACGTGCCTCTACTAACTGCGCTTTGTATGCATCTGTTAGCAGTGGCGCTTCACCGAATAATGTATGTAGCTCGGCAAATTTACCTGCGTTATCGTCGCTGTAAAAAGGTGAAAATGGGTTAAATTGAAAGTTCAGTGCAAAGCCTTTCATTTCACTAAAGTGTTTAGCTAAATTAGCAAAATCGTCAGCACTTGCCTCTGTACCTTGTACTGTATCAATGTCGGCTAATGTGTCGTTGATGTAATGTACAACGGTGGCTGCAATTGCGTTTTCCCAATTGGCTACAGCAATATCACGTTGTGCTAATAACTGCGTTTTTTGATCATCAGTTAATGCACTTGGTGCAGCATCGTTAATAATTTTACGACCCGCAATAAACGCCGTCATTGCTGCGCTGCTAAAGTCAGTCGCCACTACCGCGCCTTTATCACGTTTAGCTGCATTGGTAGAGTTACCCCAATTGTATTCACTCGCTAAGTCAATTTTGCCATCACCATCAATATCAGCGCTTGCGCTACCATCTGAAATAGCCTCGTCGCTAAATTCTAAATAATGACGAGCAGCGCCAAAGTAACCAAAACCTTCATCGTATTGATGCTCTAAAGTACTGTAAGTACCATCGGCTGCTGCATCGGTGTTATCTTCATCAAGCCCTTCGTCTAGGTAATCGTCAGTGCCTTGCGAGAACATTAACGCACCTAGCGTGTGCTTTTGAATAAGCTGGTTTAAATCAAGGCCACTTGTTGTGATGTATGCCGCAGTAATGTCATTACCGTTTACATCCTCAGACTGCGTACCGCTTGCAATTGCATCTACATTGGCGGCAATTAAATCAAAGTAATGAAAAATAAGCCCTTCTGGCGTTTTTGCTTGAGTGCCGAAGTCGCTCCAGCCTTCAAATGTGCCTTCTGTTAGCCAGTCTTCTTCCATTTTAGACGCATCGTTACCGGCAATTTTACCTGTTAAGGTTTTGCCTGAATTCGAAATTTCTGCAAACGACTGCTGCAACGTAGTTGCGCCATCAATAAACAAAAAGCTGTTATCTTTTACGGCTTCGTAATCGCTCCAATAAGCCATTAACTGCGCTTTAACGGCATCGCCTGTTAAGCCTTCGCTTTCAATGTAATCAACACTTAATAAGCTAATGTAAGCTTTAATTTGCGCCGAAAGTGCATGGCGAGCCACTTGGCCTGTGTAACTTACCGCAGAAATACTAGCATTAACTGTTGAGGCAAATTCGTAAACGTTTACGCCATCTTGCGCTTCAATATCAGTTACAGATACGCTCAGTGTTTGTGTAAAACTTAAATCGCCAGCATCGGTTGCAGTAACTGTTACATCAACTGTTTCTACTTGCTCAGCATTAAGCGCTAACGTGCTTTTAAGCGTTAGCTCATTGCTGTCATTAATTTCAAAATACTGTTCATCATCAGAAAGTGTAAATACCATGCCTGTTGCATCGTCATCGGTTGCACTTAAAGTACCGACTACTGCGCCTACCACATCTTCTGTTACAGCCGCTGTTGATAAGCTAATAGCGGTAGGTGCCGAATTAGTCACTGTTGGAGTGGTTGGTGTTTCGGTGCTATCGCTGGAGCTTGAGCCACCACACGCAGTTAAACCCATAGTTGCAGTAATTACTGCACTTGCAAGGAGAGATTTACGCAAATTCATGTTGAATCCTAATATTGTATGTGAATCATTCTTATTTGTAATAGCGACTATTCTAATTACAAATACCTAACAATCAACCTAAATGTTGCTTTTTTGTTTTATTTTTAAAATAGTTTTAGTTTTTAGAACAAAGGGAGATCGGCAAAAATACTATTTAATATAGCTAAACTGTGCGTAAATCCCTTAGCAAAACATTCGCTGCATAAAGAAAATCTACTCATTAAAGTAATTAACTATCAAAAACTTATAACAATGCTTTGCTTGTACTAGATCAGTATTTTTAGAAAGGAACACTGCGCCTTAAAGCAAAATGCGAACATTACGTAAAAATAAAATCACATTAACTTTTTAGATATAAAAGCTATTTGTAATAATTATTATTTATTTTAAAAACGCATCACTTATAGCGTCTAAGTGTGGTTTTTTGCTTCACTTACTGTTTTAGAGGCTTATATCGGCGTATTGATTAAAGGTATACTAGGGCGTGTTGACCTTGGCGGATAGAAATTTGTTCAATCTAGGGGCGATTAAATCGCAGCGCGTGGTTTGTAACTTAGTAGGCTCGATAACGGCTCCTGCGTTATTTTAATGACTTACATCCATGTAAGAATAAGTAAAAACCAATAAACAAGAGCTTATCACCCTATAAAGAACCCAGTGGGCAGCCCATGTTTGGCTTTTATGCTGCGTTAACGCCTATTTATGGGGAATAACCAAGTTTCATAGGCTCTGCCTTGCCTAAAAACCAAACATACGGCTGTAAATTCAACCATCAAAAATCAACACACCCAAGAGATTATGAGAGGTGGTAATGCATTAAATAGTGTAATTTTACTACTCACTTTTAGCTAAGCCATACAATAACAGAGCCTTTTTATGAAAACAGAAATTCGCTACCGCTTTGAAACCTCGCAAATTGCTAACCGCTTTGTGCATGTACTAAAAGATTGGCCCGTAAACCAAGTTAAAACTCGCCTATTTAATGGCGGCGACAGTGTAAAAATCACTTACGAGTATGATGAAAGCGGGTTTGATTACACCTCTGCCGAGCTAGATGATTTATCAGAGCAACACGGTGGTAAAGAAGTTTAGGCACTTAACAACAAAAAGCTATTACAGCCCAATTAGCCATTAACTTTGCTTTAATGGCTAGCGCGTTTTATCACTTTACGTTTTATTCGTGATATTTACGGATCATCGCCACTTTACCGTTTTCAACTTCTATTATTTCCATCATTACTGATGTGTACTCGATTGGCTGCTTACTTTGCGGATGAATGCCCTTAGCGTGGTTTTTATAACGAATCGCAAAGCCGCTATCGTTAAATACAAAGGTATTAAGCAGCTCGCTTTCGTATAAGGTATGCGCGCCTAAATAAAAACGCATGCCCTTACGCATTAGTTTTTTACCCTCTGCTGTGCGAGAGTCATCTACTTGATACGGTATGTGCTGGCTGCCTACATCGTCTGTTAATAAATTAAGGTAGGCTTCAAGCTCTTTTTCACTTGCGTTAGGCGCTTGAGTGGCGGTCATTGTGTTGTAGTAATGTTGTGCAAATTTGTTTAAGTCCAGTGCCTTTTCAGCATTAACCGAAAAGGTACTCACTAATAGCAAAGCTAATGTAAATAGTCGTTTCATCACTTCTTCCTTGTAGTTAAAAGTATTGATTTATTTATAGGTACACTATATTCACATGTTCAAAAATAAAACAAATATTTTTAAGTTAATAAACCTACATTTTGCTTTTTACTCTATTGGTTGCCACGCTGTTGGCTGGATCGTCGGGCCAAAAATGCTTGGGATAACGTCCTTTCATTTCTTTTTGTACATCGCGATAACTACTAGCCCAAAAGTGCGCAAGATCTTGCGTAAGCTGTAATGAACGCTTACCTGGCGAGAGTAATTCCATAAGCAGTGGCAGCTTGCCATTTGCAAGCATTGGCGTACTTGTTAAACCATACACTTCTTGCATGCGCACGCTAAGTTTTGCGGGGCCATCTAGTTGGTAATTAATTTTTATATTTGAGCCACTCGGTACCGTTAACCTAAGCGGTAACAGTGTTTTTAGGGCTGTTTGCTGTGTCCAGTCAAAACAATTTTGCAGTGCTTCAAAGTAGTTAAACTTTTTAAGCTGCTCCAGCGTTTTTATATCCTGTAAATATACGCCTAACCAATCATCAGCTGTTTCGATAAGTTGCTGCTCGCTTATTGCCGGGAACGTATCTGGCATAAACTGACTGGCTAAACTCATGCGTATTAATAATTGCTGCGCATCGGCTTGTTCATTAAATAATGCAAAGCCGTGCTTAGTAAATAAATTAAGCCACGCTTTGGCGCGCTCGGTTTTATCAAGCTTTTGCTTACTTGGTTGGCTTGTAAGCGTAATGGCGCCGAGCTTTACTTCGTCTTGATGGATAAACCGCGCGGTTTTCTCATCAAACTCACAGCGGGTAAGCGTAGTAAACAAGTGCGGTAAGTAATCTTGTAGCTCAAATGGGCTAAGTGCGGTGGCTGCAAAAATACGCGTGCCTTTATGGCCGCCCATGCTTGCAATAGCAAGGTAGTCATCGTTATGCCAGTAATCGGTGTTTAAATCAGCGCCCGCACCATTGGCAAGTAAGTAGCCATTGCCGCGTTTTTTTGCAATGCGATCGGGGTAAGCTAATGCCACCAGCAAACCTAAATACTCGGTGTTTAGCTCGCTGTTACTGTCGGTTACTTTTAAACGGCTTTGCCAGTATTTTAACTGCTGTTTAAATACTGGGTGTGGCCTTTGCTGTTGGCTATGTAGCGCCAAGCTTAGCTCGTTGGCGCTGTTTATTCGGCTCTCAAGCAGCGCCACTAAATAAAGTGCTAAGCGATAAATACCAGGGAGTTCTGCCTCAAGCGCTTGCGCTTTTAAAAGCATATGCGCTAAGCGAATATCCGCCCCAAAACCCAGCATGTTGCTGCCCAATTTGGTTAACTTACCTTTAGAGTCGATGGCTTCAAGCATGGTTAGTAAGTTTGCCGCTTGCGTGCATTGCTGCGCTGTTGGCGTATCAAGCAAGGTGAGTTCGCTGATATTTGCGCCCCACTGTTTTGCCTCCAGCATAAGTTGGCTTATGTCTGAGGTGAGTATTTCCGGGCTATCGTGGCTATTGCGTCGCTCAAAGGTTTGCTTTGAGCCAAGCCTGTAAACAACACCGGGTTCTATTCGCCCTGCACGCCCTGCTCGCTGCACAGCAGAGGAGCGCGATATACTTTGTGTTGTAAGCTCAGTTACGCCTGTTTTTAAGTTATAGCTCGCCGCGCGGCGTTTGCCGCTATCAATAACAATGCGAATGCCTTCAATGGTTAAACTAGTTTCGGCTACATTGGTGGTAAGCACAATTTTGCGCATACCTTTAGCCGCAGGGGCAATCGCCGCTTGCTGATTGGCTTTATCTTGCTCGCCAAATAATGTGGCAACTAAGCAGTTACTTGGTAAATCATTAAGGGCCTGCTGCACACGTACTATTTCAAATTGCCCAGGTAAAAAGACTAATGCACTACCGCTTTGCTCATTGAGCGCTTGCTTAACGATATTAGGAATGGCATCTAACCAGCGGCTCTCATCTTTTATTGGTATATATACTTCGTCTATGGGGTAACTACGCCCGCTTGATTGTATAACCGGGCAATCAAAAAACTGCGTATAGCGCTCAGTATCAAGGGTGGCCGACATAAGTAGTATGGTTAAATCGTCGCGCAGCGCACTTTGGGTCTCTAAAGCAAAGGCCAGTGAGGTGTCGGCCGCAATTGAGCGTTCATGAAATTCATCAAATATCAGTAAATCTATATCGCTTAATTCGGGGTCGTTTTGTAGCATGCGGGTAAGCATACCCTCGGTGACTATTTCAAGGCGCGTATTACTGCTTACTTTACTCTCGCCGCGTACACGCAGGCCAACACTTTGCCCCACATTTTCGTTTTGGCACTGTGCTAAGTAATTGGCAATATTACGTGCTGCTAAGCGGCGCGGCTCAAGCATTACAATACGTTTGAAATGGCCGTCGCGCATAAGCTGTAGCGGCAACCAGGTTGATTTACCCGCACCAGGCGGTGCTTGTAATAACGTTATGGGGTTACTTTGTAATGTAGTTAGAAGTTGTTGATATATGTTTTGAACCGGCAGCACTGCTATTTACCCAAAATTGCTTTGTATGCATTGTAACAAAAACCAAAAATAAACGCGCCGCAAAAGCAGATGAGTTTACGCGTATCCATAATCAGAAATAATTACAGACCGCTCTGTACATTTTTTAAGAACATACGCGCTGCAATAAAAGTAACGCCTCGCTTAAATATATAAATTAATGATTATAAACACAAAATAAAAATTTGACTGGTTGGTACACGCTTTGCTCCTTTTATACTGAACGTTAATTAAAGCTAAGTAAGGAGATACTTATGAACAGCGATCGTATGAAAGGTAATTGGAACGAACTTAAAGGTAAGGCGCAACAAAAATGGGGCGATCTTACTGACGACGATTTAGACAAAATTGAAGGTAGCCGTACAGAGCTAGTGGGTAAAATCCAGCAGCAGTATGGTAAATCTAAAGAAGAAGCAGAGCGCGAAGTAGACGAGTTTGAAAAAACTCACTAATCGCTAGCTTCTAAAAAAACCGCCATTTGGCGGTTTTTTTGTTTAACGGCTAAAAAAGGACGTTATTTACGCTTTTAATTGATTACCTATAGGCAGTTGCCTAATGCGTTTACCACAAGCGGCAAAAATAGCGTTACATAGCGCAGGGGCGTAAACCGGTGTTGCCGGCTCGCCTACACCTGCTGGTGGTGCATCACTTTGTATGATTTCTACTTCTACCTCTAGTGGTGAATCGCTCATACGCGGTACGCGGTAATCATGAAAATTACTTTGCTGCACGCGGCCTTTATCAAAGGTTATACCATCGCTAATTGCAGTGGTAATACCGTAAATAGAGCCACCTTGCGTTTGGTTTTTAACGGTATCGGTGTTTACAACCGTACCTGCATCAATAGCCACCCACGATTTAATCACGTTTAAATCACCAGCGTCCGATACCTCTACCTCAACCACAGTAGCCACATAGGTTAAAAAGCTGCGGTGCGCAGCAATGCCTAACCCGCGACCTTTTGGCAGCTTTCGGCCCCATTTACTTATATCGGCCACTTTTTCAATAACATGGCGTAATTTACCAATATCTAATGGGTAAACGTCTTTATCGGCGCCATAGTTATCGTAAGACGCATTTTGCTCGGTTACATCTAAAATGCGATCAGGGCCTATGGTTTCAAGTAAATAGTCTTTTTGGTCGCGCCCTGCTTTATGCGCCGCTTCAGCAATAAATGACTGAATAGCAAAAGCATGAAAAATATTTGATACCGAACGCATCCAGCCTACTCTTGTTTTAGCGGGTGCCTCGCCGTTTTCTAGCTTTAAGTTAGGTGAGTTTATAGGGTTATCGGTAAAGCCTAAGCGCAGCTCAAAACCTGCTGGCGACGTTGCGCCTTCTTGAAAGGTCGACATAATTGGCGAAAACGCCGTACGATGTAAGTAAGCCTCAATATTGCCTTTTTCATTGAGTGAAGCTTCAATATGTTGAGCCGATACCGCATGATAAAAACTGTGCTGAATATCATCCTCTCGCGTCCATTGAACGCGTATGGGTTGTCCTACTTTCATTGAAATGTAAGCAGCTTCTGCTGAAAAGTCAGGTTTTGATTTACGCCCAAACCCGCCACCTAACATGGTGACATGTACGTTAATTTGGCTCTCCTCCATACCAAGTAGTGCGGCTACGGTTTTCATATCAGCTTGCGGGTTTTGCGTTGCAGCCCAAATATCTACCCTGTCTTTATTGTACATTGCAGTGGCGCAAGGTGGCTCCATAGGTGCTTGGGCCAAGTGCGGCGCGTAATAGTCGGCTACTAACTTATTGCTCGATTTAGCCAATACGCTGGCGGTATCGCCTATTTCACGTACATGCGCTTGCGGCTCATTAACGGTTTGTAATAACGACTTTTTAAAGCTCTCTGAATTATAATCGCCGTTTTTACCATCATCCCACACCACCTTTAGTGCTTTACGCGCCTGCCATGCAGCCCAGGTATTTTTAGCAATAATAGCAATGCCGCCTTTGGGCTGAAATTGCGGCGCACCTTTTGGTACAGGCATTTCAATAATATTAACTACGCCATTAATTGCTTTAGCGGCGCTGGCATCAAACGATTTAACCACACCACCTACTACCGGCGGGCGCTCAATCATAGCCACCAGCGCTTTTGGCTCGCGAACATCAGCAGCAAATGTGGCTTTACCGGTTACTAAATCGGTTAAATCTATATGCGCCATACCGGTATTTATATAACGCCATTCTTTGCGTGTTTTAAGTGTTAACTTGTCAGGCTCTGGCGGGGTAATACCAAGCGCGAGATCAATTAAGTCTTTATAGGCAACCGTTTTACCCGAGCTGTGGGTAACCACGTGCTGATTAGCTGTACAGGTTTGCGGCTCAACGTTCCAATATTTAGCAGCTGCATGCTGCATCATATAACGTACACTTGCACCCATTTCGCGTAGGCGCTGCATGTTGTAGCGAATACTGCGCGATCCATCGGTATTTTGATCCCCATATTTAGGGTCGCCCTTACCTTGAATAACAACCACTTTATCCCACGCAGCTTCCATTTCGTCTGCCACAATTTGGGCAATGGCGGTACGAATTTGTTGGCCCATTTCAGAGCGATGACAGGTTATTTCAACCATGCCATCGGGGCGCAGCGCTATAAATAAGTTAGCACGTTTTGCTTGCTCAGAGGGTTGCTCTAACACGCCTGCAAACGCTTTTGGTGCACTGCCTACAAAATAAGTGCCTAATACTAATGCGCCTATTGCGCTGGTTTTTAAAAATTGGCGACGGTTTAGGTCAAAGTACGTATTATCGTTTTTCATACTTGTTCCCCTTGTTCATTTGGGTCAAAGTATTCAACGCCCGCAATGGTTTTAGCCGCCGACTTAATCGCTTTATGAATACGTGGGTATGTACCACAACGACAAATATTGCCCGACATATTACTCACTATTTCATCATCAGTTGGGTTGGGGTTAGCGGCTAATAAGCTTGCCGCTTGCATTATTTGCCCGCACTGACAAAACCCACATTGCGGCACTTTATGCTCAACCCAGGCTTTTTGCACGGGGTGGTCGCCTTGCTCGCTTAACCCTTCAATAGAGGTAATAGCACGCCCTGCCACAGCCGACACCGGTAATATGCATGAGCGCTGCGCTACGCCATCAATATGTATGGTACACGCACCACATTGCGCCATACCACAGCCAAACTTAGGCCCGGTTAAATTTAATTCATCTCGAAGATACCAAAGCACCGGCGTTGACGGATCGCCTGTAAACTCATGTTTATTACCATTAACGGTAAGCGTGATCATATTTAACTCCTTGGCAAAGCGCTTTAAAGGAATGCCTTGTTGCGCGAGAACGGTTTGAATAATTGCTACTTTTTTAGCCTACCACTTAGGATTGATTTATTGAAATTTTTATCGGCGAACCGCCAACCTATAGCAGTTACTAAGTGGCAGCTTTATTGGATAGGGATAAGAAGGGTTTACTGATTCTACTTAGCACTTATAACTGGCTCATTTAATAACTGCTCATCATCTTTATATACTTCAAGCCAACCAGGTGGCGATGTATCGCAGCCAATAATAGTAACGTGTAATATGTAACTATAACGTCCGTTTTTAAACGTATAGTAGTGATTCCCGCCGCTACCCTCAAAGGTAATATCACCGTTAAATAAAACCATATCAGGCTTGTCCTTTGGCCTTTTATCACTACTCCACACTACATAACGGTAATTTCTATCACCTAAATCATCAACGCGAATATGGTAGCTAGCCGTTTTCCAATCCAGCACTGGCTCTTCAAACGTATTAATACTTGAATGAAGTGATTGATTGTCTTGTTCAATTAAGCGTTTAGCAAATGCCTGCTCTTTAGCTGTGTGGCTATTTATACCGATAATTTTACCGTCAGTATTAACCCACATCACGCCGTTATTTAGCATAATGCCACGCCAACCAACTTTATCCCAATCGGTATTAATATTAGAGCTGCCAATAATAGTAACAAGCTCCTCGTCAAACACTTCATCAAAGCGATTAATAAACTCAGCTTCATTTTTAATGTCGGGCAATGGATATTGCCTTTTTAGAGGGTAGCGAATATGCGCAGCAATCGCAGTTTTATCCTCCGCTTTAAAAGCAGCAATAACAGGTAAAACACTCTCGTGATACTTCTGCTCAAGCGCAAATGTGTTCGATGTGAAAAATAGGGATAGGCAAAGCAATATGTAATTTAGATACTTCATTCATAACCCTTTCAACCTTTAATAACCTAAGCTAGGTTTAAAATTAGGCATCATATTGATTCAATGACAATTGACCCAATGTTATAATCAATTCTTGATATTCTACAGTTACGCATCCCTCTGATACTAACCCCATTATCAAGTACTTCTATAAGCTTTATACTTTCATCAGTCGTCAATAGTTTTAATTGGCTTAAGTCATCGATTTTTAAAGTAACTTTTGTTCTAGTCTTATACTTCGCAGAAACAGGTGTTCTTGTATCGCTTAAAATTACACCTTTAGATATTATTCTTTTAGATAATGTATAGATCTTTACTAAGCTCTCCGGCTCTGTGCTTAATAACTTTGAAAGCTGCGCTTCACCTTTAATAGGCTCTATAACTGTGGAATATACATTTCTATATGAATTTAGTACCGAAAAATAATTTAAATAAAAGATATTTTCTAAATCTGCATTATTGAAAACTATACTCTTTTTAGCATCTAACATTTCACACGACACATACGCAGTCTTATGATTTAACGGTAAAAAAATAATATAACTTCTCGGCTTTCACTTTGAAAATCTATAAGGTATCTTTTTGGTATAATTTTTAAAGCGTCAGAGAGGTTTATTTGGAGTTTAACAACAGGGTTGTCAGAGGTAACAAATGTGAATCCTGTGGAATTATAAATAATAGCAGCATGCTGATCTATCAAGTCTCCAAAGTCGGCAGTAAGCAGACTCCTTTTAGCTATATTTTGAGATGCTACTTTATAATTATCCTTCCCTTCAAAAGCATCCATCCAACCAGCAACTCTATCCTCACTTTCCTGAAATTGTTTAATAAAGGGCTCTACTCTCATATATTGTAAACTAACAAAATAGGATAGAAATGACATAGTTTCATTAGTGAGATTACCTTTTATTACTTCTTTAAAGGCTTTAGAGTACTCCCCTTCAACTATTGATAAATAATTTTCAACGACTGGATTTCTAGGGTCATCTTCAGGTAGATTATAAAAATATGACTCTGTGAAAGTCGTATGTCTAACTGATCTTAATTTCCAACCAGAAGATAGAGTTTTGTCATTTACATATAATCCAGCCTTAAAACTTCCTATCGACTTTTGCTCTTCAGATAAAGGAGCTATGAAATTTTTTAGATAGCAAGCTGGAACTAGATGCTGTTTCTTTTTCTCTGGCATTAAAAGTTATACCTTATATGCATCTATTTTTATATCCACATTAAAAATAGAAAATTATAAAAATAGCCCACTATAATATATTAAAAAACGAGCCAAATTAGGCTCGTTTTTCTTTTACTGATAGCTGACAGCTATAAACTGACCGCTGCTCTTTTACTCCGGCTCATACCCCAAGTTAGGCGATAGCCATCTTTCAGCCTCTTCGAGCGTCATATTAGTTCGCTTGGCGTAGTCTTCTACCTGATCCTTTTGAATAGATGCTACGGCATAATATTTTGCCTCTGGGTGTGAGAAATACCAGCCCGAAACCGCTGCCCCTGGCCACATGGCGTATGAGCTGGTGAGCTGCATGCCAATGCGTTTTTCGGTATCGAGTAACTGCCAAATTTTCTTTTTCTCAGTGTGCTCTGGGCACGCTGGGTAACCCGGTGCTGGGCGAATACCTTGGTAGTTTTCGCGAATTAGCTCATCGTTACTTAAGTTTTCATCGGCTGCATAACCCCAATACTCTTTACGCACTTGTTCGTGCAGGTATTCGGCAAAGGCTTCTGCGAGCCTGTCGGCAACCGCTTTAACCATTATTTTATTGTAGTCGTCTTGCTGTGCGTCGAACGCGTCGGCTAGGTCGTCTTCTTCTAAGCCGCCCGTTACTGCAAACGCGCCAAAGTAATCAGGTGTGCCTTTTGGCGCAATGTAGTCGGCTAAACAATAGTTAGCAAAGTCGGTTTTTTCGGTTTGCTGGCGTAAATGGCATGAGGTAGTTAACAGCTCTTTGCGGGTTTCGTCGGTGTAAATTTCTATGTCATCACCCACGCGGTTTGCAGGGAATAAACCAATTACACCTAAAGGTTGCAAAGCACCTGACTTTTCAAGGTCGTCGAGCATGTCGTTAGCGTCTTTAAATAAGCTACGTGCTTGCTCACCGACGACTTCGTCATCCATTATGCGTGGGTATTTACCAGCGATTGACCACGTCATAAAGTACGGGGTCCAATCTATGTATTTACGTAACGTGGCGATTGATACATTTTTAAATTCGGTCACGCCCAGCTTTTTAGGCACCGGTGGCGTGTAGTTTTCCCAATCAAGCTTGGCGGCGTTATCGCGGGCACGCTGTATGGTAACGGGTTTTGAACGTGGCTTTTTGCGCGCTTGCTGCTCGCGTACTTTTTCGTACTCGGCTTTAGTTTTTTCTAAAAAGGCCGGTTTTAGCTCTTTAGATAATAAGCTCGATACCACGCCCACTGCACGGCTGGCGTTATTTACGTACACTACGCCTTTGTCGTACTGCGGCTCAATTTTAACGGCTGTATGCGCTTTAGAGGTCGTTGCGCCGCCAATCATAAGTGGGAGCTCAAAGCCTCGGCGGGTCATTTCTTTGGCTACGTGTACCATTTCATCAAGCGATGGGGTAATTAAACCCGAAAGGCCGATTATGTCGGCTTTTTCGTCAATCGCGGTTTGCAGTATTTTTTCGGCAGGTACCATTACGCCTAAGTCGATTACTTCGTAGTTATTACATTGCAGTACTACGCCTACAATGTTTTTACCTATGTCGTGCACGTCGCCTTTTACGGTGGCCATAACCACTTTACCGTTAGTGGCGCCTTCTTCTTTTTCAGCTTCTATGAATGGGTCTAGGTAGGCCACTGCTCGCTTCATTACGCGGGCCGATTTAACAACTTGCGGTAAAAACATTTTACCTGCGCCAAATAAATCCCCTACCACGTTCATGCCATCCATTAATGGCCCTTCAATTACGTGAATAGGTTTATCGGCGGCAGCTCGGCACTCTTCCGTGTCTTCATCTATAAAGGTGGTAATGCCTTTTACAAGGGCGTGCTCTAGGCGTTTTTCAACAGGCCATGTGCGCCACTCTAAATCTTCTACGCGTTCGGCTTGTGCCATGCCTGAAAACTTAGGGGCTATTTCTACAAGGCGCTCACCTGCACCTGGGTCGGTGTTAAGAATTACATCTTCTACGGCTTTGCGAAGTTCCTCGGGGATATCGTCGTAAACTGCAAGCTGGCCTGCGTTTACAATACCCATATCCATACCCGCTTTTATCGCGTGGTATAAAAACACCGAGTGAATGGCTTCACGTACGGGGTTATTACCCCTAAACGAAAACGAGACATTAGACACCCCGCCCGACACTTTACAGTGCGGTAAGTTTTGCTTAATGCGGCGTGTGCCTTCAATAAATTCTACGGCGTAGTTGTCGTGCTCTTCTATACCGGTGGCTACGGCAAATATATTAGGGTCGAAAATAATATCTTCCGGCGGAAAACCAATCTCTTCGACTAATATTTTGTAGCTGCGCTCACAGATTTCGTATTTGCGGTCTGCGGTGTCGGCTTGGCCGTCGGTATCAAACGCCATTACAACAGCAGCTGCACCAAAGCGTTTAATAATTTTAGCTTGGCGTTTAAACGGCTCCTCCCCTTCTTTAAGCGATATTGAGTTAACAATAGCCTTGCCTTGAATACATTTAAGGCCTGCTTCTATTACTTCCCATTTAGAGGAGTCGACCATAATGGGCACTTTAGAAATATCGGGCTCTGAGGCAATTAAGTTTAAAAACTTAACCATGGCCGCTTTTGAGTCCAACATGGCTTCGTCCATGTTTATATCAATAACTTGGGCGCCGTTTTCTACTTGCTCGCGAGCAACATTCAGGGCGGTCTCGTAATCTTCTTCCATGATTAAGCGTTTAAACATGGCAGAGCCGGTTACGTTGGTACGCTCGCCAACATTGGTAAATACTGCAATTTGCTGGGTCATGTTGGCTCCTAGTTTAAGTTACAGGCTTCAAGGCCTGATAAACGCATACGAACATCAAGCTCTGGCAACGCGCGAGGTTTTACCCCTTCAAGCCCTTTGGCAAACGCACGAATATGCGCAGGCGTGGTGCCGCAGCAACCACCAACAATATTTATAAAGCCCGATTTACCCCAGTCTATAATCTCTTTCGCCATGTCCTCTGCTTCTAGGTCGTACTCACCAAATTCGTTAGGTAAACCTGCATTTGGGTGTACTGAGGTAAATGTTTCGCATACGCGCGAAAGCTCTTCTACGTATTGGCGAAGTAAATCTGGCCCTAGGGCGCAGTTAAGGCCTATAGAAAGCGGCTTAATATGGCGAATAGAGTTATAAAATGCTTCGGTGGTTTGCCCCGAAAGCGTACGCCCAGAGGCATCGGTAATTGTGCCCGAGATCATTACAGGTAATGTGCGCCCTGCTTGCTCAAACGCTTCTTCTACTGCGAATGAGGCAGCTTTTGCATTTAGGGTGTCGAAAATGGTTTCGATAAGTATTAAATCAGCGCCGCCTTCCATTAATGCAAGGGTAGACTCAACATACGCAGTAACCAGCTTATCAAAGGTAATATTACGATAGCCTGGGTCGTTTACATCTGGCGAAATTGAGCAGGTTTTAGAGGTTGGCCCTAACACACCGGCTACGTAGCGTGGTTTTTCTGGGTTTTTAGCGGTGAACTCGTCACATATTGCGCGTGCGAGTTTTGCCGACTCTAAGTTTACCTCACGGCTTATGCTTGCCATGTCGTAATCTTCCATCGAAATGGTGGTTGAGTTAAAGGTATTGGTTTCAATAATGTCTGCACCGGCGGCTAAAAAGCTGCGGTGTATATTGGCAATTAACTCAGGTTTTGTAAGGCTTAATAAATCGTTATTGCCTTTAATTAGTACGTGCCAGTCTTTAAAGCGCTCGCCTCGGTAGTCTTCTTCTTCAAGCTTGTGAGTTTGGATCATGGTGCCCATGGCGCCATCTAAAATTAAAATACGCTCTTTTAATGCAGCGCTTAATTCGCTGTGTTTATTATTGTTTTGCACGTTATTCGGCATAGTTGTTAGTCCTCACATCTTGGCTAACTAAATTAATATCATAAGGGGTCGTTTGGTACACGTAGTAATTTAACCAGTTCGAAAACAGCAAAAAGGCATGGCTTTGCCACGTTTTTGACGGCTTTTTACTTGCATCGTTATCTGGAAAATAGTTTTCGGGTTTTGGCGCATCAGGGCTTTTTTGTAAATCGCGCTCGTACTCTGCTTTTAGTGTGTCGGCATCGTATTCTGGGTGGCCGGTTATAAACACTTGGCTGCCCGACTTATTTTTCATTAAGTAAGCGCCTACTTTTTCAGAGCCTGCCAGCACGACTATATCGTCGCAGGCATTTATTTTATTTATATCTATGTGGCCATAACGTGAGTGCGGCACTAAAAAGGTGTCGTCGAAGCCACGAGTAAGTGCCCCGTGATCAAAGTAACACTGGTGAGTAAACACACCACAAAGTTTATCTTCTTTTAAATCGCGTTTTAAATTGTAACGGTGATACAGCGCTGCATGCGCCGCCCAGCACGAAAACAGCGTAGAGGTAACGTGCTGCTCTGCCCAATCAATAATCACTTTTAGCTCATCCCAGTAGGCTACATCGTCGTATTCAAGGTGTGCGAGTGGTGCACCGGTAACAATTAACGCATCGTAGTTATTGTCTTTCACTTCTGAAAAATAACGGTAAAAGGTATCTAGGTGCTCTTCTGAGTTGCTACTGCTGCGGTGCGTATCTAGGCGCAATAGCTCTACATTTACTTGCAAAGGAGAATTGGCAAGCAAACGAATAAACTGCACTTCGGTTTCTACTTTATTAGGCATTAAATTTAAAATAGCCAAACGCATAGGACGAATTTCTTGCGTTTTTGCGCGACTTTTTGGCATTACAAACACGTTTTCTTCACGTAAACGGGCAATAGCCGGTAGTTCGTCTTTAACTGTAATGGGCATCTTTTAAGCTCCTGCTCATAAAAACCGAGAATTAATACGCTCTCATTATGAACAGTATGCTAAAAATATCAACCTCTAGATGTATAGATGTCCAAATGAAATTTATTCATGATTTTATCAGATTTACAAAAAGTTATAGGTCAGGAGGAATGCATTTATATTGAAATATTTTGTTTAACTGTATTGAGGTCGCGCTACTAAAACCAGTAGCGTTATTTCAATTAAAAACGATAATTTACAGATAAATTAAGAGCGTAAATATCACCTTCGTCTGTATCAAAATATTGGTATTCAGCGCTTACTTGCCAGCGTTGAGTTAACCTATAGTCAATCCCAGTACCGTACGTTACACCGCCTTCGTCATAATTTTGCTCAGTGATTAACGTAGAATTTGTATCTGAGCCAGTTATTGATTCTGCAAGGTTTCTTATTTCACCTTCATTGTAACTTAATTTATTTCTACCATAGCCACCAAATAAAAACACATCTGCCCGAATTGAAATGGGATAATTAGCTTTCACAAATATACTTGTTTGCAAATCAAGGCTTGAGTCAATTTCGCTCTTAATAGATTCTGAGGTTAACGAACCATCTAGCGGGTTTTGAGTATAAACAAGCCCATTTAGAGGCGTTGATTCGTCATTTAAACCAAAACCTACACGACCTTCTATCGCAAAGTATCGCGAAAACTGATAGCCAAACTGGCCGTAAAGTGTTGTAAATCGTATGCTATCACTCTCGTATACATCAATTTGCGTAGACCCTACCCCTACTCCTTGGTAATAACCATTTACCTGGAGTATGTCTGCTTGGCTCGAAAATGAGTATAAACCTAAAAGTAATGCCCCTAACTTTGTAACTATTTTCATGTTCATTCCTTTAAACCTTTGTAATATTTGATTATGCGATGTTTTACAACGACTAAGAGTGGTCTGCCTGTATAATTTGCTTATACTTTACAGTCTGTAAATATACTGTACCACTTTTGTTAAAAATAAAATGTGTTTGAACAATATAAAACAATAGATTACAGAATTTTACACAATAGAAATCCTGTCATAGTGGTGTTTTAAATGGGCAAGAAAATAAAGTACCGTTTAGATTAGCGTATTGTTCTATACGCCATTCGTTGACTGTTTCACCTGTGAGCCACTACAATACAACATTGAAATTTTTATTATTATTTGAAGGCTTTCCTCCATGGTTTTACCTGATAAGTTTATATTCTCGATGAGTCGAGTATCTAAAGTTGTGCCACCTAAGCGCACAATTTTAAAAGATATTTCGTTGCACTTTTTCCCTGGCGCTAAAATTGGTGTGCTAGGTTTAAATGGTGCTGGTAAATCTACATTACTTCGCATTATGGCCGGTGTTGACCAAGACTTTGAAGGTGAAGCTCGCCCTCAACCTGGTACTAAAATTGGTTACTTACCGCAAGAGCCAGTACTGGATGAAAGCAAAACAGTACGCGAAATAGTTGAAGAAGCTGTTGGCGAAGTAAAACATGCCCTTAACCGCCTTGACGAAGTGTACAACGAGTACGCAATGGAAGACGCTGACTTTGACGCCCTAGCAAAAGAGCAAGGCGAGCTTGAAGCGATTATTCAAGCGCACGATGGCCACAACATCGATAACGTTTTAGAACGCGCTGCTGATGCACTTCGTTTACCTGAATGGGATGCTAAAATTGAGCACCTTTCAGGTGGTGAGCGCCGCCGTGTTGCTATTTGTCGTTTATTACTCGAAAAGCCAGATATGCTTATTCTCGATGAGCCTACTAACCACTTAGATGCTGAGTCGGTTGCTTGGCTTGAGCGCTTCTTACATGATTACGAAGGCACTGTTGTGGCGGTAACGCATGACCGTTACTTCCTTGATAATGTAGCTGGCTGGATACTAGAGCTTGACCGTGGTGAAGGTATTCCGTGGGAAGGTAACTACTCTTCTTGGCTTGAGCAAAAAGATGCGCGCTTACAACAAGAGCAAAAATCTGAAAAAGCACGTCAAAAATCAATTGCTCAAGAGCTTGAGTGGGTGCGTTCAAACCCTAAAGGTCGTCAAGCTAAGTCTAAAGCGCGTATGGCGCAGTTTAGCGAGCTACAGCAGTCTGATTACCAAAAGCGTAACGAAACTAACGAGCTATTTATTCCACCTGGTCCGCGTTTAGGTGACCAAGTGCTTGAAGTTAATAACTTACGTAAGAGTTTTGGCGATCGCGTATTAATCGACGATTTAAGCTTTAGTATGCCAAAAGGCGCGATTGTGGGTATTATTGGTGCCAATGGCGCGGGTAAATCAACCCTATTTAAAATGCTAAGCGGCGAAGAGCAACCTGATAGCGGCAGCATTAGCGTAGGTGAAACTGTAGAGCTTGCAACAGTTGATCAGTTCCGTGGCAACATGGACGAAAGCAAAACTGTATTCCAAGAAATATCTGACGGACAAGACGTGCTAAAAATTGGTAACTTTGAGTTCCCAAGCCGTGCATACGTTAGCCGCTTTAACTTTAAAGGTAACGATCAGCAAAAGTTTGTAAAAGACTTATCAGGTGGTGAGCGTAACCGTTTACACCTTGCTAAGCTTTTAAAAGCGGGTGGTAACGTAGTACTACTGGATGAGCCAACCAATGACCTTGATGTTGAAACACTTCGCGCCCTTGAGAACGCTATTTTAGAGTTCCCAGGGTGTGTAATGTGTATATCGCATGACCGTTGGTTCCTTGACCGTATTGCAACGCACATTTTAGATTACCGCGACGAAGGCCAAATTAACTTCTTCGATGGTAACTACACTGAATACGAAGAGTGGCTTAAAAAGACCTTAGGCGCAGAAGCTGCACAACCTAAGCGTATTAAGTACAAAAAAATTGGTTAATTGTTAATTAATATAACAAACCCTGCATTTATGCGGGGTTTTTTTATGCCATTTTTTATCGCTATGGGCTATTTCCCGCTATGCTTGATTTAAATATTACAATAAAGGCAACTCGTTTTATGGAAAATCGACGTCAGTTCTCGCGTATTCTTTTTTCAACCGCGGCTCAATTAGAATTTGCAGGAGAGAGCTACCCATGCAAATTACTCGATGTATCTTTACATGGCGCACTCATTACTAAATGCGCGGCGTTTAGTGGCACAAAAAATAGCGAAGCCACCTTGCGCTTTACCTTGCCACAAAGCGATATAGAAATAAAAATGGAGGTGTTTATTTGCCACATAGAAGATCAACACATCGGCCTAAAATGCCACCATATAGATATAAACAGCATTACCTATTTAAAACGGTTAGTTGAACTTAATTTAGCCGATGAACAATTACTTCATCGCGAGCTTGCCTCGTTGATTGAATAACGGCAATAGACTCCCTTAGTTAAGTTTATTACCATAGCGCAAACTTTATTATTGATACGGTTATGCGCCTAAACCCTCACTTACCTTTGGTCTATCACAGTAATTATTCGTTTAGCTTTGACCCTAAGCACCGATTTGTAATGAGTAAATTTGCTCATTTATATGAGCAGGTTAAAGGTTTAGGCATTGCAGGTAATAATTTAGTAGAGCCTATTTTGGGCTCCCCCGAGCCACTTGAACTGGTACACTGCGAAAACTACATTCACGATTTATGGCATAACCGCCTAGACGAAAAAGCCATGCGCCGCATTGGCTTACCTTGGTCGCAACCGCTAATGAACCGTACATTCACCGCCCCACAAGGCACGTTACAAACTGCACGCTTAGCATTAAAGCATGGCTTAGCCTGTCATTTAGCAGGCGGTACACACCATGCACACACTGATTTTGGCTCAGGTTTTTGTATGGTGAACGACTTAGCCTTTACCGCGCAAACATTAATACAAAGCGGTGAAGTGACCAACGTGCTCATTTTTGATTTAGACGTACACCAAGGCGATGGCACAGCTGCAATGCTTGCACATCAGCCGTATGCGTATACATGCTCTATACACTGCGAAAAAAACTTCCCGTTTAGAAAATCCCCCAGCGATTTAGACATAGGCCTTGCTAACAATATGCAAGACGCAGAATACTTAGGCGTTGTGGATGATACGCTGCAGTTTTTACTAAAAGAGCTCAACCCCGATTTAGTCCTATACGATGCCGGTGTAGATATTTGGCAAGACGATGGCTTAGGCAAACTAGATATAAGCTGGGACGGCATTAAACAGCGTGACCATTTAGTATTTAAGCGCTGCCTTGAACATAACACCGCTATTGCCAGTGTTATTGGTGGCGGCTACGACAGAGACCATACGCGTTTAGCGCAGCGCCATGCAATAGTAATTGAGCAGGCTGCGGGGTTTTAAAAGAAGTATTAACCTGTGCGCTTTATACTTTTAACTGGCTTGGGGTTAGCCCTGTCCAACGTTTAAATGCCCGCCTAAAGTTAGGAATATCGTAAAATGCCAAACGCTCAGCAACATGCTCATTGCACTTAGCGCGCAAGGTAAGTAAATAAATGGCTTTATGTTTATTTTGCTCATCAACTAAGCTCGAAAAGCGCATATTATGGCATTTTAGTTTTCGTTTAAACGTGGCTGGGCTCATGGCAAAATACTGGGCGGTTTGCTCTAAACTTGCCTCGTTGTAAGTGTGTAGATAGCGCCAAACAGCCTCTATAAAGGTGTATTTTTCGTGTGATTTTACAGCCAATTGAGCGCGTGCTTGCATAAAGCGTAATTCGCTGGCGTACGGGTTAGCTTGGCGAAGCAATGTTTTGCTAATTACCCAACGAGTCGTTGGCTGCTCAAAGCGCAGCTTTAAACCTAAATGTTGCTCGTACTGATGAATATGTCGCGGTCGCTTAAAGCTAAAGTCGAACTCACATTGCGGATAGTGCGGGCTTAAACGCTTTAATAAACTATAAAACGCAGCACTGTAAATTTCTAAAATGTAGTTATGTAGGTCGTCATCAAGCCCTGTAGCAGCATTTAAAAAAATATAAAATTGCTGATTACTTACATAGTGCTGACTAAAAAACAAAGGGCAAAGCTGTAAACGCGCTCGCTGTATTTGTAACAGAGCCGCTCCTAGTTTAGCGCTGTACAATACACTTTGTGCTGCGCTACTTGAATCGTTAACTAATTGACTACCTAGTAAAAAACCGCTGTCGGGGGTGTTCATTAGGCGTTTAAATTGACTTAGTAATTTAACTTGCTGCTCTAAACTAAAGCAATGCTCAACGCTGAGTAAATCTTGCTCAAAAATCCCGGTGCCACGTAACAACTTATGTAAGGCAACCCCCCTACTTTGCGCAAGCTCTACAACGGCAGTTATAAGCCCCTGTGCGGTTAAATACTTGTCAGTTAAGCTAACATAACTGTTCACTGCTGGTGGCTCTTTGTTGTTTTTGTAGTTGTAGGCCGCTGTGCAATTGTTGCATTAGCATGTGAGCTGTATCGCTTTTTTGCGCTTGTATGATGTGGGTAGTCACACACTGAAACTTAGCAAGCCCAGAGCCTTCTACTTTAAAAGCACAATGTTTTAATGCGGCTGTTATTTGCCTAAGAAGCTCTTGCCCTTCCTGCTTTGATGTGGCTGGCATTAGCACCATAAAACAGTCTCCCGCATAACGACATACCACATCGCTTAACCGACAGTTCATTAGTATAAGCTCGCTTATTTCGCGTAGCAGTCGATCCCCTTCGCTAAAACCAAACTCATTATTAAAACTAGCGAAGTCGCGTATATCAATAGCGGCTAATAAAACTGGCTGCGGCGCCTTAAGCTGCGTGTTTAAAACGCTTTGTAAGTATTCGGCTGTATAAACGCCGGTAACGGGGCATACTTTGTCGTGTTCACGTAAATGTGCTTCACGGCGCCTTAGCTGTTTATTTAAAACATATTGTTCTTGGTGCCAATGGTATAAACCTAAACTGGTTAGTAGCATCCCAACGGGGGCTGGCAGTGACTCTATCCAGCTTAGCCACTGCTGCGCAGGTTGCATTAACCACTCATCGAGCAAATCGAGCGTGGCCGAGAACATAAATAAACCAAGCCCAAGCACCAAATAACGAGTAACTTTGCCCGGCGGGCGCGAAATAAGTAAGGCGACAATCCAAGTTAGGGTCATAATCACTATGCCGCCCTCACCAATAATATCGAGCCATTGTATGTGTTGCAGCTCTTTGAGCTCCCCTAAATAGGCACATAAAAATATGGCTAATAACGCCATAGCTATAATACTGTTTGTTAAAAGCCGATGGCTAATAAAGGGATTAAATCGCATAGTTTGTCTTATTTAAATTGCGTATGTATTTATGCTACCCGAAGTGCATTTTTTGTAGCAGGGTCATATTAGCTCAATGATGTGACAGCTAAATGATAAGCACTTACTTATAAGCTGCACATGGCCCATTAACGCTATATTGCTTGGGAGTGCGATTAGCTCACACGCCAAGGTAAAGCTTTTAAAACCTTAATAACCTGCTGATCTAAATAGGGTGTTGTCACATTTGCGTCATTTAATTTAATTAGTTTGCTTTCAAACCAAGCAGCAACAGGAGCAAATTACATGGCACACTTTAAACTTAAAGCACTGGTAACAGCGCTATCACTTTGCAATTTAGCAGTACATGCAGCACAAGAAGAACACACAACTGATGTAAAAATATCTGAAGAGTTAGTAGTTTATGGCGAAATAGGCTATCGCAACCGCTCACAAGAACTAGCCCCAACACTTGAATACTCACAAGAGTACTTTCAGCGTTTTGAACCACTAACAGCAGGTGATGCACTAAAGCGTGTACCGAGTGTGACGTTTTTATCAGATGTGCTTGAGTCTGACGGCGCACGTATGCGCGGTTTGAGCCCTGCTTACACAAAAGTACTGATCAATGGCGAAGAAGTTCCAGGCGCTGGTGCTGATCGCTCATTTTTTGTTGACCGTATTCCAGCAGAATTAATCGAGCGTGTAGAAATAATTCGTTCATCAAGTGCCAACCGCTCTGCCGATGCAATTGCGGGCACCCTTAACATTGTACTTCGCGATGGCTACAGCTTAGACGGCGGTTACATTCGTGCAGGCGGCTTACGCTATGATGATGGTGAACTAAAAGAAAGCTTTGCGGGCGTTTACGGTACTGAGTTTGCAGGTGGACGTTTACTACTAGGCGCTAATTTTCAAGGTCGTTATAACCCAAAACAAAAATCAAGCATACGTTATGGCGATAGCCCTGAAAATAACCCTAATTACGCAACTGATGATTTTGATAACCGTGAAGATCAATCTGATACCCGTGATGGCGATGACACATCATTAAATGCCAGCTTTGAAAAGGTATTTGATAACGGTGGCAAGTTTGATATTAGCGCCATGTGGGTTGATACAAACCGTACCGAAGACGAACGCTCTTTTGAATACGACGACCCTACTGCAACCTCAGGATCGCTTGTTGAAGGTGGCAACTTGCTTTCAGACAACGCAAATGTTTCCTACATTGACCAAACCAACTACAACATAAACTCAGGTTATGAATTACCGTTATTAGGCGGTACCAGCAAGTTTAAAGTAGGCTATGCCAGCTTTGAAGAGTCAGTTTACGAGCAAGAAGTTGAGCTTGATACATCTGAGCTCCCAATGGTTTTTGAGGAAGCAGAAGAAACTGTTGAGATTGACGATAAAGAATGGTCATTACAATGGCAACATAGCTTACTGCTAGGTGACTCAAAAGAAGTTCAGTTTGGTGCTTTTGTTCAAGGAAAAGAGCGCGACACAGCAATTTTTGAAGCTGAAGATGAAAGTGAGCAAACACTTACTGGCTGGGATCAATATAACCAGACGCCAATGTCGTTAGCGCAATTTAACAATGAATTTGAAGCAGTAGACGGAGGCGTTAATACGCTTGAAGAAGACCGTTTTGACTTATTTGCATTAATCAAACACGAAGCAGATGTGTTCTCATGGGAGATGGGTGTGCGCTGGGAGTCAACTGACTCAAGCATTACCGATACCAATGAAGGCGTTACTGCCGAAAATGATTATGACTTTTTCTTACCTTCAGCTCACTTTCGTTACAGTGTAAGTGATAACGGCCGAGTCAGCGCCTCTGTTGCTCGTAGCTTGCGCCGCCCAGATTTTGATTACATGACACCGGCTCTACTTGAAGAAGAACTCGCTGATAATGACTTTTTAGGTAACCCAAATCTTAAGCCAGAATCTTCTTGGGGTATCGATTTAGGTTACGAATACCGTTTAGGTAAAAGTGGCGTTGTCGGTGTAAACGTATTTTACCGTGACGTTAGCGACCTAATTGAAATTGCCAGCACAGGTGTTGAAGGCTCAGAAGGCGAAGGTACATTTGTACTGCAACCACAAAATACTGGCGATGGCACAGTACAAGGTATTGAGTTTGATTTATCAACGCCACTGAGCGCAATCAACATGCCAAATACTGGTATTTTCTTAAACTACTCTTGGCTCGACAGTGAAGTTGAAGACAGTTTTGGCAAACGTAAATTTAACGACCAATCAGATTATGTTTATAACATTGGCTTTATCCAAGATCTACCAATACTGCGTGCATCATTTGGCGCAACTTACCGTAACCAAGGTGATGCATACGGACGCTTTGTAGGGGAAGAAGTAACAACCTCTTACGGTGCTGATTTAGAGCTTTTCGTTGAAAAGCGCTGGGATGACGTAACCCTTCGCCTAGTGGGTTCAAACTTACTTGATGCCAGTAAAGATGAAGTTTTTAACAAATTTGACTCACTTGATGACCAAAACAATCGTGACTTTGATGAGTACGAGCTTGAATCTGAAGAAGCAGGCCCAGTCATTCAAGTAATGTTGCGCTACGCATTTTAATAGCAGGCATCATCATATTAGGCACGTAATCGCTTGCTATTACGTGCCTTTTGGAGTTAGAACATGTTTAAATTGTCTTTCATAATGGCCGCCCTACTGAGCTCATCAGCGCTCAGTGCTGTCGAGCCTGTTATTTATAAAGATGAGCTTTATCAACAGCAAAAAATAGCTAAGTTAAATACGCTACCTGATAGCCTTAACTTTATGGTAATTGGTGATTGGGGGCACAACGGCCACTTTTATCAAAAAGAAGTGGCTCACCAATTAGAAATAGCCATGTACCAAACCGATGCTGACTTTATCGTCTCAACTGGCGATAACTTTTACCCAAATGGGGTAGCAAGCGTCAACGATCCGCTTTGGCAATCAGCCTTTGAGAACATATACCACGGCCCTCACACATTTGAAGATTGGTATGTTGTTTTAGGTAATCACGATTACTTGCGTAACGCCCAAGTACAAATTGACTACACAGAAAAAAGCCAGCGTTGGCAGTTACCTGCAAGGTACTACAGTAAAACATTTGCGCTTGAAAACAACGAGCAAGTGTTAATGGTTTTTTTAGATACCAATCCGATTCAGCCTGAATATAAAGACCGTGATAAATACCGCTCAACCCAAGGGCAAGGCTATAAAGCCCAGCTTACTTGGCTTGAAACCCAACTTGCCGGCAGTAAAGCAAAATGGAAAATTGTGGTAGGCCATCACCCGCTTTATTCAAGTGGTAAACGCTTTGGCCGTAACCAAGGGCTTCGCGACATTTTAGAACCTATTTTGGAGCGTCATAACGTGCACGCTTATATCGCAGGGCACGAGCACGACTTGCAATACAACCAACCAAAAAATAGCAAGGTTGCTCACTTTGTCTCTGGCGGAGGAAGCGAAGCACGTTTTGTAAAACAGCGTGAATTTACCCGCTACGCAGAAGCAACACCTGGCTTTTTAAGTGTATCTATCAATGGTGAAACGCTAAAAATGAGCGCAATTAATCACCTTGGTGAAGTACGTTTTAGCACTGAAAAGCACATAGATAAGTAAAGGATAAAATAATGAACTTTAAACTAAATACAATTTCAGCGGTGCTTGGCAGTGCACTCCTAATAACTGCAATAAGCGGTTGTACAAGTAATGACGATACGCAAAATAATACAGCTATGGCAAAGCCATATATTGAAACTAAATTATTCGGCCCACAACAAAACATGCAAGGCTCAAAAGCCGCTGCACTTGGTACTAATCAATGGCTTATTGCCAGTGAAAGCCAAGGTTTATTAATTGCCGACAATGAGAAAAGCAGTGTACTGCTCGCCGGTAACTTTGAGTCAATTTCACTAAAACAATTATCAGCGCAGCAATTTTTACTCTCAAGCATTGATAAAAGCCAAGACAACGTCGCCATCTTTAAGCTTGAAAAAAATGGTCAAACTTGGCAGATAAATGAACTCTCTCGTATTACCCCGCCTCAAGCTCAGCCTGATGCCGTGTGTTTATTTAAAAACACTGATAACAAGACTGTCTCAGCATTTGTGCCGGATGTTCGAGGCTTGATCAGCGAAACCATTATTTATGATTTAGCCACTAAACAAGCTAAAAATATTGCAGTACGTGAGTTCTCTGCAGTCACTGAGGCTTCAGGCTGTGCTGTTAATGATGAAACAAAAACCTTGTATGTGGGCGAAGCTGAACTCGGCGTTTGGGCTATCAATGCTGATGCTGAATCCGATGCCAATAAACAGCCAGTGGCATTAGTTGAGCCTTACGGTGAATTAAAAGCTGAAATCGGGGCATTATCAGTATCACAAGATGGTACTTTATGGCTTACTGCCACTGATGGCAATATGATCTATGCTTACCACGAAAATACTGAAAAACTAAGTCAGTGGTCACTTTCTGGCGATCACACCATTGAATCTGTTGCAGCGAGTTTGATCAATAACAATCAAGCGCAGCTAGTTTTAATTGATGATGAAACAGGAGCCTATACTCAAGCAAACGTTAACTACACAGCGCAAACAGTTACTTCACAAAACCAAGTCGCTATGACTCACATTTATGCCAGCGCACAAACAACGCCAGTTGCAGCATTTGGTGATGCAGCGGATGACCCGGCAATTTGGATAAATGAACACGACGCTAAAAGCAGCTTAATTTTAGGCACAGATAAACGCCGCGGCTTAATGGTTTATGATCTTGCTGGCAACAAAGTACAATCACTTAATGTTGGGCGTTTAAATAATGTTGATGTACGCCAGCATCAGGGTATAAACAACGAAACCCAGACTTGGATCACAGCCAGCAACCGCACGCTTAACAGTATTAGCGTGTTTACTGTCGATAGCGAGAACAAAGTAAACCATGTAACAGAAGTAGCCACAAACCTAGCCGAGATTTACGGTATGTGTATGTATTCGTCTGAATCTGGTCAATACGTATTTGTTAATGATAAATCAGGTTTATTCCAGCAATATAAACTCACCGGTGGGCAAGGTAACTTAAGCGGTAAACTGGTTAGAGAGTTTACCCTACCAAGCCAACCAGAAGGCTGTAGTGCCGATGATAAACTAGGCCAATTATTTGCCGGCGAAGAAGATCAAGGCATTTGGTATATCGGTGCTGAACCCAGAGCTGGTAACAAAGCGCTCATGCTACAAGGTGTAAATGAGCAACTTGTGGCAGATGTTGAAGGCATGGAAATCTATCATGCTGATGATACTCGTTATTTAGTGGTATCAAGCCAAGGCGATAATAGCTATGTGCTCTATAAAATATCAGATGATACACAGCCTAGCCTAAGCTTTGCAGGTAAATTTAACGTGATTGCTAATCTAGATAAAGGCATTGACGGCGCAGGTGAAACGGACGGCTTAACCGTTACAGCAAAACCTTTACCAGGCTATCCTGAAGGCATGCTTATAGTGCAAGACGGCTACAACCGTATGCCACTACAACCACAAAATTTTAAAATTATTGACTGGCGTGAAGTTAAAAAAGCGATTAAGTAAAAACCTACCATATTTAAACGCAATAAGGCTCTTACGAGCCTTTTTACTATGTGCATTTAAAATAAACCTATTAAATTTAGAGTTATTAAAGCTATATACTACACTTTAAGCTCATAAATTAATTGAGATTATTATGCGTTTACTTCTTACTTTGTTGCTCATTACTATAAGCGGATACGCTTTTGCTGAGGAAGAGGCAGCAGAATTGCCCCCGCTCAACCCCAAATACAAGGCTGAGCATGCAATAGCACTGGTGAATAAAGGTTCAGGAATTTATGCGTTTAACTTACCTGGCTATAAATTACCGCACGATGTACAAGTGGTGTATAGGATTAAAAACCCCGATGTGGCTTTTTTAGATATTGTGCGCAACGCAGAGCTTATAACGCTAAAGCCCAAACCTTTTAATATTCAACGCTTAATGCGCGGTGAAGAAATAACCATTACCGCAGATGTGTACGAGGGCAATTACAAAAAAGCAGGCAGCCTAATTTACACAAACAGAACTATAGAAATGAGTAAACAGCTATATGCTCGCCAATTAAAAAATTTAGCTAAACCTAGCCAGTGGCAAGAATACGACATGATAGACCTAGGTAGCACAGAGCGAATTTACATACATAAAATTAGCCAAGCACCTAGTTTCAGCCACTTAATTTTTGTAGATTTGGTAAATGCCTGTATGCAAAAGTTTAGAACCTCAACGCTCCTTCCTAGCCAGAATGAGTTAACGTATAAATTTATAAACTGCGGCACCCTAAAACCTTTGTTTTACGAAGCAGAAAGTTTAAATAAATAGCTTAATAAGCATACTCAGCAATTATGTTTATACCTTCTTGCATGACTTCCACTGACTGGCCAGCAAAGCCTAGACGCAAGTAACTAAAGTGTTTAGGTTTTAAGCTTCTATAAGAGTCGCAGAAATAAAACTCTGATTCTGTTTGCAAATAAATACTGCGCTTGTGTAGATGCTTTTTAATATTAGCCGTATCTATGTTTAAGTTAACCCACATTGCCATCCCACCATCGGGCTTTTTATACTCAATAGGTAAACCTTTCACCTGCAGTGCTCTTAATGAGTTATCCATAGCTTCATACCTATGCTTATATAGCTTAGTCATTCGCTTTAAATGACGTTCAAACGCACCTTCTTTCATAAAGTGCGCTAAAGCTAATTGCATAACCACATCATTTTTATGATTCATTAACTGCTTCCACGCATTAAGCTGTGCGATAACAGCAGGGGCAGCGCAAATGTAACCGATTCTGGCTGCGGAAAACATAATTTTAGAGAATGTAGAAAGGTAAATTACTATACCCGCAGGGTCATCCGCTGCCATTGGTTGTAACGGGTGACATTGGTAATGAAACTCATGGTCATAGTCATCCTCTATAATCATTACGCCATGTTGGTAACATAACTGATAAATTTGCATACGCCGTGTAGGCGATAAAGTCACAGTTGTCGGGTACTGATGCAGCGGTGTTAAGTACAGCATTTTAATTGAGAAGCGGCTAAGTTGCGCTTTCAAATCATCAATACATAAACCGTATTCATCTTGTTTTATATCTACTAATTGTGCGCCACATGCCGCAAAAGCTTTACGGGCTGGTGGATACCCTAACGTTTCTACAGCAACAAAATCGTTAGTGCTAATAAATGCTTTCGAGATTAAAAATAGTGCTTCTTGTGAGCCATTACACACGAGTAGGTCGCTTGTTTTTAAGTTACGCGCTTTATATAAGTAATTGCTTATTTGCACTTTTAACTCACTCACACCGCTTATATCACCATAATGAAATTTACTGGTATCTACATGGTTAAAAACATGACTTAAGGAGCGTTTAAATTCTTTATATGGGAAGCTATTAAGATCGGGAAGCCCACCTGCAAAATTATACTTATAATTATTTAAATTCATTGCAGGAGCTGGAACTGCTAACTCTTTGGCAAATTTATAGGCTTTAGGTGTTAAGACTGGCACTTGCTTAGTATTAGCGCTGCCTTGGATAGGTAAGGTTTGCGTTACCTTATAACCACTACGCTCATGAGACTCTAACCATCCCTCAGCCACTAATAGTTGTAAAGCATTCATTATTGTATGGCGATTTAATTGATAAGCTTTCGCCATCTCTCTAGCTGAACTTAACTTAGCGCCAACCGCAATATCACCTTCAATAATTGCAGTACGAATAGCTTGCGCTAGCTGCAAATACTTTGCCTTATATTGCTTATTAAATTCTATATTAAGTGGCTGCATGTATTTCTAACTGGTATAGGTAAAAGTTATATTCTGGTTGTTTTTACTAAACCAAATAAGCGTACATTTATTGCTCTTTAATAGCAAAAAATGGAGCGAATAATGTTCACTCAGCATATACATAAAACAAACAAGGTTGTTTTAGAACCACTAAACCATAGACACTTAAATGGATTATACAAAGCAGGTAAGCACCCTAAAGTATGGCAATGGGTACTAGTTAACTACACAAAAACCCCTGAAACGCTAAAAGAGTGGTTTTTAACACAGGCGCAATTTAATAAAGACGAACAGATTGTTTTTGCGATTATTGACACAAATACACAGCAAGTAGTAGGTACAACACGATTATTTAAATTAGATAAACACAACCTGAGTGCTGAAATAGGCCACACCTTTATTAGTAATGACTGGCAGCGAACTTACATAAATACACATGCTAAATTTTTACTGCTCAAATACGCATTTGATGATCTTAATTTAGTGAGAATTACATTTAATACTCATGAATATAATCAAAAATCACGTAATGCTATTGCACGTTTAGGTGCACGTTTTGAAGGACTCGCTTATAAAGATAGAAAGCTCAGCAATGGTAGCTATAGAAACACAGCAAAATTTAGCATAGTTGATGAGCAATGGCCGAACATAAAATTGCAACTAGAGGAGAAGCTCTAATGTACCCACCTTCGCATTTTCAAGAGCATGATATTAAACGTTTGCAGGCATTGGTTGAGCAATTTCCGCTAGCGAGTATTTTAACGCCCAGCTCGCAAAGTGATTTAAATAATATATGCCATGTACCTGTACTATATGATCCCATTCGTGATGTATTCATTGCACACGTATCTAAACATAACCCGCTAACACAATGTGATAAACGCTCTGTAAAATTACACTTTAATGGTGCTAGCTGCTATCTATCTCCCTCGTATAGTAATAATAAAACACTGCCAAGCTGGCTTTACTCATCAGTACAAGTCACTTCAAAGGTAGTGATTATTAAAAGCGACAGCGAGAAAGAAAAGATAATGAGTCAATTAACAACCCATTTTGAGCAAACCTTTAAGCCCATGTGGAATATTAATGATATGCCTACACGCAGTCGCCAAGCAATGTATCAACAATTAAGCTTTATAGAGTTTACTCCCACTCACTGGAGTGGAAACTTTAAGCTAAGCCAAAATAAATCAGCAGAAATTAGAGCCCAAATAAAAGAAAACCTAAAGCAAGCTCATAAACACTCTATTGCCGCTTTATTTCAAACATGAAAAAAGGCCCTTTCGAGCCTTTGGATTAACTTTGGAAATATAAAGCTTTAAAAAATTATATCAGTGTAAGCAGTTGTGGCGCTGCGCTGTGGTAGTCAACGGCCATAGCAATACTGAGTGCTGTAATATTTATAATAGAAAAAGCAAACACTTGGCGTGCCCAGCTCGTTAAATTAATATTACGGCGATAGCCACGCAGTGCCATAAGTAACCACCAAAAACTGGTAATACACGCCACAGCCATAAAGGCGGCGCCAGTGTAACCACTTATTGGTAATAGCATGACAACTAAAGCGTACACAGCAATATAAAGTATAATATGGCGCTTCGCTTTATCAATACCTTGCGCTACGGGTAATACGGGAATACCTGCGGCTTGGTAATCTTTAAAGCGAAAAATAGCAATGGCATATGAATGCGGCATTTGCCACAGACTAAACATAACTAATAGTATTAATGCACCTATATCGAACTGCCCGGTTACAGCGCAGTAACCTACAACAGGGGGCACTGCGCCAGAAAGACTACCCACAAACGTGCCATAAACAGAGTTGCGCTTCATGTAAAGGCTATAAACCCCAACATAAATGACATAGCCAAACGCTGCAAAAAATACCGCGGCTTGTGTGGTGTAAGCAATGAGTAAACCAAACCCTACAACACCCAATAAGACCCCGTGACTCAGTGCAGCAAAGGCCGACATTTCGCCTGTTACTGTAACCCGCGTACGAGTACGTGCCATGGCTACATCTATGTCCCTATCAATTACATTGTTGATAGCACAGCCCGATGCAACCACAAGTGACAAGCCAATAAGCGTAACAACCATTAGCCATGGGTCTATAACCCCGCGCGAGGCAAGTAAAAAACCGCCTGCAACGCTGATAAGGTTGCCCATAATAATGCCTGGCTTAGTCACTGATAAATAACGACGAAACATCTTCAACTCCTAGTACATCATCATTGCGTTAGATTCGTAAATTATCCAAACCGATAACCCAACAACCATGACGATAATTAGGGCACTGAATAAAAATGAGAAGGTACTTGCACGACCATCTTCTGTCGTAAAATTAAGGTGTAAAAAGTATTTTAAGTGCACCCAAATTTGTACAATAGCTAAAGTAACAATGCTCCAAAGCGTAGTTACTTTTGAAAAGTCGCCTTCCATTACCATGTAAAACGGTATGGCGGTTAAAATTATTGATAGCACAAAGCCTATTAAGTACGTTTTAACACTGCCATGAGACTCATCATGGTGCTCGTTTTGCATTTGCTTTAACGCGTGCGCTTCGCTGTGGCTCATTACATTGCTCCCATTAAATAAACAACGGTAAATACACAAATCCAAACAATGTCTAAGAAGTGCCAAAATAGGCTTAGGCAGCTTAAGCGTGTCACTGTTTGTTTACCTAAGCCACGTTTAGCCACTTCTATCATCATAATACTCATCCAAATTAGACCCGCAGTTACGTGTAAACCATGTAAGCCTACTAACGAGAAGAATGAGGTTAAAAAGGCACTTTGCTGTGGACCATTACCATGCACAATTAGGTGGTGAAATTCGTAAATTTCCATGCCTATAAACACAGCACCTAAACAAAAGGTAATAAACAACCAGGTGAGTGTTACTGCCTTTTTTTGCCCTTGTGCGGCAATCATGGCAAAGCCAAAAGTAATACTACTAATGAGTAGCGCCGCTGTTTCTACAGCGACAAAGTCGAGTTCAAAAATGTCTTTACCTGATACACCACCGGCTGTGTTCATAAACAGCACGGCGTAAGTGGCAAAAAACGAGGCAAATAATAGGCAATCGGTCATTAGGTATAACCAAAAGCCAAAGATTGTATCGCCAGAGGTATCGTGATGCTCATGTGCATGATCATCGTGCGAAACTGAGTCTAAATGGGCAGTTTCTACATTCGCAGATAGTGTACTCACGCGCTTAGCTCCTTATTTCCACTAGAATTATACGCAGCTTCAATACGTGCGATTTCATCAGGTTGTATATAGTAATCAACATCGCTGGTGTAACAACGCTTGATAAATAAGGCAATTGCGCCAACAAAACCAACGGCAGCTAACCACCAGATATGCCAGATCATGGCAAAGCTAAATACAGTTAAGCTTGCTGCAATTAACACCCCAGATGCTGTGTTTTTAGGCATATGAATTGGGCTGTAGCTTGCTTTTGTTTGATACGCTTGGCCTTTTTCTTTCGCTTCGGTCCAGGCATCAATGTCATCAACGTGAGGAATAGTGGCAAAGTTATACACTTGTGGAGGTGAGCTAGTTGCCCATTCTAGTGTATGGCCGTTCCACGGATCGCCGGTTGTATCGTCAAGTGCTTCGCGATCTCTAAAGCTGACAAATAGCTGCACGACTTGGAAAATAATACCAAACATAATAATGACAGCACCGCCTGCTGCAATGTATAACCACATGTTCCAATCTGGGTTATTAGTGTGGTTTAAGCGACGTGTCATACCTAAGAAACCAAGTACATACAACGGCATAAACGCCACGAAGAAACCAACTATCCAACACCAAAAAGACGCTTTACCCCATTTTTCGCTAAGCTTAAAGCCCATTGCTTTAGGGAACCAAAATACAAAACCTGCAAGGTAGCCAAATACAGCGCCACCAATAATTGTGTTATGGAAATGCGCAATTAAGAATAAACTGTTATGCAACACGTAATCGGCACCCGGAATAGCCAGTAGTACGCCGGTCATACCGCCTACTGTAAAGGTAACCATAAAGCCTAATGTCCAAAGTACAGGAACGCTGATACGTAAACGGCCGCGGTAAATGGTAAACAACCAGTTGAATAGCTTAACGCCAGTAGGGACGGCAATAACCATGGTCATTACCCCAAAGAACGCATTAACGTTGGCGCTCGACCCCATGGTGAAAAAGTGGTGTAGCCAAACAATAAAACCTAAAATAGAGATTGCACCGCTGGCATACACCATCGATTTGTAACCAAATAAACGTTTACCGGCAAAGGTTGAGATAATTTCAGAAAATATACCAAAAGCAGGCAGTACTAAAATATAAACCTCAGGGTGACCCCACGCCCAAAACAGGTTGATGTACATCATGGCGTTGCCGCCCGCTGCATTGGTAAAAAAGTGAAAATCAAGGTAACGGTCAAGCGTTAGCATGCCCAGCACAGCAGTTAAAATAGGGAAAGATGCTGCAATTAAGATATTTGCCCATGTACATGCCCATGTAAAAATTGGCATTTTCATTAGGGTCATACCTGGGGCACGCATTTTAAACACAGTCGCTAAAAAGTTTACTGCAGTTAAAAGCGTACCGAGTCCGGAAATTTGCAAGGCCCAAATATAATAATCAACCCCCACCCCAGGGCTAAAGGTCAGCTCCGAAAGCGGCGGATACGCCACCCAACCTGTTTTTGCAAACTCACCAAATACAAGCGACAAGTTAATTAAAATGGCACCGCTGGCAGTAAACCAAAAACTTAAGTTATTTAAAAATGGAAAAGCGACATCGCGTGCGCCAATTTGCAGTGGCAATACAATGTTCATTAGGCCAATCATAAATGGCATAGCCATAAATATGATCATGATAACGCCGTGCGCTGTAAATATTTGGTCGTAATGCTCAGGAGGCAAATAACCAGGTGCACCGCTAGTAGCAAGTGCTAACTGCGCACGCATCATAATGGCATCAGAAAAACCACGAAACAGCATTATTAATGCTAAAAAGATGTACATTACGCCTAAGCGTTTATGATCAACAGAGGTGATCCAGTCGTGCCAAAGCACGCCCCACTTTTTATATTTAGTAATAAGCCCGGCAATAATAAGCCCGGCAATCGCTATCACCGTCATGGTAACCATTATAATTGGCTCATGAAACGGAATTGCGTCGAGTGAAAGTTTACCTAAAAACGACATTATTATTCCTCGCCCTGGCTGTGAGATGAAGGCATTGCGTGTTCATTCATTTCATGGTGCTTTTTGCTCATTTGCCCATGATCGCTCATCGCTTGATGTTTTTTGTTCATATCGCCATGTGCCTGCATATACTTCATAACAATGGTATGAAATAGGCCGTCGTCGACCTTGCCATAATAGGCAACAGGATTGTTTTCACTGGCTTTTGCAAGCTCAACGTAATTAGCATGAGTGAGGTTATTAGCATTGGCTTTAACGCTTGTTACCCACGTGTCAAAATCAGCTTGTGTTGGGGTGGCAATGGCATTGAACTTCATACCGGTAAAACCTGCGCCACTGTAATTAGCAGAAAAGCCTTTAAATGTGCCCGGCTCGTTTGCGATTAAATGAAGCTTGGTTTCCATGCCTGCCATAGAATAAATTTGACTACCTAGCTGAGGAATAAAAAACGAGTTCATTGTGCTTTCTGAAGTGATTTTGTATTCCACCGGCACATTTGCCGGAAATACCAATTCATTTACCGTTGCAATACCTTGCTCTGGGTAAATAAATAGCCACTTCCAGTTTAATGAAACCACCTCTACAGTGAGGTGCTCGCCTTTACCTTCAATAGGTTTATAGGGGTCTAGGTCTTGGGTAGACTGCCAGGTAATAACACCTAAAATAATAACGATAACAATAGGAACAGCCCAAACAACGGCTTCAATCTTATTTGAATGAGCCCATTTTGGTGCATAAATTTCATGATCTTGTGTGTCTCGGTATTTCCATGCGAAATACAAAGTCATCACAATAACGGGGATTACTACGAGCAGCATAAGGACAGTAGCAATGATGATTAAGTTTTTCTCATCAATACCTATTTGGCCTTTTGGATCGAGTATCCCGCCTTTACAGCCTGACAACGCCAGCACCGTACTAGCTAAAGCAATATTACAAAGGTTACGAATTAACAAGGGAGTATCCTACAAACCTAGAGTTTTAATTTGCTGCTTTGAATAAAAATTAAGCAACGATTTTTCAATAAAAACCCAAGTTAACTAGAACTAAATTATAAAAATAAAGGGGACTGAACCCGCTGCAAGTGGATGCAAAAAATACCTAGCAACAAACCCAGCTTCTAAACGCATTTATATAACGTAATAAAAGTTAACTTGGGTGAGTGTTGGTTGGCTGACGTGTTTAAAACACGCGGCTACATTGCTAATGCAAACTTTAATTATTTACAGCAAGAAAAAATAATTAAAACCAGCAACAAGTGAAGCCTTACAGACAACCTGTAAAGCTAGGTGGAGCACGACAACCATGTGCAGCGGACACAGGTTGGTGTACTTTTGCCTCGCGAAAAGCGAAAGCGGCTTTACGAAGGATTATTCCAGCACGACGCGCCGGAAAAATATGGAACAATAACCAGCAAAGGCCAATGAGTAACTGACTAGATATGATCGGATGAGCTAAAAATTGCGTAATGTGCAGCAAAACAGGCTCAACAATAGAGCCATTGCTAAACAACGCTTCAAGCTGAAAGGCATCCTCTAATGCACCACTTAGCAGCATTACCGTATTAAACACTAATAATGTTATAGCGACACACACGCCCTTGCCCGCTTTATTCAAGCGCTCACACGTTTGCGGTTTGCTAGAAGCAAAAGCCGTATTTGTATGATGCAAAGAAAGTGTGTTCAAAGACATTAACCTACTAAATGACTAATAACAAAATTAGAGTAATAAAGCGCGCAACGGAAAAATTAAAAAACATTGCTGCTGTAAGCCCTAAAACGAGGTGCTAAATACAATCAAACCGGCTAGCACACATTTACCTAGTGAGAATTGATCCGTATCAAACAAACTTTCAAAACTTACTGAAAGTTCGATGCTGAGTATAACAAAGACAGTTTTCGGTTCAACAAAAAATATAAAGTTTTGCGTTAAGCTTTCGCAGCTATTTTGTTAATAAAAAATAACATAATAAAAATAAAGACTTAGTTTATAAATATTTTATATTTAGGAAGCTTGAGGAGTAGAGATAAGGGGGATTAATGAAGTTAAAAATAAAGCCGCACAAACAAAAACAGCCCAAATTCAGTCACCACCGAACTTGAGCCGCCTTTCACACTGACAACATCTTCACACACATATAAAGATTCTTGGTTTACACTGCGTGGCAATTGTAGGGAATAAAAACAACTCAAAACCGGTCACCACCGACCTTGAGTTGCCTTTCACACTGACAACATCTTCACACACAATATAAAGATTTTTGGTTTACGCTGCGTGGCAATTGTAGGAGATAAAAACAACTCAAGCTAAGTCACCACCAAACTTGAGTTGCCTTTCACACTGACAACATCTTCACACACAATATAAAGATTCTTGGTTTACACTGCGCGGCAATAGTAGAGAATAAAAACAACTCAAGCTAAGTCACCACCGAACTTGAGTTGCCTTTCACACTGACAACATCTTCACACACAATATAAAGATTCTTGGTTTACACTGCGTGGCAATTGTAGAGAATAAAAACAACTCAAGCTGTTATTTATGGAAGTGAATCCACCGAACTTGAGTTGCCTTTCACACTGACAACATCTTCACACACAATATAAAGATTCTTTTAAGCGAGGCTAACTTTTATGCCTCAAGCTTATGACTGGAGCCTTGCTCTGTGTCTATGGTTAAACTTTAGAGTGTTAGCTCCAATTTGACAAACGAGAAAAATAAACCTAATAGGTGAAAAAAACTAAACTATAGACCTTGGTCTAATACATTAAGGTTGTGTTTAATTAAAAGAAGATATGAGCACTAAATATACAGGTACAAAAAAAGCGCCATAAGGCGCTTTTTATCATTAAGCTACTGCTTAAATAATTTGGTTTTCTTTCCAGGCTTGCTCTTTAGCCATACGCTTTTTACGCTTATCACATGGATCGTCACAATCACAGGCTTTATCAATACCTACCGAGCCTAATCCACCGCAACTACTTGCCATAGATTTTCTTTGCACGATCATACCAACAGCCATAGCTATCACGATTAAAATTAATAAACCAAATGTAAGAAGAAAAAGTGACATTGCTTAGCCCCTATTGATCAGCAATAAATTATGCTCAAACATTGTTGAGCGACCGCTAAATTATACACCCAAAACCCACATAGATGCGAGAGAAGTCTATTTCAAAAAATCGGTTGTAATATGCGTTTAGCACTAATAAAGTTTTAGCTAAACGCCATTATATTACAAATAAGGTTTAAATGCAGTGCTCGCGTAAGTCACAATGCCTTTGTCTGATTTAGCCATTAAGTACACAGGTAAATCGTGCTTTTCAGCGTATGCTTTAGCATCGTCCATTCCCATAACCGTTAATGCGGTTGCTAAGCCATCTGCGGTCATTGCACTAGGATGTAATACAGTAACCGACACTAAGTCATGTTTGATTGGCATGCCTGTTACTGGGTCAATTAAATGAGTGTAAGTTTCGCCATCCATTTTATAAAAAATACGGTAGTCACCTGATGTTGCAATGCCATTCGTACTGGGCGCTAATACACGGTGAACTTTTCGCTCGCCTGGTGGCGCATCTGGCTGCTCTATCGCGATTTTCCAATCTTGGTTATTTGGCTTTTCACCGCCAATGCGCAGCTCCCCACCTATTTCTACCATGTAGTTACTAATATTTTGGCTTTCAAGTAATTGCGCTACTTTATCAATGCCATACCCTTTCGCTGTGGCCGAAAACGACAGCTCTAAACCATCAACTGTTTTAGCAAGGCCCTGCTCAGTAAGATTAAGTTTATCTACACCAATTTTTTCAATCATTGCAGCAAGTGCTTCATCACTTGGGCGCTTAGTTGGTTTTTTATCAGGTCCAAAGCCCCATAAATCTATTAACGGGCCCATCGTTACATCGAGCGTTTTGGTCGACTTACATAAACGAATCGATTCACTCACCACAGCCCTAAAGTCTTCACTAATTGGCATAACCTGGTTGGCGGGTAATTTATTAAATGTGTTAATTTCAGAATCGGGGATATACGTAGACATAGACTGATTAACCGCTTTCAATTGCGTATCTATTTGCTGCTGTAATTTAGTGGCATCAACGCTTTTATCGTCGGCAAAGTATTTAATATGATAGGTGGTGCCCATCGTTTTGCCTTCTAAAAATACCTCCTGAGGTGTTTTATCAGCCCCACAGCCAGAGATAAATAGCATTATAGTTAATAAAAAAATACTGATAGCGCCTTGAGAACTGCTTACTCTGTTCATTAAATTAGCCCATGTAAAATAAAATAAAAAAAGCCCCGTAGCACAAAGTGCGACGAGGCCCGTATTTTAACCAAAACTAAGCTGTTTTGATATGGGTGTTAGCCACCGAAGTCATCTAGTAAGATGTTTTCGTCTTCTACACCTAGGTCTTTAAGCATGCCGATAACAGCCGCGTTCATCATTGGAGGACCACACATGTAGAACTCACAATCTTCTGGCGCTTCATGATCTTTCAAGTAGTTTTCATAAAGTACGTTATGGATAAAGCCTGTGTAACCTTCCCAGTTATCTTCTGGTTGTGGATCAGACAATGCGGTATGCCATACAAAGTTATCGTTTTCAGCTGCTAGGCCGTCGAAATCTTCAACATAGAACATTTCACGCTCAGAGCGTGCACCATACCAGAAACTAATCTTACGCTTAGAGTTTAAACGCTTAAGTTGGTCAAAGATATGTGAACGCATTGGTGCCATACCTGCACCACCACCTACGAATACCATTTCAGCGTCGGTGTCTTTAGCGAAGAACTCACCAAATGGACCTGAAATAGTTACCTTGTCGCCTGCTTTAAGTGACCAAATGTACGATGACATTTTACCACATGGTAGGCTTAGGTTTCTTGGCGGCGGCGTAGCAATACGCACGTTAAGCATGATAATGCCTTCTTCTTCTGGGTAGTTAGCCATTGAGTATGCACGAATTGTTTCGTCGTCTACTTTTGACTCCAGGTCGAAGAAACCAAAGTGATTCCAGTCGCCACGATACTCTTCAGGAATATCGAAATCTGCGTATTTAACATGGTGAGCAGGCGCTTCGATTTGGATGTAACCACCCGCACGGAAAGGCACTGATTCGCCATCTGGAATTTGTAGCTTAAGCTCTTTAATGAACGTTGCTTTGTTATCGTTAGAGATAACTTCACAATCCCATTTTTTAACACCGAAAATTGACTCTTCAAGTTCAATTTCCATGTCGTTTTTAACATTTACCTGACACGCTAAACGACAGCCTTCACGGGCTTCACCTTTAGAAATGTGATCAAGTTCTGTTGGTAAGATATCGCCACCACCTTCTTTAATGTGTACACGACACTGACCACAAGAGCCACCGCCACCACACGCAGATGATACGAAAATACCTGATTCAGATAGCGCGCCTAAAAGCTTGCTACCTGCTGATGTTTTAATGGCTTTGTCTGGATCGCCATTAATACCGATGATGATGTCACCGCTTGCAACTAACTTAGATTTAGCACCAATGATAACTAAAACTAGTAGTACAACGATAGCGATGAAAACACCAACGCCTAAGAAAATCTCATAACTCATGATTTATCCTCGCTACCTTTACAGTGAAATACCAGAGAATGACATAAAGCCAAGACCCATTAAACCAACAGTGATGAAGGTAATACCTAAACCACGTAGGCCGTCTGGCACGTCTGAATATTTCATTTTCTCACGGATACCTGCAAGTAATGTAATTGCAAGCGCCCAACCAACACCAGCGCCAACACCATAAACAACAGACTCGCCGAAGTTATAGTTACGCTCAACCATGAATGATACCGCACCAAAAATTGCACAGTTAACTGTGATTAGTGGTAAGAAGATACCTAATGCGTTGTAAAGTGCAGGGAAAAACTTATCTAATGCCATTTCCAAAATTTGCACAAGTGCTGCAATAACACCAATGAACGTTAAGAAACGTAAAAAGCTAAGGTCTGCTTCAGGGTAACCAAGCCACTCTAATGCACCCGGTGCAAGTACGGCATGGTAAACCAAGTTATTTACTGGTACAGAAATACCCAGTACCACAATAACGGCTACACCTAGGCCAATTGATGTAGTTACTTTTTTAGATACTGCTAAGAAAGTACACATACCTAGGAAGAAAGCTAAAGCTAAGTTTTCAATAAAAACCGCTTTTACAAATAAACTAATATAATGTTCCACTGCTTGCCCCTTACGCTTTAGCTTCTACTTGGTCTTTCTTATAAGTACGAAGTACCCATATGAATAAACCAATGATGAAGAATGCACTCGGTGGTAAAATCAATAGACCCATAGGTTGATACCAACCACCATCTTGTACTAATGGGATAATATCAACACCGAATAGTGTTCCCTTACCAAATAGCTCACGAATGAAACCAACAGTAAGTAATACCACTGAGTAGCCTAAGCCATTACCAATACCATCTAAAAATGACATAAGTGGTGGCGACTTCATTGCGTACGCTTCAGCACGACCCATTACAATACAGTTAGTAATGATTAGGCCAACGAATACAGAAAGCTCTTTCGCCGTAGCGTAAGAGAATGCTTGTAACACTTGGTCTACAACAATTACTAGTGAAGCAATGATCGTCATCTGTACGATAATACGTACTGATGAAGGTATGTGGTTACGAATGCTTGAAATGAACAAGCTAGAAAACGCCGTTACTAATGTCAAAGCAATTGACATGATTAAGGCATTTTTTAAGCTAGACGTTACCGCCAGAGCAGAACAAATACCAAGTACTTGTAATGCGATTGGGTTGTTAGCTAAAACCGGACCAAATAGGACCGACTTCATTTCTTTAGTATCAGCCATTATTTCAACGCTCCTTCACGTACCTTCGCAAGGAAAGGACCAAAGCCGTTTTCACCAGTCCAAAAGTCAACTGTGTGATCAACACCATTAGAAGTTAGTGTAGCACCTGATAAACCATCAATTTGATGTTCGTTGCTAGCACCGCTTTTCATAATGTTAATAGGTAACTCTTTACCTTGCCATTTAGCTGTCCATTGTGGGTTTTGAATTTCGCCACCCAGGCCTGGTGTTTCGCTATGCTTGTAAAAGTTGATGTTTTTAACTGTTTCGCCATCGCTTTCAAGCGCTAAGAAACCATACATTACACCCCAAAGGCCGTAACCTTGGATAGGTAAAATGATTGCATCTGTAGAACCATCTTCTTTTTTAGAGATGTAAACAGGTGAGTTTTTAGTCATACGCTGAATACCAGCGATGTCCTTAATCCCTTCTGCTTTAAGTGCAAAACTTCTTTGTTGGTCGAATTTCGATTTTTCGAAATCAAATGAGTTTGGATCAGCATCTTCAACAAATTCGCCAGTGTCCATATCAACAACACGTGCTTCGATTTTGCCATCGAATGTGTCAGATACAGAGTTTGCGATTTCAATATCAGCTGCTGCTAAGATATTACGTTGAATATCTTGAGTTTTATTAGCTTGCTGTAAAGGACGAAGCTGTACAGAAGCAAACGATACAATAATTGCACACACTAAACATAGTGCTACAACAACCGTTAACGTTTTGCCGATTGATTCGTTATTACTAGACATTACGTGCCAACCTCCGCTTGATATTAGCTTGCACTACAAAGTGATCGAACAGTGGAGCAAATAAGTTAGCAAATAAGATTGCTAGCATCATGCCTTCTGGGAAAGCAGGGTTTACTACACGGATCATAACTACCATAAAGCCAATAAGCGCGCCGTATGCGAACTTACCTTTATCGGTAAATGCAGCTGATACAGGGTCAGTAGCCATAAAGAACATACCAAACGCAAAACCACCCAGTACTAAATGCCAATGCCAAGGCATTGCAAATACAGGATTGCTCTCAGAGCCAACCGCATTTAATAAGAATGCAGTTGCCACCATACCTAGGAATACACCTAGTACAATGCGCCAAGAAGCGATGCGAACGTAAATTAAGAATAAGCCACCAATAAGCACAGCAAGCGTAGATGTCTCACCTACAGAACCTTGAATGAAACCGTAAAACGCATTCCACCATAGCTCCATGTTGCTGTAATCAAGAGTGCCTACAAACGCTTGACCTAGCATAGTTGCACCAGAGAACGAGTCTACTGCAGTCCATACTGTGTCACCTGAAATTTGTGCAGGGTATGCGAAGAATAAAAACGCACGGCCCGCTAATGCAGGGTTTAAGAAGTTACGGCCTGTACCACCAAAGATTTCTTTAGCAATAACAACACCAAACGTAATACCTAACGCCACTTGCCATAAAGGAATAGTCGCAGGCAAAATAAGTGCAAATAATACAGAGGTTACGAAGAAACCTTCGTTAACTTCATGCTTACGCACAGAAGCAAATAGTACTTCCCAAAAACCACCTACTGCAAAAGTAACGGCGTATATTGGTAAGAAGAAGCATGCCCCGTAGAACATTTTAGCGCCCCAGCCCGACTCAGCGGTTAATTCACCACCAAATAACTGGAACAAGCCAACCTGCCAAGAGTTTGCTAGTTCAAAACCTTGTGCTAAAGCACCTGCGGCCTGATGACCGATGTTGAACATACCAAAAAACATAGCTGGGAACGTCGCCATCCACACTAAAATCATCATGCGTTTTAGGTCGATATTATCGCGAACGTGAGTTGCGCCTTTATTTACATAACCTGGCGTGTAAAAAATAGTCGCGGCTGCTTCATACAGGGCGTACCATTTTTCGTGTTTACCACCTGGTTCAAAATGCGGCTCAATGTCTTCTAAAAATTTCTTTAAACCCATCTCTTAGCCTTCCTTCTCGATCGTTGTTAAGCAATCGCGTAGGATAGAACCATACTCGTATTTGCCCGGACAAACGAAGGTACATAACGCTAAATCTTCTTCATCAAGTTCAAGCGCGCCTAATGAAATTGCACTGTCTAAGTCACGTGAAATTAAGTCACGTAATAATAGGGTTGGCAAAATATCTAGCGGCATTACGCGCTCGTAGCTACCAATTGGTACCATGGCACGTTTTGAACCACCTGTAGACGTTGTCATTTTAAATAAACGACTCGGTGCAAGGTGAGAAAGGAATGTACGCGTTACAGAGAATTTATCACTACCTGGTGCAATCCAACCAAACAGCTCTTTTTCGCGACCTTCAAGTAAAACAGATACTTGAACGTGGTAGCGGCCTAAGAATGCATGAGGACCTGAAGAAATAGCGCCAGATAAAACAGAACCAGAAATAACACGGTTATCACCGTCTTCTAATTCGCCTGCCACTAAATCATCTAATGAAGCACCTAGTTGTGTTTTCACTAAACGAGGGTTTTTAACGCGAGGACCTGCAAGCGAAATAACACGGTCTGTGTTGATTTCACCAGTAAGGAATAAGTGACCATACGCGATAACGTCTTGGTAACCAATATGCCAAACTTGTTTATTAACAGATACTGCATCAAGGTGATGAATATGAGTACCAACTAAGCCTGCTGGATGCACGCCACCGAACTCATGTACTTCTACTTGAGCGATAGACGAGCTAGGAACTTGACTGCCAGCTTGCTTACATACAAATACTTTGCCATCGGTCAAACGCGAAACAACAGCAAGACCCGCTTCAAATGCAGCTGCATTTTCGGCAATAATTACTGCAGGATCTGCAGCAAGAGGGTTTGTGTCAATAGCGGTTACAAATATAGAGCTAGGATTTGCATCCAACGCAGCTATTTTGCTAAATGGCCGAGCACGAAGTGCTGTCCATTGACCTGACTGAACAAGTACTTCTTTGGCTTTTTCACGCGATAAGCTTGCAAGCTCATCTGCATTGAAAGAGTCAAAGGTGATTTGCTCACTGCCGTTTACTTCAATAACAACAGATTGCAGCACACGTTTAGCACCACGATTAATTTCTTTTACTGTACCAGAAGCTGGTGCAGTAAATAGGACGCCTGGGTTCTTTTTGTCTTCAAAAAGTACCTGGCCTTTTTTGACTTGGTCATCCACACGAACATGCATGGTTGGACGCATACCGATAAACTCTTCACCTAGCACAGCTACACGTTTGATGGCAGAACCATCATGAATAACTTGCTGAGGCGCGCCCTCTATGGGTAAATCCAGACCTTTTTTTATGTTGATCATACGCACTTGCATTAATTAACGGAAAGAAACTGAAAAATCGTATCAACCACGTCGCCACTTGAGTTATCCAAGATATATCAAGGTACAAAAGAACAACTTGCTAGGAATATCAAACAAGCAACGCAGTAAAACTCCTCACATATTGCTTCGATTTTAACATCATTATGTACGACTATGCGAGTGTATTTATGAAAATTATACGACAGAAACGCTTATTTAGTTTTGTTAAGTGTTTTAAATAAAAATCAAGGTAGACCAAAGTGGTAGCCTAAGCACCTAACTGCCACAAAATATCTAAAACACTAAAAGCAAAAAAGCCGCAATAAGCGACTTTTTATAATTACAAAGTATGATTAGTCAATCATGTTTGCAATTGGCTTCACTGCATCTACATCTTGCTCATAGTCAACAGCGTCAATGCCAAAACCAAATAAACGTAAAAATTCGTTATGGTAGCCTACATAATCGGTTAGCTCATCAATTGAGCTCGTGTCTACTTTATCCCAAACAGCTTGCACACGTGCTTGTACATCGTCTTCTAGCTCTTTGTAGTTTTGGAATAAGTGGCCGCCTTCGTCAAAGCGTGGGTTTTCACCGTATAGGTTTTCGCTAAATAAAGCATGAATTTGCTCAATAGTGCCTTCATAAGTGCCATCGGCTTTCATTACTTTAAATAAAGCAGAGATATATAGCGGCATAATTGGAATAGCAGAACTTGCCTGAGTAACAACAGCATTTAAAGACGACACATAGGCTTGACCATTTAAATCTTTTGTCGATTCTTTAATTGCAGCAGTTGCTCGGTCTAAATCTTCTTTTGCTTTACCTATTGTTGCGTGCCCGTAGATTGGCCACGTTAACTCTTTACCTATATAAGTATAAGCCGTGGTTTTAAAGTTATCGGCTAGTACGTCTGCTTCTTTTAATGCATCAATCCACATTTCCCAATCTTCACCGCCCATCACTTTAATGGTGTTGTCGATGTCATCTTGGCTTGCGGCTTCTACTGTTACTTCGTCAATTTCGCGCTTTGACGTATTTAAATTTTTTGTAGTTACAGCACTGCCAATAGGTTTAAGTGTAGATGAATACACCTCACCTGTATTTGGATCGGTACGACGAGGCGATGCTAAGCTGTAAATAATACAGTCTACTTTGCCTAAATCTGCTTTGATTGTCTCGATTGCTTTTTGCTTAATTTCGTTAGAAAACGCATCGCCATTAATATTTTTTGACCAAAGCCCAGCTTCATCTGCAGCGTCTTGAAATGCTGCTGTATTGTACCAACCAGCAGAACCTGTTTTACGCTCTGTACCTTCTTTTTCAAAGAAAATACCCAGTGTTTTAGCCCCACCGCCAAATGCCGCCGTAATACGAGACGCTAAGCCGTAACCAGTAGATGCACCAATTACGAGTACATTTTTAGGCGCATCTTTTAATTCGCCTTGTTGTTTTACATAGTTAATTTGCTCTTGAACATGCTCTGCACATCCTACAGGGTGTGCGTTAGTACAAATAAATCCACGAATTTTAGGCTTAATGACCATTGATCATCCTATATCTTTTACAATAAAAATTAGCGCTAGTTTAAAGGCTAATACTAAAAACACTGATCTGATCAGTTAAACCTGATCAAATACCCCTATTATATTGGCTAACGTACATTGTGGTTAATTTAGCTTTGAGCCGCCCATACAATTTGGAGAGTCAGGTGCTTCGCCACCCTGCTCTGAAAATTCATCTGGCGTGTACGTATGAATTGCTAAGGCATGAATGTGATTTGCTAGCTCATCTTTTAGTACTTCGTTAATTTGGCGGTGGCGCTGTAGTAATCGTTTACCCGCAAACTCTTCACTTACCACAATTACTTTAAAATGCGACTCAGTACCGGCGCTGTGCATATGGCTTTCGTTAATTACGTTTAAATGCTTACAGGCAATCGCGCTACTAAGCTTGTCTTGAATTTGTTGTTGCATTGACATTAAAACACCATATTTAGTCACTGATTTGTGCAGCTACTATAACAAGTTAATTTAACTAACTAAATTGCTTTTGTTTAATGTGCTCAATAAAGCGGTACGTTAAGCTGATCCGTGGGTGAGCAAGCGTAGTTTGTTTGGGGATTGCGTGCTGGTAGTCGCGCTGACTATGCCCACTCATCACTAAGCAACTACCGCTTTGTAATTTTAAGTCGGTGACTTTATTGGTGGCTTTTTGTTTTAATTTGAGTACGCGCTCAGCACCAAGTGATATACATACAATGGTAGGTTCAGGGCCTAGTTCTATTTCATCATCACTGTGCCAGCCCATGGTGTCGTTACCATCACGGTAATAATTAACTAATAACGAATTAAGCGGCTTATTTAAATGTCGCTCTAAACGTTTTCGCATTGCTAAAAGCACCTCATCCCACGGCTCTACTGTTTGTTTACTGTGTGAGTAACCATATTCAATATTTAAGTCGCTCATAAAACATTGCAAACGTGGAATGGGCCCTGTTCTGCCATACACAGTGACATTAGGCTGCTGCCAATTAAGATGTTTTTGTAAATAATAAAATAAATCGAGGCTTTTTTGCGCACTAAGCGCCTTACTTTGATAAGAAAAGCCGTTTGGTAACTGTTGGGGGTTGGCGTTTTGCCGTTGCATGTTAGAATTTACCTACATTAGATTACTGATCAACAAACCATTATGACGACGCAAGCCCAGCTAGGCGATAAAACATTTACTCTTGAACGTTTCCCTTTGGATCAAAAAAACCGCAGTTTACAAGCGTGGGATTCGGCCGACGAGTACCTTATCAATTATGTTAACGAACATCACCCTGATTGTCGCTCATTACTAATTTTAAACGACGCGTTTGGTGCTCTTGCCTGTTATTTTAGTGAATTAACGGTTTGTTCAGTTAACGATTCTTATATTAGCCACCAAGCTGCAGCCTATAATTTAAAAGAAAATAAACTATCAACAGCCCAATTTACACAGTTAGATAGCTTATCTGCGCTGCCTGAAGAGGTTGATTTAGTACTTATAAAAATACCGCGTAACGTCGGGTTTTTACAGTTTCAATTAAGCGAGTTGAGTGAAGTACTTGCCCCTGGCACACCGGTTATTGCCGCGGGTAAAACAAAAGAAATTCATAACTCAACTATAAAAGCGTTTGAGCAATTTATTGGCGAGACCAAAACAAGCTTGGCCGTTAAAAAGTCGCGTTTAATATTAAGTACAGCTAAAGGCGGTTATAAAGAAGCTAACTTCCCGGTAAGTTGGCAGCTGGAAGGCACTGATTTTAATATAACGAACCATGCCAATGTGTTTTCGCGCGATTCGTTAGATATAGGTGCACGGTTCTTTTTTAATTACTTGCCGCAAACCTCAAAAGCAAAAAGCATTATCGACTTAGGTTGTGGTAATGGTGTGGTGGGTTTAATGACGTTATCACGCTGTCCAAATGCGTCGGTAACCTTTGTTGATGAGTCGTACATGGCGGTCGAATCTGCACGTTTAAATGTAGAACTTAACCAAGCAAATAAATTTGATGATTGCCAATTTATAGAAAACGATTGTTTAACCGGCTTTGCAAGAGACAGTGTGGATATGGTGTTGTGTAACCCTCCATTTCACCAAGCCCAAGCTGTTACCGACCACATTGCGTGGCAAATGTTTAAACAAGCAAAAGATACATTAAAAGAAGGTGGCGAGCTGCGTATTATTGGTAATCGTCATTTAGATTATCACGATAAATTAAATCGTATGTTTGGTAACTGTAAGCTATTAGGTTCAAACAAAAAGTTTGTAGTGCTCAGCGCAACTAAAAATAGTGGGATGCTATAAAATGAAATTAACTAAATTTATTTTAGCCTGTTGCTCCATGCTGGTGTTTAGCGCATGCAGTAACCAGCCAAACCAAGTGATACTAAACCCGGTTTATAAAAGTGGCCAAATTAGCGTTATTTCAGCCAGTTTAAGTACCAGCGTTATTGATTTACGTGGTGATAGCGCCACCCTTAAGCTTGTTGAGTCGGACAAAACCAAAACCTTTGCCAGCCAAGATATTGTAACCTCTGTTAAAAGCGTATTAGATAGCGCGCTAAACCGTAACGGGGCAAGCATTTCTAACCTAGCAACAACCCGCTTTGAACTAGACATTCATGCCTTACAAGCACAGGTGACTGAAAAGCTCATGAGCCATACCAGCGAAGCGCACATTGAGCTAGGCGTACGGGTCATTCGCTCTACCAGCAATTTTAGTAAAGTGTATCGTGGCAGTGCTAATTTAGAAGGGCCGCTGAGCCACGATCGCGCCAAAATTGAAGGTCAACTCAATAAGTTGACGGAACAAATTATAACCCGCATTGTATCGGACCCAGAATTAATTGAATTTTTAGAAGGTTAACAATGAAACGATTTTTAATCTGCTTAAGCCTACTATTTAGTGTAAGCACCTTTGCCGCGCAAGAAGGCCGTTTTGTTCAAAAAGACAATATTTTTCCGCGTGTAGAAATAGTCACGTCATTGGGTAGCATTGTGGTTGAGCTAGACCGCTCAAAAGCCCCTATTACGGTAAATAACTTTTTAACCTACGTAATGGATAAAAGTTACCAAGGCAGTATATTCCACCGTGTAGAACGTGATGTTGAAAACGACCGTGACTTTGTAATACAAGGTGGTGGCTACGATAAAGACCTTGATGGCTTACACGAAAACGACCCTATATTTAACGAAAGTGGCAATGGTTTAAAAAATGATATGTACAGCATCGCTATGGCGTATCAAGACCGTGAACCGCATTCAGGAACTCGCCAGTTCTTTTTTAATATGGATGATAACGATCATTTAAACCCAGGTAGAGATTGGGGCTTTGCCGTGTTTGGCAATGTAATGGATGGTTACGACACGCTAGATAAAATTATGGCTGTAGAAACCGGCTTTAATGAAAAAATTGGCTACGACTTTGTACCAAAAACGCCCGTTGTTATTTTAAATATTAAAGTACTTGAGCAAACCCCATTATAAATCACTGAGGTGCAACTAAGTTGCACCCAACGCCAATGAAGGCCCTATGAGCAAAACCCTCTCAGTAAGCGAATATTTCTCGTATTTTAAAGATAAACGTTTAATCAATATTTTTATATTTGGTATGAGCAGTGGTTTTCCATGGGTACTGATTGGCTCTGTGATGTCGGCTTGGCTAAAAGACGAAGGCCTAAGCCGAAGTATGATTGGCTTATTTGGTATTGTATTTGGCGCATATAGCATTAATTTTATGTGGTCGCCGCTTATTGATAGAACCAAACTGCCGTTATTGTACAAATGGTTCGGGCAACGTCGCAGCTGGATTTTATTTTGCCAAAGCTTTATGTTTATTGGCACCCTGCTTTTAGCGGGGCTTGATTTAAAAGCAAACTTAGCGATTGCCGCTGGCTTGTGTTTACTTATCGCAGTCGCCTCTGCCACACAAGACATAGCAATTGATGCTTTTAGAATAGACACGTTAAGCGAAAACGAATCTCATAAAGCCACTGCAGCTGCTGCTATGTCCACATCGGGTTGGTGGACAGGTTACGCATTACTGGGTGCTATTCCTTTTTACATGGCCGATATCCCCTCTTTAGATTGGCCACAAGTGTATTACTTTTTAGCCGCTGTTATGTTGATACTAATGAGCGGCGTGTTGTTTGCCAAAGAGCCTAAATCAAACCGAGAAGCTGTTCACGCAGAGCTTGAGCGCGTATACCTTGAAAAACTAGCCAGCATTAAGCAAACGCCCTTTACTAAAGTGATTGCTTGGCTTGGCGTTACAGTGGTTGATCCCTTTAAAACCTTTTTTGCTAAAAATGGGGTTAAAACAGCCCTTGCCTTATTAGCATTTATTTTCTTATTTAAAATAGGCGAAGCTTTTTTAGGGCGTATGTCGATTGTTTTTTATAAAGAAATAGGCTTTAGCAACAGCGACATAGCTACTTTTTCAAAAGTAGGCACTGCAGTACTCACCATTGCTTTTACCTTTGTGGGCAGCTTGTTCAATCAAAAGTACGGCATTGTAAAAGGGTTATTTATAAGTGGCGTTGCTATGGCGGGGTCTAATTTAGCATTTTCGGCTATTGCGCTGGTTGGCCCTAATTTAGGCTTATACGCTTTTGCTATTGTAATTGATGGCTTTACTCAGGCTTGGTCGTTAGTGGCTATGGTGGCATTTATATCGATGTTATGTGACCGGGCATTTAGTGCAACACATTATGCATTACTGGCTTCGCTTGGGAATTTAGGGCGTACACTGCTTTCAAGTTACAGTGGTGTGGTTATTGATGATTGGCTAATGGGAAATTGGGCATTATTTTTTGTGTTAACGGCATTAATGGTAATACCTTCGCTGGTGTTTTTATATTTGATTAGGCATAAGCTCTATCAGTTAGAGCAAAATTACCATAAAAATATGTAATGCATCCCTGCATTAACGTGATTTGCTTAGGCCGTTCAAGTGCCCCTTATAACACCCTAAGCAAAACAATATTAATCCGCTTTAATTAAGCCTAGCGCTTCATGCGGATCAACTTCAAGTGCATTACAGTAACGTACAAACTCAATAACATCTAAGCGGCGTTCTTGATTTTCAATCTTACCGATAAATGAGTGAGGTGTTCCTAGCACTTGTGCCAGGCTACGCATTGTATGACCCTTTTCATGGCGTTTTGTTTTAAGCCATTTAGTTAGCTTTTCGTTTTCTTCAGAAGAAACAGTCTTGCCCATCATTTTACATCTCCTACTAGATGATATGACATACCCGTCAAAGCAGTAGTCACACAATGATTGGAGGCATATAAGCAGATACCCACTACATTATTCAATAGCAAGCTATTGCTTAAATAAGCAAAGGTATTGCTACTTATTCAACCTACCAATCTATTCAGTGCTAACCCGCAAAAATAGGATATAGGTTTATTTTTATTAAGAGTGAAATTTTGCCCGTCTCACTCTTGGATACATTATATACTATTAACAGTTCGGTTAAATAATTAATTACATAGTTTGCATAAATTTACCCAACCACTAACCTTTACTTATGCTGAATATTTAAGTTAACGTACCAAAAATATTAAGTTTTTTCCTAAAAAATTAATTGTAAGATAAAAGCACTTTGTTACAAATTAACGTGCAAATAACCTTGCTGTATTGATGTTTAAACAACAGTAAGGGTAAAAAAGTTCCCATAAATAACGTTTTTCCCTAACTAAGGGACTAAAGAGGAAGTATGTTTAGAGTCTTATTTTTGTTGCCTATTTTACTATGCTTTTTATGGTTTTTGTTTTTACGTCACTACGGAGTACCCATTAAACAAGGTAAGAAAGGCTTTTTATACATACTTGCCTTTTCTGCTTTTGTATTAGGCTTTTTTGTATTAATAATGCAGTTTACCCATTACAGCCCAATTGAATTTTAGGCATTAAAAAAGCCGCTAACGCGGCTTTAATAGCTAAGCGTAAATTGCTTAAACGCTAAAACTTGCACCACACCCACAGGTAGTCGTTGCATTAGGATTAGATACAAAAAAGCGTGCGCCTTCTAACCCTTCTGTGTAATCCACTTCGCCATCAACTAAGTACTGAATACTCATTGGGTCAATAACCAGGGTTACACCATTTTTAACTATTTCTAAATCGCCAGGATTTGCTTTTTCATCAAAAGTAAAACCATATTGAAAACCAGAACAACCACCACCTGTTACGTAAACACGCAGTTTTAAATCTGGATTTTCTTCTTCGTCGATTAACTGTTTAACACGAACAGCAGCTGCATCGCTGAACTTTATTGGTAATTCTTCAGACATTTTAAAACCCTCAATATCGCAATGGCGTGATTATCTAATACCCGAGTGTTTTAATCAAGTATAGTCAAACATCTCTTGAGGTATCTTAGGCTTTTAACTATTGCTTTAGCCGATACGATAGCAAAATGTGTTTTCAGTGATTGCTGTAATATTTGTTAATATAAGTGTTTAAAATTGCAAAATCACAAGGACTTACCTGCACACTTTTGTTAAACTGCTCGCTGAAAAAATGTGGCGGAGAATACAGCATGTGGCTTGAGCAACTCAGGCGTCGATTAGCAAAACCAAAAACCTCTGTGCAATTATGCTTATTAGGCGTAAGTGCTGGTTTAATTGCTGCATTTTTTATTATTTTATTTCGCTTAACGATTCTGTTTTTTCAAAGCTTATTTTTAGACACTCCCGATAATTTTACTACCATCCCCACTATTGAACGGGTTTTAATGCCGTTAATTGCTGCGCTACTGATTGCTACATTTGCTGCATTTACTGGCTTTAAGCACTACCGATTAGGCATTCCTTTTGTTATTCATCGCATTAAACGCCACTACGGGCAAATGCCGCTTTACAACACCGTAAACCAATTTGTTGGTGGTGCACTGGCACTTATTAGTGGTTTTTCGGTGGGCCGCGAAGGGCCATCTGTTCATATGGGCGCCACTGGCGCAAGTATATTAGCCGATAAACTTCATTTACCGCATAACGCCATGCGTACATTAAGTGGCTGTGGTGTCGCCGCTGGTATTGCGGCCTCGTTTAATACCCCACTGGCTGCGGTTATTTTTGTAATGGAAGTGGTGCTACGTGAGTACAAAGTGCATATTTTTGTACCAATTATGCTTGCCGCACTAACTGGTGCATTAGCAACCCAATTTGTGTTTGGTGAAGGCTCAGAGCTTGCACTTATTAGCATTACGCCATTGAGTGGTTGGCATTACCCATATTTAATTTTATGTGGCATGGCCTTAGGGGCAATTGCCTATAGCTTTAATCAAAATTTAATGCTGATCATAAAAACATTTAAACCTTTAAGCATGTTTCCTCGTTTACTCATTGCAGGTTGTATTGCGAGTATTATTGCCTATGCAGTGCCCCAAGCAATGGGTTCGGGTATGAGTGCGATTACTATTGCGGTTGAATCGCCTGAAAACGCGCAGCTACTTACCACTATTTTAATAGCTAAACTGCTGGCGACCTTGTTTGCCATTGGCCTAGGAATACCGGGTGGCTTAATAGGTCCCGTTATTGGGCTAGGTGTATTAACAGGTACTTTAATGGCCTTTTTTGCCCAATTTATAAGCCCAGGTGCTGACATTGCTGGTACTTACGGCGTATTAGGAATGGCAGGATTACTCGCAGCTACATTACATGCGCCGTTAGCAGCATTAACAACTGTGATGGAGCTTACGTCCTCGCCAGAGATTATTGTACCGGCCATGTTAGTGATAACAACCGCCTATGTAACGGCGCTGCAAGTATTTGGCAATCGGTCTATATTTTTGCACCAGCTTGATTTTCAGGGGCTACCCTATCATGTATCGCCCGCAACGGAGGCGCTACAAAAAGTGGGCATAATGGATGATATGGATGAGGACTTTAAACTGCTTTATTCAGACGATAAAGAGCAAATTAAAAACACCTTAGACGCCATGGATAGCCAAACCCCTTTAATAGTTTACGATGAAGAAAACGGCTATCGCTTAGCAGAGTACGACCTTACCCTGATGTCGGGCGAAAACATAAATATAAACTACATTAGCTTACAAGGCATTAGCAGCCAGTCGACCTTAGCTGATGCCTTTGATATTTTAAAAGATAAACGCAGCGGCGCCCTGTATGTATACAACTTGCTAGATGATCAGCAAATAATGGGGCTATTACGCTGGGATCAAATAAATAATATTTTAACTATTCGTAACAGCCTACTTTAGGATTCTTATGAGCGCTTTACTAATTTATAAAACACTGCACATTTTTTTTATGATTGCTTGGTTTGCCGGTATTTTTTATTTACCTCGGTTATTCGTATACCACGCAATGAGCGAAGAAAAAGCCTGTAACTCTATGCTTAAAGTGATGGAACGCCGGCTACTCTTTTTTGTTACCCCGTTTGCTATTTTAACGGCCGTTTTTGGTGTACTCACTATTGTAGAATATGGCCGTGAGTGGTTTAGATACAGCATGTGGCTGCACTACAAACTGGTACTGGTCATTATTTTATATCTATATCACGGCTACTGCTTTAAATTACTGAGCGACTTTAAACACGACAGAAACACCAAAACGGACCGCTTTTATCGTATTTTTAATGAGCTCCCAGTTATTGCGCTGCTAATTATTGTTACGCTTGCGGTAATAAAACCTAATTTATAAGCTGTGTAGCGCATGTTAAACTGCGCTGCAATTTACAATACTTGCTATAACACGCGCGATTGCGTGCCCCATTTTTATGGATTATCGCGCCCCTTTGATTGATTAGGAATAACCCCATGTTAAGTTTCCAAGGTGAACATATACTGTCGGTAAATCAACTCGACAGAGACTGCATTGAGCGTATTTTTGCAGTAGCGAAAAAAATGGAGCCTTATGCTAAAAAACAAAAGCAAACAACAGTGCTAGAAGGCGCTATTTTAGCTAATTTGTTTTTTGAACCAAGCACGCGTACGCGTGTAAGCTTTGGTACTGCCTTTAATTTACTAGGCGGTGGCGTGCGCGAAACAACCGGCATGCAAAGCTCAGCCCTAGCTAAAGGCGAATCGCTTTACGACACTGCGCGCGTTATTTCAGCGTACGCTGATGCCGTCGCTATGCGCCACCCTGATGCAGGCTCGGTAAGCGAATTTGCAGACGGTTGTACCGTACCGGTAATTAACGGTGGCGATGGCCCAAACGAGCACCCTACTCAAGCACTACTTGACTTGCTTACTATTGAGCGCGAACTCAACCGATTTGATCAAAACATTGATGGCATGCATATCGCCTTAGTTGGCGATTTAAAATATGGCCGCACAGTACATTCATTATCTAAATTATTGTGCCATTACAAAAACGTAAAATTTTCGATGGTGGCGCCCGATGGCCTGCAAATGCCAACGAGTATTTTAGATGCGGTAGAAAATGCAGGCCATAAAATACAATTAGTCAACAAAATGGAAGGGAACTTAGCAGCCGATATTGTGTACCAAACACGTATTCAAGAAGAGCGCTTCCCTTCACAAGAAGAGGCTAATAAATACCGTGGCGGCTTTAGAATTAGCCAATCAATTTATAACGCGCACTGTAAGCCAAATTCCGTGCTTATGCACCCGCTCCCACGCGATAGCCGTTTAGAAGCTAATGAGCTTGATAACGACTTAAACAGTAACGACAATTTAGCTATATTCCGCCAAGTACAAAATGGCGTGTTAATTCGTATGGCACTGTTTGCTTTAACCCTCGGCGTAGAAAATAAAGTCGAGCAATATGAAGTAGACGTACCTTGGTTTAGCCGCAAACGCGACAGCTAAACACTTTTACCAAGCGACAATTTATAGGATTTTTCATGACAATTAGCCAAGATTTATTTAATCGTGCACAAACTTCAATTCCTGGTGGTGTAAATTCACCTGTACGTGCATTTAACGGAGTAGGTGGCACGCCACTATTTATCACCAAAGCCGAGGGTGCCTTTACCTTTGATGCCGATGGCAACCGTTATATCGATTATGTAGGTTCGTGGGGCCCGATGATCATGGGCCATAACCACCCAGCTATAAAGCAAGCTGTTCACGAAGCGGTAGAAAACGGTTTAAGTTATGGGGCGCCCACTGAAGCCGAAATTTTAATGGCCGAAAAAGTAAAAGCGCTTGTTCCCTCAATCGAAAAAGTACGCATGGTAAGCTCGGGTACTGAAGCAACAATGAGCGCCATTCGCTTAGCCCGTGGCTATACAGGGCGCGATAAAATCCTTAAGTTTGAAGGTTGTTACCACGGCCATGCTGACTCATTACTAGTAAAAGCAGGCTCTGGCGCATTAACCATGGGTGTGCCAAATTCACCTGGTATCCCTGAGGATTTTGCAAAGCACACGCTTACCGTATCGTTTAATAACCTTGATGAAGTAAAAGCGGTATTTGAAAAATACGCAGACGACATTGCCTGTATTATCGTTGAGCCAGTAGCGGGTAACATGAACTGTATTCCTCCTGTAGAAGGCTTTTTAGAAGGCTTGCGTGCAGTATGTGATGAGTACAAATCAGTGCTTATTTTTGACGAAGTAATGACCGGTTTTCGTGTTGCATTAGGTGGCGCTCAGGCGTATTACAACATAAAACCTGACTTAACATGTTTAGGTAAAGTCATTGGTGGCGGCATGCCTGTTGGTGCCTTTGGCGGCAAAACCGAAATTATGGATTACATTGCGCCAGTAGGGCCGGTTTACCAAGCCGGTACACTTTCTGGTAACCCTATTGCAATGGCTGCGGGTTTAAAATCGCTTGAGCTATTAAGTGCACCAGGTTTGCACGATAAGTTAGAAGCTATTTCTAAAGCAATTTGTGAAGGTTTTGAAGCAGGCGCTAAAAAAGCAGGCATTCCTTTAACCACTAACTACGCTGGCGGTATGTATGGCTTTTTCTTCACTGAAGCAGAAAAAGTAACCACTTATAAACAAGCTACAGAATGTGATTTAGAACGCTTTAAACGCTTTTTCCACTTAATGCTGGAAGAAGGCGTATACCTAGCACCTTCTGCATTTGAAGCAGGTTTTGTGTGTGCAGCGCATACAGAGCAAGAAGTACAAGCGACTATAGAAGCTGCAGAGCGCGCCTTCGCTAAGCTATAAGCATCCAATACATGTGTTAATAATGTGCGTTATTAACTCTGTAGTTAAAAAAAGCCCTTACGGGCTTTTTTTATTTGTGCGCATTGATAATTGAATGGTTTTTAGCCTTTATACGGTCTCACTTTTTAGACTCACTTTTACCCCACAAGAGAAACGTATGACGAGCTTAAGGCACTTAGCAGCACCTGCTATATCATTAATGGGCAACTTAAAATATAAAACTAAAATTGGTTTAGTTTTTGGTATTTTATTATTACCCCTTGCGCTTAGTTTGTTTTTTTTAGTCTCTTTATTAAGCGAGAGTATAAGCGTCTCTCAAATGCAAAAACAAGGATTACTGAGCTACAGAGACATTCTTGCAAATCAAATGCAGGGTGAAACCTATAAAAATGTAAAAGTAGCTAAAGCACGTGGCTTTAATGTAAAAGATGAGCAAATGAATGACGTACTTGAGCTGGTTTCAATACAGTCTAATTTAGCCTTAGATAACCAACTTGCGAGTGCTTATGTTAATCGCGCATTAGTTACGCCTATACCTGCGCTTATCATGCAGATAAATGCGACAGCGCAAAGCGCTAATACTGTTCTTACTAACCAGCGTTTTACACCAGAGACTTTCATTGCGCTTTCAAACTTAAGTAAATCACTACCTTTGTACCAGCAGCAACTCGATAAAATACTTACAATTGCCACCACGGCCGATGCATCTGTAAATAAAGCACTGACGCCCTCTCTCACTAATTTACATAACGCCATAGCCGCTTTTAAAACAGCCATTGATAAAAAGCTGCTTGAACCAGATGATATACAGCTTACACAAGACGAATTTGCAGGGCTTACCAGCCAAGTGCTTAGTCGTATTAGCCAACTAATTGATAAAAGCATCCCTACCCTTGAATCGCTAATAAATGAAAAACTGAACACGCAACGCTTGACTAGAAACACTGTATTAGCTGCATCATTAATTAGTTTATTGATTGCATTTTACTTAATGGTTGGTTTTTATTTTGCGGTAGTTGATACCATTAATCGCTTTGCCGAAGCTGCGCAAAGAGCAGCAAATGGCGACTTAAATGCGGTTATCAACTCAAGTACTAATGATGAAATGGATATTATTGCAGCGCGATATAATTCACTTCTTAATGCCTTTTCAAAACTTTTAGAGAATGTAAAAGCAAGTACTGTGGAGCTATGCGGCGCCACTAAATCGCTTTCACAGGCAAGCAGCCAAACGAGTAACGATGTTGAAAAACAGCAAAAACGGGTAAACGCTATTCATGATGCACTAAGTAATATGGAGCAAAGTGCAGTGAGTGTAGAAGACTCTGCTAATCAAGCGATGTTAACAGCGCAAGATGCCGCGCAACATGTAAAGCAAGGCTCTAACAACACCATGGAACTAGCCAAATACATGCAAGACCTTCAAGTTGAATTTACCGAAAGCCAACAAGCCTTAGATAGACTAGCTCAAGATAGCCAAGAAATTAGTAAAGTAAGTAAAGGCATTAGCGAAATAGCCGATCAAACTAATTTATTAGCCCTAAACGCAGCAATAGAAGCCGCACGAGCCGGTGAACATGGCCGTGGTTTTGCCGTGGTAGCTGATGAAGTAAGAACCCTTGCCCAGCGTACACAAACTCAAACCCAAGAAATTCACCAAATAATTAGCTCACTTCAGCAGGCCTCTGACGATACACAACAAAAAATGCGCTCAAGTGTCCAGAAGATGGAACAATCGGTAAAAGCCGCCACCGAAACAAACGATATTTTACAAAGTGCAGAGCAAAGTATGGGCGATATAAAACACCAAGGCGAGGAAATAGCACTGCGGGTTAAAGAGCAATCTAACGCAACCACCCAAGCATTAACTGATTCGCAAGAAGTCAGTAACTTAGCTGATCACACTCTTCTCTCTGCACAATCTACACTGCAAGACGCACAGCAACTTAGTCAGCTCTCTGATGACTTAACTAAATCAATGCAATTTTTTAAATCTTGAAAATTATAAAAGTGCTTTTAAATTACAAAAAACCCTTCGATTAAGAAGGGTTTTTAAGGTTAGTTTTTAATAAGTATTAAAAGCGAGCTTCCAAACCTATACGAACGTAACGTGGTGTTTGCCATGAGTATGCAGCATCATGGTACGCATTTACTTCACCTTCATTTTGCTCATAGTGTTCATTCAGTGATGACTCTGTTTGCGAGTTGAAAATGTTAAATACATTAACCGATGCACGCATGTCGATATCAGATACTGTGAAATCATATGCAGCAGATAAATCTAAGTTAAATACCCAAGGTGTACGGCCATTTGTGCCTCGGCTATGTTTTTCATAGATTTTCTCATCTTGATCACAGTCGCCGTTGCCATTTGTATCTGGACACTCATTAGTATAAATGTAGAAAGTATCACCCCAACCGCCATTTAAATTTGGATCGGTAGATGGATAGCCTTGACCAAATAAGCTCTTAGGACGCCCGCTTTGTAAAGTAGCATTCCAGCCTACAGTTAAGTCTTCCATTGGCTCCCAACTACCAAAGAATTTAAATGTATGGCGTCTATCATTAGGTTGATAGCCCTGAGATCCATCCATAACTGCTGGAAAGTCAAAGTCTTGGGTAATACCCGCATCAGCTTGACCAATATCTGATTTAACAGCACCTTCAAAATTACCTACACTTCTAGCCCATGTATAACCAAACTGATAACGAATAGTGTCAGCTTTATAGTCAAGGCTAAACTCTACAGCGGTGTATTCATTATTTGCTTTAGGTAGGCCTATTGTTTCTGCTGAATAGGTAGTTAAAGAACCACTATCTGGAACACCGTCGTTATTGAATGATGAATCTCCCCAATCGGTTCCATTCCAATAGTAACCGTCACTGTACCAGCTAGACGAATCGCCAGGGTTTATCATTACGCAGTAAGGGTATGCATATCGCCCACAGTAGTCATCTAATGCTGTTGCAACTTCGCGGTATATACCTTTAACACCTACTGTATATTCATCATTTAAAGCTTGCTGTATACCAATAATATATTCATCTTTAGAGAATGGATCAGCCTCTTGCGCTTGGAAGATATCTTTTTCAGGTATAACCGGTACACCACTCACTTGCTGTGAGTTTTGAATACCACCATTCCCAAGCGTATCAGCTAATGGCGTTAGGCCTGTTGGTGCGCCAGTTTGCGAATCAACACCAGTATATGTATAAGCTGTGGTTATATCACTAACCCCTGATGCGGCTCTAAAAATAGTATTATTGGCTACGGGTAAGTAATAACGCCCATATGTACCATAAACTTTAGTGTCGCCTGTACCTGTAGGATCCCATGTGAAGCCTAGTCTAGGTGCAATATCTGTTTCAAAGCTAGTTAGTAACTTACCAGTCGTACCCCAGCTATCAAACTCATCAATACGTAAGCCAACTTTAACTGAGAAATCCTCTGTTACTTGCCACTGATCTTCTATGTAGTAAGCTGTTAACTCTGATTCAAAGCTGCCGCCGCCATCAAAGATACGGTCTTCAACATAGTCAAGCGCGGCACCAGTGTTATTTGTTAATGCGCCATTATCGGCTTGCCAACTACCATTATCTGCAAGTGTTCTGTAATCATAGCTGTGGCCACCAATAGGACTACTTATATTCTCAGACTTACGCTCTTGGTAATCGATACCAAATGTTATTTCATGGTCATTCCATACATATTCAACATCTAAGCGATATTGGGTATTTTCATCATTATTGGCACCAAAGCTACCGCCGGCACCACAGCCAGTGATTGGATTAGCAGTACCTCGAGAGTCGGTAATAGATGGACAAACCAAGTTTTCTGATTGCGTTTCATATTCGGTTTTAATATTACCAGCCATAGCAGTAACAACTAGGTCTTCAGTTAAAACACCCGTATAACTTAAGCTTTGTGCTTCACCACCACGCTTTAAAATGGCGCCATCGATACGGTCGCCCACAGTTCCGTTATTGTATTCGTATACTGAACGCTCAATATCACGACGATTAGAGTAAGCAAAGTAGCTTAACCTATGGTTTTCATTAATATCCCAATCAAGCTTACCGCCCCAAAATAAATTATCGCCACCAGAAGCTGATTCATTACGGTATTGATCGTTTGGCGAAAATTCATCTCCACCCCACGTGTATGTAGACTCAGTATCTCTTGGGTTAATTAATCCATAGAAAAACAACGTGTCTTCAATTAGAGGGCCACCAGCAGAAATAGTCACATCTGTTTTGCTATCAGTGTCTAAGCTTTCATCTCTAAATATTTGACCTGCGCCGTTGTTACCACGAGAAATACTTCCTTCTTCTTGCAAAGAGTCTGGTTGAAATTGCACAACTGCCGCAAATTCCCACTCATTTGTACCACTTTTAGTAGTTGTATTTATGGTACCACCGGTTGCGCGGCCAAATTTGGCAGAGTAACCACCCGTTTTAACTTGGAACTGGTCATAGAACTCAAACGGCACTTCACCACAACCAAGGCCTTGGCGGGTATTAGTAACCTCTAAGCCATTAATATAACATGCATTTTCAGCTACTGATGAGCCACCAAACGACGCAGTATTACCAAAAGCACTGTCTCCTTTAACAGCTCCAGGTGCCAACAATGCAACCGAGGTAAGGTCTCTGTTTATCGGCATACGGTCTATTTCAGCATCTGTAATAACTAGGCCAGAATCGGCAGTTGTTAAATCAATCGAAGAAATACGAGCGCCTAATACTTGAATTACTTCAGGACCGGAATCACTGACTTGTGCTAAATCAAAGCTCGCTTTTGCATTAGCGCCTAATGAAACGCGAACACTATCTTCAGCTACAACGGCACCGTTTTTTAAGATTTGTATTTGATAGCTACCTGAAGGCAATGAAGCAAATCGAAATGAACCGTCTTCAGAAATATTTAATGTTCTTTCTAACCCTGTTGCAGGATTTTTTACTGTTACGGTATACCCTGCTGTAGTAGAAATATTATCGATAGAACCTACAACATCAGATGCCACTGCTGGAAGCGCTACACCTAGTGAAGCGAGAACCGCTATTGCCGTAAGATTTTTTTTGAAAATATTTTTCATACTCTTATCCCTGTTAAGTTTATAATTATTTTTGCACTTTATACAAAATGCATACAGAGGGTATCAAAAGGGTACGAATTGTAAATATGTTAATTAAATAAAACCAAAACATAAATAAAAATAAATTAAAAACAATAACTTAAATTTATTTTTACATGTTTATTTGTGATATATAAGATTTTTAATGTTAATTTAAAGAAACAAAAACAGGCAATTAATTAACAATAATTCAGTTAATCAAACCATTAACATACTCGTTACAAAGCTCTTATTTTTAATCTCGCAAAGTGCTACTTTAGTCTAATCATACTTACTGCTTTTTAATTTACTTCTAAAAAAATAAGCTAATAAAAGTAATTAAAATTTATTTAGTTTCAAATTTTGATTGCTAGATAGTGAAGCAAATATAATAAAACCGCTGAGTTAGCGGTTTTATTATTAAGGTTTTATTTTATTAGCGTATACACTGCGGCCTAGGTTCAAACTCACTGGCTCTTAGTGGTAACTGAATGACTTTTCCGCATCCGGGCGGTGCTTGTAAACCCGTTCTTTCATTGACGAAAGCCCATCTTATTGATGGCGGGCGTGTATCAGCTATTGCTTCAGGGTTGAGCGGTTTTAAGTAACGAATATAAGCTTCTAACGCGCCCACACTCCCTGTTAAACCTGTGCTTCTATTATCGTCTCTACCAAGCCATGCAACGGTCACTGTGTTTTGATCAAACCCTGCAAACCAGCTATCACGTAAATCATTACTAGTGCCTGTTTTACCGGCAAGCTGAATTGATGGAAAGTGTAAATTTAAACGCTTAGCGGTGCCGTCTTTTGTCACTCGCTTCATGGCATATTTAGTCATATATACTGCGTCTTTTGCAAAGCGCGGCTCAGACTTAACTTTATGCTTATACAAAACGTTACCTACCGAGTCTGTTAGCGCAGATACAGAGGTAAGCTCTCTATACTCGCCATCTGCTGCGATAGTGGTATAAAGCTGGGCGACCTCAAAGCTCGACATTTCTACAGCACCAAGTAGCAGCGAGGGGTATTCATCTATATTACCTTTTGCGCCTAATCCTTTGAGCGTATTTGCTACTTTATCAACACCTACATCTAGACCTAAATTTACCGCAGGAATATTAATACTGTTACTGAAGGCTTTATAAAGTGGTAATGCACCTCGGTATTGGTGATCAAAGTTCTCAGGTTGCCACACTTTACCTTGCTCATTTGTTACCTGCACAGGGGAGTCATCAAGTAATGTGGCTAAGTTATAATGTGGTAACTGCAGGGCTGTTAAGTACACCGCGGGTTTAACTAAAGAGCCAATATTTCGTTTAGTATCGAGCACTCGGTTAAAACCTGAGTAGCGAACATCGCGCCCCGACACTAAAGCCGACACACCGCCTTTTTCTACATTAACTGAGATCATGGCTGCTTCGAGTTTATCGGTGTTAGGACGTTTTTCTAAATACGGTAAACTTTTTTGAATGGACTCTTCCATCGCCGTTTGTTTTTGCAAATCAAAGTAAGTAAATACACGAACCCCAGCATCTAGTGTTTTTTGATCAGGTAATAACTGCTTAAGCTCACGGTTTACAAGTTCTAAAAAGCCAGGGTATGACTTTTGTAAACTTGCTTTCATAGGCGCTATATCAATTGGGCGTTTGAGTGATGCACGGTATTCTTTTGTAGTTAGTAGCTTGTTTTCAACCATTAAACGCAGTACTAGGTCGCGACGCTCCATAGTGCGCTCTTTATAGCGACGAGGATTGTAATACGAAGGCCCTTTGACCATCGCCACTAGCAGCGCTATTTGGTCATATTCCAGCTCATCAACAGGCTTTGAAAAATAAAACTCAGAGGCCAAGCCCATGCCATGCACGCCTTGGTTATAAGATTGACCTAGGTAAACTTCATTTAAATAAGCTTCTAAAATCTGATCTTTTGAATAACGGTAATCTAGAATAAGCGCAATAAATGCTTCATTTATTTTACGCACTAAAGAACGCTCACGCGTTAGGTATATATTTTTTGCAAGCTGCTGCGTTAAGGTGCTGCCACCTTGCACGGTACGCCCTGCTTTAATGTTTGAATAAAGCGCGCGCAAAATAGAAAATACCGACACACCATGATGCTGATAAAAATCCCGATCTTCTACCACTAATAACGTGTCTTTCAACATAGGCGGAAACTTATCAAGCGGTACAAACTCTCTATCTTGCTTTGAATCATTTCCAATTCGAGCTATTTGCACAGGCTCTAGGCGAGCGCTGTTTAGGCGCCTGCCAAATTTATCTTTAATGGTTGCGACCTTTTGCCCGGCAAAACGCAGCTCAATAATGTGCGATTCTTCAAGGCCATCATAAAACTCAAAGTCTCGTCGGTAAATTTTTATGCTATCGGCTGTTTTTACAAACTGTCCCGTGCGGCTTAGCCTATTAACTGATGAATAATTTAGGCGCTCAAGCTCCCACACAACCTCTTGACTAGATAAAAACTGCCCTGGGTAAAACTCCATTGAGCGTGCGTATACTTGGGCAGGTAACTGCCATTTATTACCTTCAAATATACGTGTTGTTTTTGAATCTAAATAAATAAGATACATGGCCATAGCAATAAAAACAGCTAAGCTCAATTTCCAAAAAACAGACCATGTTTTTCGCATAAATGTGCGTTTAACAACAGTGTTTGACGTTTTTTTAGTCGTTTTTGATTTAGCTTTACGTGGCGAGCTAGTTGCTTTAGGTGCACGCTTAGGAGTGGTTTTACTACTGGGTGTTTTTTTGTTGTCAGCCATTTAAGTGTAATTTATTCCAAGGTTTATTCACGAGTGTGAGCTTAGCATATTGGGTATAGCCTAACACCTGAAAAGTTAACCTTCCCTGAAACGAAAAAAAGCCCTACCAAGGTAGGGCTTTGTGAACACAATGATTAATCTATTTAATATTAGTTACTGCGAACAGATACAAACTCAGGGTAAGCATCAACACCACAATCGTGTTGGTCCATACCGCTTAACTCTTCTTCTTCGGTTACGCGAATACCCATAGTTTGCTTTAAAATAGCCCACACAATAAATGAAGCTACAAAAACAAAGGCTAAAATAGTCACTAAACCAATCAGCTGTGTTACAAAGTTTGCATCGCCGTTAGATACAGGCACTAACATAATACCTAGCGCGCCACATACACCATGAACAGAGATAGCACCTACTGGGTCATCAATCTTCGCTTTATCTAGAGCTACAATGCTAAATACAACCAGTGAGCCACCTAAAATACCTAGTAAACACGCCATTAATGGAGATGGTGAAAGTGGGTCTGCTGTAATAACCACTAAACCTGCTAATGCGCCGTTTAGTACCATAGTTAAATCAGCTTTACCCCACAACACTTTACATACAAACAGTGCAGCAATTGCACCCATTGCAGCAGCAGCGTTAGTGTTAAGTAAAATTTGACCTACAGCTGTTGCATTTTCTTTATCTGAAAGAAGTAATTGCGAACCACCGTTAAAACCAAACCAACCCATCCATAAAATAAACGTACCTAATGTAGCAAGTGGTAGGTTAGAGCCTGGAATTGGGTAAATTTCACCGTTTTTACCGTATTTACCTTTACGAGCGCCAAGTAAAATTACACCCGCTAAAGCAGCTGCAGCACCGGCACCATGAACAATTGCAGAGCCTGCAAAGTCAACAAAGCCCATTTCTGATAAGAAACCGCCGCCCCATGTCCAGTAACCTTCCATTGGGTAAATAAAGCCAGTTAAAACAACTGCAAATGCTAAGAAAGCAAATAACTTCATACGTTCAGCAACCGCACCCGATACAATCGACATAGCCGTTGCAACAAATACTACTTGGAAGAAAAAGTCAGATTCTAAAGAGTGGTCAGCATCGGCCGCTTGCGTGCCAATTAATGCGCCAATTGAAGGGATAATGCCGCCTTCAGCGTTGTCTACATACATAATGTTGTAGCCAACTAATAAAAACATGGTACATGCGATAGAATACAGCGCCACGTTTTTAGTTAAAATTTCAGTGGTGTTTTTAGAGCGAACTAAACCCGCTTCTAACATGGCAAAACCTGCTGCCATCCACATTACTAATATACCCGACACCAGAAAATAAAAGGTGTCGAGTGAAAATTTGAGTTCTACAATTGTGTTTTCCATTAATCAGCCCCCTTAAATTGCTTCTTCATCAAGTTCGCCCGTACGAATACGCACAATTTGATCTAAGTCGTACACGAAAATTTTACCGTCACCAATTTTGCCTGTTGATGCAATTTTGGTAATTGCTTCAACTACGCGTTGGCAATTTTCAGTACGAGTAGCAATTTCAAGTTTGATCTTAGGAATAAAATCTACCTGATACTCTGCTCCACGATACAGCTCTGTATGGCCTCGTTGACGTCCAAAACCTTTAACATCAACTACGGTCATCCCTTCAATACCTAAATCAGCGAGCGCTTCACGCACATCATCTAATTTAAATGGTTTTATGATTGCACTAATCATTTTCATAGTGGCCCCCTCGGACGCTTTATTGTTATCCTGTTGGCTTACATAATCCAACCTTTGTGCCACTATTAAAAAACACTTAATATCAATAAGATAAATGTAAATAGTAAATTTAAAACAAAAAAAACGCACCATCAAGGTGCGCTTTTTTAACAACTTAGCTACATTGGTGCATCACCAAAAGTGATGCCCTACTAGCTTGTAATTAGTGTTATTTTTTATATTTACACAACACAGTTTCGGCCATTTTTTTTTGCTTCGTAAAGGGCCGCATCTGCGATGCGCATGGCCTGAGTTAAATCAGTGTTTTGAAAATCAGCAACACCAATACTGATGGTGATAGAAAACGGTTTTTCATCGATTAAAAACTCATGTTTAGCGAGTTTTTTTCTAAAGCCTTCTAAGTACTCTCGCCCACGCGCCGTGTCTATATCATCTAATATAATGGCAAACTCTTCGCCGCCCACCCGCGCAACGGTAAACTTAGAAAACGTAGTTTTAATTAACGTGGCTACCTGCTTTAGTGCCTGATCGCCCGCTTCGTGGCCTAAGGTGTCATTAATATTTTTAAAAAAATCTATATCGAGTAATGCAAGCGTATTTTGCTGTTGTTTTTTTAATAGTTGCTCTGCATATTGGTAAAAATAACGGCGGTTATACATACCCGTTAAATAGTCTCTGTAAGCACTTTCTTTAATATCCGCAATCAGTGACAACTGCTCCATTGTTTGCATAACACGACAATGAAACTCTTCATTCATAAATGGCTTTGTTAAAAAGTCGTTGGCACCGTATTTAATAAACCGAGCCGATAACCCATGTTTACCTGCCCCCGAAAGTCCAATGATGGCCAAATCATCGCGCCCTCTAAAATTACGCACCGCTTTAACCAGTTCAAAGCCATCCATTAATGGCATCGCATAATCGGTCATGAGCAATTTTATATTAGGATTACTTTTTATTATTTCGAGTGCTTGCTGACCATCTTGCGCATCGGTTACATCAAATAATTGCTTTTCTAGCATTTGCTTCATTAAAGAGCGGCTTAGCATTGAATCATCAGCAACCAACGCCTTACAGCCTTGATTTCTCAGAAGCTGAGCCACTAACTTGATAGCGTAATGGTATGAATCGCGATTGTCTTTAATTACGTAATCAATAACACCAAGCTCTAGCATTTGTTGGCGCTTATATTCATCAATTTTTGAGGTAAGTACCACAGTAGGAATAGCGTGTGAAAGTGTGAATTTAGCCACCTCGCCATTAGGTGCATCTGGCAAAGTTAAATCAACTAAAGCCAGCGAGTATTTATGTTTCTCAATATAGTCTTGGCATTCATTTAATGACCATGCGAAATCGACAGCGACATCTAAATATTGAGCCGTTAAGTGGCGTAGCACCTGCTGCACTACTTTACTGTCTTCAACCACTAATACTCTTTGCATAAACTTCTCTTTAATCTTGTTATTTTACGTACTTAAACTTGCACTGAAGCGACAAGCTATGAAAAACATCCAGTAAAGTTCTGTTTATGTAGCCAGTAAGTAGGCTAGGTCCATTAATGTAGCGCAAGGCTTGTATTTAATTCAAATACAAAGTCGACCAAATATACTTGATTTTTTAGCTAAGCTAAACACGCTAGGATAAATTAACCCTAAATAAACAAACACGCCGTGTATAAGTTTAGACTTAACCAGTATTATCGACCATTAATCTCAATACTTTTGTTATTTGTGTGTTTTTTATTTTAAATAGCATCTAAACAAAAATAAGGAACGACAATGAAGCTTGTCCAATTAACTCGTTACACCTTAGCGCTTGCCATCGTATTGCTTAGCAGTACTGCAACAGCAGAAAACCAACGAAAAATAGACATTGATAGCCACGTAGTCACTAAGCATAAAGCAAAAATTAATGGTGAACGCTTTAGCTACACCGTTAAAACAGGCACTCAGCCGGTGTGGAATGATAATGGCGATACCATTGCCACATTACAATATACCTATTACACACGAGATAAAGTCGATAACACCGCAGCTCGCCCATTACTGATATCGTTTAATGGCGGGCCTGGCTCTGCATCTGTATGGATGCACTTAGCCTATACTGGCCCACGCGTATTAAAAATTGATGACGAAGGCTACCCCATTCAGCCTTATGGCGTAAAAGATAACCCCTACTCAGTATTAGATGTAGCAGATATTGTTTATGTAAATCCGGTAAATACAGGTTATTCACGCGTAGTAGAAAACGCTAAAGGTGAAATGCTTTCGAAAGAGCAACAAAAAGAGCACTTTTTTGGTGTCAATGCCGACATAAAATACTTAGCTGAATGGCTAAATACCTTTGTTAACCGAAACGAGCGCTGGCGCTCACCTAAGTTTTTAATTGGAGAAAGCTACGGCACTACTCGTGTATCAGGCCTTGCCCATGAACTACAAAACAGTCAATGGATGTACATTAATGGGGTGGTTTTAGTATCGCCGACCGATATTGGTATAAAACGCGATGGTCCTATAAAAGCGGCTAATCGCTTACCTTATTTTGCTGCAACTGCGTGGTATCACAAAGCACTGAATAAAAACTTGCAAGAAAAAGATCTCAATGAACTTTTACCCGAAGTAGAACAGTTCACTATTAATGAGCTTATTCCTGCCCTCGCTAAAGGTGGCTTTATCGATGCCGATAAAAAACACCAAATAATAAAGAAAATGGCCGAATATGCTGGCCTTTCAGAGCAGTTTGTAGCGCAAAACAACTTAGATATTCCCACTCAATTTTTTTGGAAAGAACTTTTACGTGAGCGCGGACAAACTGTCGGACGTCTAGATTCGCGCTATTTAGGTATTGATAAACGCGATGCTGGCGAATCACCTGATTACTGGGCTGAGCTTACCTCTTGGCTGCACTCATTTACGCCTGCAATTAACTATTACCTGCGTGAAGAGCTCAACTATAAAACGGATGTTAAATACAACTTATTTGGCAATGTTCACCCATGGGATCGTAGTAAAAATAATACCGGCGAAAACTTACGTTTAGCGATGGCGCAAAACCCGTATTTAAACGTCATGATTCAAGCGGGTTACTACGATGGCGCAACAAATTACTTTGATGCTAAATACACGTTATGGCAGCTTGACCCAAGTGGAAAAATGAAAGACAGGTTAAGCTTTAAAGGGTACCGCAGCGGCCATATGATGTACCTACGACATGAAGATCTTAAGCTTTCAAATAACGATTTACGCGACTTCATTTTAAGCTCCCTACCCGCTAAAGGGCAGGCCGCTAAATATTAATTAAAAGGGCCATTACATGAGGCATTACGAAGATGCCTCATGTTTATTACAGTACACTTTTAACTGTGTAACCACTTCATTAAATCCTGTTTGTAGTGCAAATAATAACGCTTCATCGACCTTATTTTGCGCGGCTAAGCTTTCTATCTGCTGGCAGGTATCACTTAACTTTAACGCTGCAACCGATTTAGCAGATGACTTTAAACCATGCGCCTGAAAAGATAAATCGGCATAATTTAAACTATGTGTATATGCTTCAATTAATTTAACTTGCTCATAAGCGGTCTGTAAAAACGCCTGAAAGACTAAACAATGTACATGCGTATCTTTTCCTAACATCGAAAACAATAAAGGCATATCTAATTGACTGTACATAGAGCTTGCTTGCGCTGTGATTTGCAGCGGCTGTGTATGCGAAGGAACAATGCCTTGCGAGTGTTTCATCAACAGTGCTTTTAGGCTTTCAAGCTCTATCGGTTTAGTTAAAAAACCGTTCATCCCAGCGCTGTAACAATCTTGAATGTTTTTTTCCATTATGTTGGCCGTAACAGCAATAATTATGAGCTCATTGAACTGTGTGTTTTTTCGGATTTTTTTAGCCAATTCAAGGCCATTTAGCAACGGCATTTGAATATCGGTAAGTAGCATATCGAAGGACTTATCTTGGAGCATTTGCCAGGCCTGTTCACCATTATTTGCAAACGTTGAATTAACACCAAGCATGGTCAGTTGCTGCTTTAAAACCTGCTGATTAGTCAGTTGATCTTCTGCCACCAGCACATTTAATACTGGGAGTTTACCTGTGGCGGAGTCTGCGGGCTCACTGCTGGGGTGATTTATCGGTTCATCAGCTTGTATAGTGGTTAAAGCGCTTTCTTTAAAACTATTAAAGCTAATGGTAAAGCACGCGCCTTTATTTATTTGGCTATTTACTTGTAGCTGCCCTTGCATACGCTCTACAAGCTCTTTAGTAATAACTAAACCTATGCCCGTACCATGTGTTTTACTGGTATCTGCCCCTAGTCTATCAAAGGGTTTAAAAAGCCTTAAAATATCATCTTCTGAAAAACCGCACCCTGTATCTTCAATATCAATATTACAGCGGCTTGAATCAGCAATCTCGCAACGTATATCTATTTTACCTCGCACTTTGTTATATTTTATTGCGTTGGAAAGTAAATTAAGCAGTACCTGTTTAAAACGGCGCTTATCTACATATAAGTAAATACCTTCTAGGGAGTCAATATTGTGAGTATCTATAGTAACAAGCTCAACTCTGGCAAGTTCGCTCACCATTTCAATACTATGCTGTAGCATGTCTTTCACGGAGGCATATTCAAAATTAAACTGCATATTCCCCGACTCAATAGAAGTTAAATCTAGCACGTCGTTTATTAGTAAAAGTAAATGCTCCCCAGCTTGGTAAATACTTTGCGCATTGTCTTTGTGTACCTCGGTTGCTTTACTGTCATATTGATAAAGCTGCGCTAACCCTAAAATCGCATTTAACGGCGTTCTAAGCTCATGGCTCATACTCGCCATAAAGTCAGACTTAGCCTTACTGGCCGACTCGGCTTGAATTCTCAGTGCGTTTACTTTTTGATGATTAGTAGCAACCTCACCGGCCATTTTATTAAATGCATTTATGACGCTGCCAATCTCATTTTTTTGCTGAACGCTAACGTGGCAATCAAAGTTCCCTTTAGCCAGTTTAGAAAAGGCGACTTCGAGCGCCCGTAAAGGGCTGGTAATTCTATAATCGACCAACCAAGCTAAGCCAATAAAAAACACCACAAGTATAAAAAACTGAATATAAATTAATGTGTAATGTAGCTTGGCCGCTTCGTTTATTTTGTCTTCAAAATTAACGACCAACGTTATTTCAGCCAAAGGTTTATCTAAAAAAGTAATGTGCTCATTTAACGTAACATTGCCCTGCTGCGCTAACAGCTGCCACTCATCTAATGGATATAACTGATTACCTGTAGAAGGCTCTACTACCCTAATTGCTTTCCAATTAGGGTTTGTATTAAGTTGCGCGTCTATTTGCTCATACAGCTGTGCGTATTGGCGAGTTAATAAAGGGGTTTTTATTGATGTAGATAGTTGCTGTAAAGAGCGCTGCGCTGCGCTAGAAAGGCCATCGTTTACCCACCTAGCTTGCTCTGGCAAAGCGTAAAAAATAAATAAGCATATTAATAAAAAGCCAAATGCCATTACCGCAATAAAGCTTTGAACCCTTAGGCTGCGCCACCAGTTAATTTTCAACATAAAACGAGCGTAAACCCCATTGCGTTAATTGGTTGTAATCGTCAATGCTTGCTTTACTTGGGTTAATTATAGGAATACCCGCTAATAAGTGTTTTTGTTTAGGGTCGCTCCCTATTTCTATAATTGCTTGTTGAACTTGCGCTTGTACCTGATTATTTACTCTAGGGTGAACCACAATGGGGTGGCGGCTAACCTTACGCGTTTTGTAAATAACTTTTAGCTTTTGCTGCAAATTTTGAGGCTGTTGCTTTAATGTGCCCATTACCCCGCCGCCGGCAGGCGTTGCGTTAAGTGCCACATTTAAATAAACAGATGAGTGCGTTTGTACATATACAGGCTTTATTGTTAAGCCATACAATAGGGCAAGCTCCGCCCGCATTAATAAAGAAGCGCCTAATGCATTAGGCGCAGGAAAAGCAATTTCGGCGCCTTCAAGCTGCTTAACGGATTCAATATTACTGTTTTTATTGACTACTAATACGCCTTGCAAATGGCGCGCAGCATCTTTCACTATAGGTAAATAGCCTTGCTTGTCGAAAGCAATCACACTATGCCATGGGTTCATATAAGCAAAATCGTAATCGCCATCTGCAAAACCTTGCTCAAAAACCGGGATTGATTCCACGGTAACAAGCTTTAGTTGCACGCCTGTTTTTTCGGTTACTTTATTAAGAAAGGGCTGCCATATTGCAGTGAGTTTTTGAGGCTCATATTGCGGAACTACACCAAAAGTAAAGGTTTGAGCATAGACACCCATACTATTGAATAAAAAAAGCAAAACAACACTACACTTCATATTAGTCTTACCGTTGTAGGTTTATGACTATAAGCATAGTTAACGAGTGACTAACGCACCATTTTTATTACGTAGAAATTAAGAGGTTATTTAATTTAGGAGGTTTAAGAAAGTTTCAACAAAAAGATAAAAGCAGGCGCCCATACACACACCTGCTTAAATATATTACTGCCAGTACGGCTCTATATCAAAAGACGCTAAACGGCTTTGCTCCATTGCACTGACTAAGTAATCTGACTTTTGATCTAGCCACTGTTGAATTTTAGCCAATTGCTCGTCTTCTTGCCCGCCGCAAAGCTGCTTTAAATATTCCAGCGTGCTGAGCTCGTACATACCATGAGAAATATCCAGCCACGGCAGTCTAAATTCTAAGCGCTCTTCTTTGTCAAACAATGACCCTAAGCAATTACCGCTTAATAAGCTGTTTTCTAATTGGGTGCGTAAGCTTAAATAATCTTGTGCTGTAAGCGTTTGCTCTTTAGGAAGTAACTTATCTAAATTTTGCCAATCTTTATTAAATAAACGTTTTGCAATTTTAGCTACTGGCTGCTCTGCTGCCTGTAGTTGAGTTTGCCCCCAAAACTTACGCCATTGTTTATCTACCAACCAAGTAGTCAACGACAGCAATAAACGATTGTATCGCGCGCTTTGAAACAAAGCATTAATATCATCAATGCTTGGCTGTAGCTCTTTTAAATCGTTAATAACTTGCGCTAATGCAGGCGCTGCATTTATTTTTTTATAAAATGCATGGCGTTTAGATGTATAAGTTTTTAGCTGAATTGCATTTTCAACCCAAGCTAATTCACTTAACAGCCACTTTAACTCTGTTCTTAATTGCTCAGTACTGTCTTTACTTACAATATCGTCAAACAACCAAAAATTATGCCTAATTAAACTAATGCCATCAGTCACACGTTTGAGCGTTTTTAAACTTGGCTTGTCAAAGTAACACTGCTCATGCTTTTGCACAAAACGAATACCAAAGTTCATGGCCTCTATTAGTGCTTGCTCTTGAGTTGCTTGTTTTTTTAATTTTACAAACCCAATAGACTTACTTGGTTTAAGCGGTGTTTCATCGGCTAGTCGGTAGCCTCTAGCTGCTTTTGAATAAAGCCCTAAACGAATACAGTTTTGGCTAACAAGTTTATCTGCCAAAGCAAATAGCTCGTCTCTGTTGCCCTCAACAAGCTCTATTTCTAGCTCGCTAATAATATCAACCTTACCCGATGCTGCTATTTCGCCTTTATCTAGCACGACTTCAATTTTTGCGCCATTTGGAGTTTCTATTAACCAAGTACGACGAATAAAGTTAGTGCTAAAAATAGGATATAAATTATCGCTAATAGCATTTACTTGCATACCATGAGGCCAAATAGCATTACTAAATGCTAATAAATCAGGACGGCTTGATTCAATTGGTAAGTTGTATTCAGGACGTTGGTGTAGCCCCCCCACAACTTCGCCAGCAAGCTTTATTGTTTGTTCGCATTTACTGTCGGCACAGCGGGTTCTAAAACCTATATCAAGGGCTCTTAGCTCTCTACTTGGGGTATCGTAATAGGCATTTTGCAAACTACGTGAAGGTTTATTAATAACCGTTTTAGCAAATTGTGTGATTAGCGAGGGGATCAGTGGAACAACGGCATCTGATACCAAAAACTTCAGTTCTATCTCAGTATCCATTAGGGTTGAGGATTACCTTTAAAATAAATAAGTGCTCAAAATAAACAAAGCCACCTCATTTTGCAAATTTTTTAACCTTTTTGGCTGAGCAACGCCCGTACTGGGTTACAATATCAACCTTGCTATTAACGCGTTTAATCCATACTATCTCACTACTTATGTGAAAATCTCAATCACAACCACAACGGACACGGATAGACTAACAAGGTAGATAAATGCTAAAACACTGTTTACTAGGGCTACTTTTAACAGCCACCTCGTTTATAAGCCAAGCACAAGAAGCTCAAACAGCCAATTCATCAGATGCAAATTCAGCTTATATAATCGATAATCTATATACCTTTATGCGCTCTGGCGCAGGTAAAAACTACCGCTTACTTGGCTCTGTAGATGCGGGTACTAAATTAACCGTGCTATCAAAAGAAGAAAACGGCTTTATAAAAATAAAAGACGATAAAGACCGTGAAGGTTGGGTTGAGTCTAAATTTATATCGCAAACGCCAGGGCTTCATCAGCAGTATCAAACACTCAGTAGCGAAATGAGCACAGTGCAAAACAAACTACGCCAAGCACAAGTTGAACTACCTCAGTTACAAGAACATAATCAAAGCTTAACTAATCAAAACAAATTGCTTAATCAACAAATTACTGAGCTGCAAACAACGCTTGAGCAAGAACGCGCTCAAAAACAAGCAGCCACTGCAAAAGAAAAACGCCAACTACTTACTTATGGTGGCGCTATTGCTTTTATAGGTTTGTTTTTAGGTATTATACTTACCGTTGTACTTTCGCGCCGTAAGCGCTACGAAGGGTGGGCTTAATTAACCTAAACCTTGGTTAACTAAGTTTAATAGCCGCTGGCTAATCATTAAAAAAGCACCCTTAGGTGCTTTTTTAATGTGTGTGTAATGTATTGCAATAAGCATTTGGTTTTTAAACATCCAAACGTAAACCAGGATCCTGCTTAATTTTTTCTATTACCATGTAAGTATGGTGAGTACCTACGCCCGGAATATCGACCAAGTCTCCTAGCACCTGTCGATACTCATCCATATCCGAGACCCTAATTTTTAGCAGGTAGTCGTACCCTCCCGCTACCATATCGCACTCTACAACTTGCTCAATTTTAAGTATATGCTCTTTAAATACTTTAAAAACAGCCGTGTTAGATGTCACCAGCGATACTTGCACATGCGCTACTAAGCTCTGATTCAGCTTTTGTTCGCTAAGCTTTGCAAAGTACCCTTCTATATAGCCTTCTTGCTCTAAACGTTTTACACGGTCAAGGCATGGACTAGGACTTAAATTAACTTGTTTTGCTAGGTTAACATTAGAAATTCTGCCGTTCTTTTGAAGAACGTCTAATATTGCTAAATCGATACGATCAAGCAGGCGTAATCTATTTGGACTTGTCATACAGAATTTTATACGGATAAGTTGAAAATATGCCCTGTAAATTATCGTAAATCGTGAAATTTAACCAGCATATTCTGCTGAAATTTAATTAGAATGCACGCATTACATCACTGGTAATTTATTGGTAGCAAAGTTGCTTTAGCTCAACAGCCCAAGCACATAAATTTTGTTCTACTATTTACATATTAACATTCCTAAGGGTTGCTTATGTTATTCAATGGCGATTTGACAACAACCTGTCCTACAAGACAGAAAATTCGTGATTTTTACCGCATTGATGAAAATGCTGTTATTGATCATATTTTACCACTTGCAGAAGTGGGTGTTAAAGCACGAAGCCGTGCATGGGAAAGAGCTCGCCAGATTGTTTTAAACATTCGAAAAGATCAAGACGGTCAAAGCGGTGTAGACGCACTTTTAAATGAATTCTCACTCTCTAGTGAGGAAGGTGTAGTGTTAATGTGTTTGGCCGAAGCCCTACTTCGCGTACCAGACAAAGCCACGCAAGATACGTTAATTCGTGACAAGCTTGCTAAAGGTGATTGGAGTTCTCATTTAGGAAGCAGCGATTCTTTATTCGTTAATGCTTCTTCGTGGGGATTATTAGTAACCGGTAAAATGGTTAACTACACAGATAAAACCAAAGAACAGCAATTTGGCATGCTTAAAAAGACCATAGGTCGTTTAGGCGAGCCTGTGATTCGCAAGTCTGTAAACTTTGCCATGAAAATTATGGGTAAGCAGTTCGTTATGGGTCGCACCATTGACGAAGCCATTGAACGCGCTGCTGAAAAAGAGCAAAAAGGCTACGTATACTCATACGACATGCTAGGCGAAGGCGCGCGCACAATGAAAGATGCCAAGCGTTACTTCGACAGCTACATGAACGCAATCCATGCAATTGGTAAAGCGGCAAATGGCCGTGGCCCAGTTAAAAGCCCTGGTATTTCAGTTAAACTTTCTGCTATTCATCCACGTTATGAGTTCACGCATAAAGACCGCGTAATGGCCGAAATTGTGCCTAAACTGAAAGAGCTCGCGCTTGCTGCTAAAAAATACGACATTGGCTTTACAGTTGATGCAGAAGAAGCTGACCGCTTAGATATTTCGTTAGATGTTATAGAAGCGGTATTTAGCGATGAAGATTTAGGTAACTGGCAAGGTTTTGGTTTAGCCGTACAAGCATACCAAAAGCGCGCTATTTTTGTTATTGAATGGGTAACTGAACTTGCTACTCGTGTAGGCCGTAAAATGATGGTTCGCCTTGTAAAAGGTGCCTACTGGGATACAGAAATTAAAACCACGCAACAAGATGGTTTAGAGCACTACCCAGTATTTACGCGTAAAGCAACTACCGATGTATCTTACAAAGCCTGTGCTATTAGAATGCTAGAAGCACGCGATGTACTGTACCCGCAATTTGCAACACACAACGCTTACACTGCAGCCACTATTTTAGAAGTTGCTAAAGGCGATAACACCGGATTTGAATTCCAGCGTTTACACGGTATGGGCGAATCTTTATTTGACCAAATCGTAAATGAAGAAAAAATTCAATGCCGTGTTTATGCACCCGTTGGCCAGCACGAAGACCTACTTGCCTACTTAGTACGTCGTTTACTTGAAAATGGCGCTAACTCATCGTTTGTAAACGCCATTGTAGATACCACTAAACCAGTTGAGTCGCTATTACCTGATCCAGTAGAAACACTGCAAGGTTTACGTAATAAGTACAATACGCAAATTAAAATGCCAATCGACTTATACGGCGACGAACGTGCTAACTCTAAAGGCATGGACTTAACCGATATTAATGTAATTACGCCATTCAAAGAAAACCTTGAAAGCTGGTTTAACGAGCACTTAATTGATCAAAGCCAAGTACCTGAAGGCGCATTAGCGGTTAAAAACCCAGCTAATCACAACGAAATCATCGGCCACGTTAAACTGCAATCTGGCGATGAGATGAAAGACATTTTGGCCAATGCAGAAGCGGCATTTGAGTCATGGTCACAAACATCTGTAAAAGAGCGTGCTAATTTATTACGCCGCGTGGCTGATATTTTAGAGCGTCACCACGACGAACTCGTAGCTATATGTATTAAAGAAGCCGGTAAAATTGCGCAAGATGGTATTGACGAAGTACGTGAAGCCGTTGATTTTTGTCGTTACTACGCGGCACGCGCAGAAGAACTTGCAAGCGATGAGCGCTTTGAAGCACGCGGTGTAATTTTATGTATTAGCCCGTGGAACTTCCCGCTTGCTATTTTCTTAGGTCAGGTGGCCGCTGCCATTGTGACTGGTAATACTGTTATTGCAAAACCTGCAGAGCAAACAAGCTTAATCGCACTTCGCGCTATTGAGTTAATGCTTTCGGTTGGCTTACCAGAGCATGTAGTACAGCCGGTGATTGCCCGTGGTTCTGAGGTAGGTAAAACAATTGTACCTGATGAGCGCATTCAGGCTGTTATGTTTACCGGTTCTACAGAAACAGGCACACTTATTTCACAAACACTGGCTGCGCGTAACGATATTCAAGTACCGTTAATTGCAGAAACCGGTGGCCAAAACTGTATGATTGTGGATTCAACAGCGCTGCCAGAGCAAGTTGTTGATGATGTAATAAGCTCAGGTTTCCAAAGTGCAGGCCAGCGCTGTTCAGCACTGCGTGTATTATTTATACAAGAAGATGTAGCCGATGGCATTATAGAAATGCTTAAAGGCGCACTCGCCGAGCTGCATATTGGCGACCCGTCATTACTTTCTACCGATGTAGGCCCAGTAATTGATGAAAAAGCCCTTAAAACGCTAAATGATCATGTTGAATACTTAAAAGGTAATGCAACACTTCATTACGAGTGTAAGATCCCTGATAACACCGAAAATGGCGCCTACTTTTTTGCCCCTCGTTTATACGAAATCGAAGATTTATCAGTACTTAAACGTGAAGTATTTGGTCCATGTGTGCACATTGTTCGCTTTAAAGCGAATGATATCGACAACGTGATTGACCAAATAAACAACACAGGTTATGGCTTAACAATGGGTGTTCACTCACGTATTGAAGAGCGTTGTGAGTACCTAGCTAAAATGTCGCGTGCGGGTAACGTATATGTAAACCGCAACATGATTGGTGCCATTGTCGGTGTGCAACCGTTTGGTGGCCGTGGTTTATCTGGTACTGGCCCTAAAGCCGGTGGCCCTAACTACCTGCAGCGCTTAGTAAAAGAGAAAGCATCACCTGATAACGTGCAAATGACTAACCTAACGCCAGATGAGCTTGATTTACACCATTACAGCGGTGCAAACGAGCAAGTTGAAAAGCTAATGGCTAACTCAATGCGCGATGAGAAAATTTGGCGTGCAACACCGTTAAATGACCGTGTATCGGCTGTTCGTCAGTTGCTTGCTAAAGTAGCAACGGTCGAAATTATTGATGACCTAGCGGACGATTTGGCATTAACGCTTTCAGAAGCGCGTGCACAACTTAACCGATTAGAAAAACACATGCGTAAGTTTACTACTTTGCCTGGGCCTACTGGTGAATCAAACACCTTGCACCTTGAAGCACGTGGTTGCGTAGTATGTTATGCAGATAAAAGCACGTCATTTAACTTTTGGGCGCTTTCAATCATCACAGCACTTGCTGCAGGTAATACAGTAATTACGGTAGCATCAGAGCTATTTTACGATGAAGCGGTAGCCTTTAAAGATAAGTTTATTGCCACAGGCGTTGCTGAGGGCGTGTTCCAGGTTGCAAAACCTAATCAACTACAAGCTATTTTGGCTCACCCTCACTTAGCGGGTGCGGTGGTTGCTGCACGTTCGTCTCGTTTAGGTTACTTCAGCCAACAACTTGCACAGCGTAAAGGCGCTATTTTGCCAGTAATTACTTCAGAGTATTACGATACGTTGATTAAGCGCTTAATTACTGAAAAAACGATCAGTATAGATACTACCGCATCTGGTGGTAATACTTCACTGATGACCCTAGTAGAAGATGACGAATAGCCCATCTAGTACTAATTAACTAAAAATGTAAAAAAAGGCACTTAAAAGTGCCTTTTTTTTTACCCTGCAACGTATAATGATGCTAATTTAAACAAAGACCCATTACAGAAGTAAAAAAATTGAAAGTTATCTCTATTTCGCAATTACAGCCTGGCATGTTTGTTCAAAGTGTTACAAAACAAACTGGGCGCATTAAAATTAAAAACCAAGGCTGGGTTAAGACTCAGGCGAGTATCGATAAGCTCAAAAAAGCGGGCATTTTAGAAATAGAGATAGATCCAGATAAAACATTAACTACACCCGAGCCCGACACCCAAGCCCCTGCGCCTAAGGCAGAGATTAAAAAACGCGACCCTTGGCTTAAAGTTCATAGTAGCGAACAAGAAATGGGCAAAGCTAAAAAGCTCTACGACGAAGCTAAAACACTTCAACAAAAGGCCTTTGGCGACATAAAAGCGGGTAGAGATATAGACATAGCGCCTTTTAAAGAGCTTGCCAGTGGCTTTATGGACTCTATTTTTAGAAACCAAGATGCCCTAGCCTGCTTAACGCAAATGCGTCAAAAAGATGCTTACTTATTAGAGCACTCTATCAACGTTTCTATTTTAATGGGTATTTTTGCAAAGCACTTAGGCATAGAGCGCGACATTATTGTAGAGCTCACTACAGGTGCTTTGTTACATGACATAGGAAAAATTAAAATTCCTGACGAAGTGCTCAATAAACCGGGTCGCTTTAGTGATGACGAATTTAAAATTATGCAAAACCATGCTCTGTATTCTAAGCAAATTTTAGAAGAAGCGGGGTTAACGGGGATTGCTGTAGACATTGCCGGCCTACACCATGAGCGCTTAGACGGAAAAGGCTATCCGTTTGCCAAAAAAGGCGATGAGATAAGCCAATACGTACGTATGGCGTCAATTGTAGATGTATATGATGCACTCACGGCAGAGCGGGTATATAAAGCAGGTATGGAGCCTATAAAAGCGTTTAAAATTTTAAAAGATGGTTGCCCTGATAGCTTTGATGGTGAGCTACTTACTAAGTTTATCCAATGTATTGGCATTCACCCTGTAGGCACCTTAGTGCGCTTATCTAGCCAAAAAGTAGGCTTGGTTACACAGAGTAACCCTGAAACACCTTTAAAGCCGGTGGTTAAAACATTTTATAGTGCTAAACACGGTCGCTACACGGAAATGCAAGATATAAACTTGGCAAATAAAAAAACAGCCGACAAGCTCGAATCAACTGTTAAGCCGACCGACTACAACATTGATTTAGAGCGCTTTTACAAAAACGCTATTTTACCCTGAGTTAAAAAGTAAAGCCGCAGTTTTGCGGCTTTACTTTATTAGCTGCGCTTTATTGCGGCCAATCCTGCAAAGCTTTAATACTGAATTCATAACCATCAAAATCAAGTACACTTTGCTCTGGGGTAATTTCGCGCACTGTTAGTGCCCCAATGCTCTCCCCTTCGTGTAGCTCTCTGCCATTAAGCTTTATCCAGCGTTTATCTGCACTTGAAGAGTATATATGTGCTTGGTATTTAATGCTTGGCAGCATGGCTTGTAAGCCATCTGGTAATAGCTCAACCGGTTTAACTCGAGATGAACTGCGAGAGGCCTGCGTTACTTCGTAATCTTGTTCTTGCTCCGAGTCTTTTATCGCTTGTGCAAAGGCATCTTTTAATTTACTCGGTACAGCATCAAGCTCCGGACTACTTTGCGGCGCTTGCGTGCTTGGGGTATTTTCACCATTCAGTGGTTTTCCAAGCACTTTGTACTTGCTCATATCTAAACCTGCTGAGCTTGTATTTTGTGCTTGCGGCTGCATAAATTGCGTGTTTTGGCCGTGTGCATTATAAGCAAGTGGATTATAGCTTTGCGTATTAGGTAGCTGTGCATTGTAAGTTTGCTGATTAAACGCATTTTGATTATACCCGTTAGCATTTATAGGGGGTTGCACAGTGTAACCTGGTTGCTGCTGCGCCGGATTATCATTAATAGGGATATACTGCCCCTGTGGGGTAAGCAACATTTTTTGTACCCCGGTAGGTGTTTGTACATACACCAACTGCCCTTCAATCGTTGCTTTATTACTATTTTTTTCAGCCTCTGAAGAAGGTGATGTTACAGGCTTTTCGGCTTTATTTTGCGCTGTAGTTGGCTCATCTGTTACTGCTTGTTTTTGCTTTTTGCTATCAGTGCTAACAACATCAACCGTCTGGCTTGTGTTTAATAGTGCGCTGCTTTGAAACCACTTACCTGCTGTAAAGCCACCCGCTATAGCAATAAATGCTGCAATTGCGCCGCCAAGTAGCCACACCATTTTTTTATAGCGCGTAAGTGCTTGCTGCTGCTTTAACTGCGCTGACTGCAAATCATATTGCTCGGCGCTCATATCTGCTTGTTGAGATTGCTTTAATGCATCTAATAAATAAGACATAAATTACCTAACTATATAATAAACGACATGCCAACACCTACTGCAAACAAAGCAGCAAATGCTAAGTAATAATAAATACGGCCAGTGTACTTAGGCGCATTATTCTGCGCAGCCACAAAGTCCATAGGCAGTGATTCTTGGGCTGATTGTTTTATAATATCACTATCAACAATAAGCTGCTGCTTAGAAAAAGCCCCGACTAACGCGCGCTCACAGACTAAATTCATTAAGCGTGGAATGCCGCCAGTTAACTGATGTACAGCTTGCATAGCATCGAGCGAAAAAACGCCTTTATCACACCCGGCAATATGTAAACGATGCTTTATATACGCAACTGTTTGCCCTTGGGTGAGCGGTAATAAGTGATACCGTGCTGTAATTCGCTGCGCTAACTGCCTAAGCTCAGTACGTTTTAATAATGCCTGAAGCTCTGGTTGACCCACTAAGACTATTTGTAACAGTTTTTTATGATCAGTTTCTATGTTGGTTAATAGTCGTAATTGCTCAAGCACATCGGGGGCAAGGAGCTGCGCTTCATCAATAATTAAAATTGTGTGCCCGCCCGCTTTGTTATTAGCCTCTAGGTGCTGCTTAATAATGTCGGTTAAACTTTTAAGGGTGGCATTTTGGGCATCGTAAGTAATGTTTAGCTCATCACAAATACTGGCCAAAAGTTCAAGCTCCGACAGCGCCGGATTATGGAGCATTGCAACTTGAGTGTTCTCTGGCAGTTGCTCTAACATACTGCGGGTAATGGTGGTTTTGCCTGTTCCCACTTCGCCGGTTAGCAATACAAACCCGCCATCTTCGCCTAAACCATAGGTTAAGTGGGCAAGTGCCTCTTTGTGGCGTTCGCTTAAAAATAAATAATGGGGGTTGGGCGAGATCGAAAATGGCTTTTCGCTCAAGCCAAAGTAGCTTAAATACACCGCAATGTTCCTTCGTCATTAAAACTCGGCCTATAATGGCAAAAAAAACGACAAAGTAACAACGTTGTATGCGCTTTATTATTGAAATAACGTAAATTTATGTAAAACAAAAAAGCGCCGCTAAATTTAGCGGCGCTTTTGTATTAAAGCTAAGTGCTTGGCTATTTTATTTTACTTAGTTTTCGTAACGCACCAAACGTAAATACACGTCACTGGTTTTAGCATGTAAGCTATTAAGCCCACTATCAAACTGGTAAACCCATGCTGAGCTCATCGTGCTTACCCCTGAGGTATTACTCCAGTAGTTTTGCAATTTAGTGCCTAAAAACACCTTTTCGTTAATACTTGGCTCGGTGCAGCTGTGCTCTAAAATACTGGCAAGCTCTTTAACATTAGGCACCTGCCAATCGTCGTAATCGGCAGTGGTGTCGTTTTCTGCGCCTCTGAGTGCTTCTTGCCAATTAAGTGACGGGGTAGAGCCTGTGCATGTTTCAGTGTCGCTATCGTAAACTTGTCCGTAGCTACAACGTTGCCACATTAGGCCTGTTTCTGTATCTAACACTGTGCCATCGTCATTAAGGGTGAAGCGAGTGGTTGGGGTTGTTGTATCCGCCCCGTCGTAACACGTTTGCGCTGCGACTAGTTGAAAGCTTGCGCTAAATACAGCCATTGAAAATAGTAAGCATGTTTTCATGATTTTCTCCTATCGGCTTCTGACTAAACGTACATACGCGTATTTTTCTTTCGGGTAGGCTAAGTCATTCCCGTTGCTCATATCGATAATGTAGGCTTGCGATAAGCTGGTACCATCGGCTGCAGTTTGTGATGTCCAGTACGGTAAATTCACATCATCTATAGCGCCTGCTTCTGGCATATTTGGAAAAAACGCTTCATCAATTAATACGTTTTCGCCCTGCTTGCCATAATCAATTAAGCTCAACAGCTCAGTGTAAGTTGGTAAGCGCCAATTGGTACCGCCGCAAAAATCTAAGTCGTTCACTTCATTTATATAGGTTTGCACACCACAGCTTGTATCATCTGGACAGGTGGTATTAGCAGTACTGGTATCGGTAAAGGTTGTCGTGCCTAAATCCCAAAAGTAATGATTTTGGCCATCGCGTAAGGTGGTATTAGGTAATGTACCTGACTCTACACTTTTCACTTCCCATACAAGCCCCGTTACGTTGTCGCGTATACAAGTAAAGTCGTCACTATCATCCGCTACTTCATCAGCAAACTGATTTAGCTTAGTGTAGTCAAAGGCAAGGTTACCTTGGCCTGCTTTATCGAGTTGGTTGGCAAAGCTGTCTCGGCCAAGCTCTGCATCTTGACCCGGAAAGTCACTACTTTGGCAATTGATACGCTGGGTATTGTTATAACACTCGCCTAGGCCACTGTCGTTAATTAACCCTAATGCTTTTGGTGATACATCAATAAATACGGTATCGGTGTCAGTGCGCCCTTTAGAATCAGTAACAGTGACTTCAAAGCTCAATGTGGTATCTAAATCAACGTCGGAGGCAAAAAATGTCGTGGTACATTGGCTAGTATTTGCCAGCGTTTCGGCATTGCCTGTTAATTGTTGCCAGCTACATGAAAACGTATCTGTTAGGGTGTCACTTTCACTTGCATCTAAGGTCACTTCCTCAAATTCTTCAACGTTTTGGTCATCTCCGGCATTGGCCACAACCAGCTCGTCTGTTTTATTTAATGTCATACTGTATTCAGTACTTGCCTCGCCGCCCTCGTCGTCGGTAACGCTTAATTGCCATATTAAATTAGTATTTGATTCAAGCAGCGGGTGGCTAAAACTTACCGTAGAGTTGTCAAAGTCGGTTACATCTAAATCTGGGCCTGAAATTAATTGCCACTGATAGCTATTAATTTGGCCATTTTCGTCAGGGTCGCTCGACTCTTCAGCACTTAACGTTACGGTGTCGTTATAGGTTGAAGGCAGTGTTTCAGGGGCTGTTTGACTAACAACAGCAAGCGGTAATTGATTACTTGAGGTAATAAATATGCTCACGTTGTCACTAACTAAGCTGCCGTTATCTGTTTGATAGCTTACAGATAGTACAAGTTCACTGTCGGCTTTAACATCGGGCGCAGTAATTGTTTGCTCTGCACCTTCAAGCGGGAAGCCGTCCACAGATGGGCCGCTAACGCGCTGCCAAGTAAAGGTACCGTCATCTGGTGAGCCTTGTGCGGTGATTGTAAACTCTGTTTTTTCTACAACTTGAAGATCGGTTCCGGCATTAACCGAGGTTTCAACAGTAGAGTCTTCACTACCGCTGCCTCCACCGCCACAGGCAGCCAATAAAAAACAAGATATAAGGGGAGTAAAAGCAAACGCTTTCATAAAACGCACCTATAATGTCAAATAATTACTATAGTGTAATCACTAGCAATAAAGGTGCCATTTAGAGTTATACCAATTCGCTTAATTAAGTGCTCCATTTTGAGGCTGGAAAACGTGTCGCAAAATGATTAAGCATTATTGCGGATTGGTATTACATATACGTATCTTGATGAATACGCACAAACAGCTTAGTGCCTATTTTTGAGTAATCTACTTTGTATTCACGCCCATCAAGCGCCTGAATAAACAACAGCTGTTTTTCTTCGCCAAAAATATCAGCGCTACTTACATTAACAATTTCAAGATAACGCTCTTTGGCATCACGCCGGTTTTTAGGTAGATCCTCTTTAAATGGCTCCAAACCATTTTGAGTTACCTTTATACGTGGGTGCTGCTCTGCATTTACAATGACTAGATCAAGCTTTTTATCTTTATGGATGATGGTATTGCGACCACTCTTTATAAAAGATCTTTCTTGGCTCATTATTTTTCCTACTATCGCATTTAGTGTCCAACTTGCGATGCTATAAACCGTTCAGGTGCGCGTTTCCATTTATTTAAATCGGCACTGAACGACCAAATGTCTGTTTCTAATACACTTGCGGGTAACAGTAAGTTATATCCCGTTAACAACTCAAGGTGCTTGGCTCTGTTAGCAAACATAGCTATAAGTCCAGTATAGCTAAATCCTTTAGGTGAGGTGTATTGTGTCTCTTCTATTAACCATTCTGATGGGCAATTGCCATTTTTGCAATGTTTTTGAACAGCTTGCATAAATAAATTACGCTGCTCTATCAGTAGTTTTCCGGCAATGCGTGGGTGTATAGCGCTTAAAAATTCATCCATATCATTGAGTTTTAAACCTACTGCGTTTAATTCAAGGTATTCAAGGCCATCAGCCACCTTAGGAATACCGCTGTGGTGTAAGTTACTAACATGTAACTGCCACTGGCCATATTTATGCTGATACACAAGTAAGGACTCACTAAGCACTAAACTGTAATAAGGTTCCTGTGTTTTTAAAAAACCAATAAAAATAGCAGCTATACACATACTTACTAAAAAAATTTCTATCAAGCTAATTTCACCCGGGCGCAGTAAATTAAACAGCATAATAAATACTAAGCCTACGCTGCCTACAGTAAGTACTTCAATGCCATTGCGCGCCCCTTGCGCCCTGTATTTTATTATTGAACTTGGCTTACCCATATTGGTAAAAAACCATATAAAATAAAAACATAACAATACCCCAAAGTATTATTTTTCTCATTGTTAAACAGGTTTTACACTGCGGTGGTTGCTTCATCGTTTTATCATAATTTTAGTGTTAAATGGGAACAAGTAATTAGTCTCATAAATTTTTACGCCTAACGCACAAATTTATGAGACACATAACCGCCTTTTCACGGTCTTATTTCGTACAATACTTACAATTTATTTTCAGGTATGAAAACGATGTATTCAAAACAGTCAGGTAAAGCTCTTTTTCCATTTTTAATTACGCTTCTTGTTATTTTAAGTGTGTACTTATATTTGCCATCTAGCCATGGCGAACAATCTAATTCAAGTGATACACCCACACAGGTAATGGCTCATACGGTATCGTCTCAAGAAAACACCGTTATGATTGAAGCCATAGGCAGTGCACGCGCAAACCAAGCAATTTATATAAAAAGCGCACAAAGCGATTATGTTACACACATATATTTTGAAGATGGCGACTTAGTAAGTAAAGGCCAACGCCTTGTGCAGCTGCAAAATCAGCAAGAACAATACGCTGTAAAAGAGCTAGGCATTAACTTAAAAGAAGAAAAACGTCAGTTAAGCCGCCTTACTGAGCTTTCTCGTACGCAATCTACCGCTAAATCATTATTAGAAGAGCAGCTTTCTCGCGTAGATGCCACGCAAGCCCAACTAGAAAGCGCTAAAACCAAACTTGATGAAATGCTAATTACCGCGCCGTTTTCTGGCTTATTAGGCAAACGAGAAGTGTCGGTTGGTGCTTATGTAAGTAGCGATACAATTATTACAACGCTTGATGATATTAGTATTATAAAAGTTGACTTTAAAGTCCCTGAAAAATATTTATCTCAACTTAACCTAGGCATGAAAGTACATACTCAAAACGATGCCTACCCAGGGCGCACTTTCACCGGCAAAGTGACCCATATTAGTTCTCGTATCGACTCGATTACTCGCAGTGTAGAAGTAACCGCAAGCTTTGCTAATAAATCCGGGCTATTACGCCCTGGTATGCTTTTAAACACCGCTTTGGAGCTTAGTAGTAATCAGGCGCTTATGGTGCCAGAAAAAGCCGTGATCCCACTGCAAGATAAACATTTTGTATACCAAGTAAAAGAGGGTATTGCCAACAAGGTAGAAGTGCATGTTGCAAGCAGAAATAACGGCTGGGTAGCGATTGATGAAGGCCTTAGCGATGGCGAGCAAGTGATTACCGAAGGCATTATTAAAATTCGCCCTGGTAGCAAAGTAAGTGTTGAGGGTTAATCGGTGAAAATTACAGATACGAGTGTTAAACGCCCTGTTTTTGCCATAGTAATTAACTTACTACTGCTAACATTTGGCTTGGTGGCTTTTTCGATGCTACCACTTAGAGAATACCCCGATATTGAAACCCCTATTGTTAGTATTAGTACTGACTACACTGGTGCTTCGGCAGAAATAGTCGAGACAAAAATAACGCAAATATTAGAAAACCGGATATCGGGTATTGAAGGCATTAAAAGTATTAATTCTTCAAGCAGAAATGGGCGCTCTAATATCGTTATTGAGTTTGATATAAGCCGTGATATTGACGCAGCCTCAAACGATGTACGAGAGCGAGTAGCCCGCGCACTAGATAACCTACCAGAGCAAGTGCGCCCACCAGAGGTATCTAAGTCAAACAGCGACGAGAGCCCTATTGCTTGGTTTGTACTTAACAGTGAAACCATGAACTCGCTGCAATTGAGCGATTATGCACAGCGCTTTATTGTCGACCGATTAGCCGTTGTAGATGGCGTTTCAAATGTACGTATTGGTGGTGAGCGCCAATACGCCATGAAAATTTGGCTAAACCGCCAAGCCATGGCTGCTCGTGGGATCACTTCGAGTGATATCGAAAACACCCTACGCAGCGAAAACGTAGAGCTACCAGCAGGTGAAATTGAGTCTATCGACCGCGACTTTACCGTACGTACAGCGCGTAGCTATAAAGACCAACGTGATTTTCAAAACTTAGTTATTAAACGCGGTGAAGACGGCTACCTTGTGCGTTTAGGTGAAGTTGCCGATGTACATTTAGAAGCCGCCGACGATGAAAGCCTGTTCCGTGGTAACGGCCGTAACATGATTGGCCTTGGCATAGTAAAGCAAGCAAAAGCAAACACCTTAACAGTGGTAGACAACGCCCGCAGTGAACTTGAAAAAATAAAACGTAATTTGCCAGAGGGCACCACTATTCAAGACAGCTACGACTCGTCTATTTTTATTAAAGAGTCAATCAACGAAGTATATAGCACGCTTGCCATTTCTATGGGGTTAGTGGTGTTAATAATATTTATCTTTTTAGGTAATATTCGCGCTACGCTTATCCCCGCCGTTACGGTGCCTGTAGCACTTGTTGGCAGCTTTATGTTTTTACTTGCCATGGGTTATTCAATCAACTTATTAACCTTACTTGCGCTGGTATTAGCGATTGGTTTGGTCGTAGATGACGCCATTGTAATGCTTGAAAATATTCACCGTCGTATTGAGCTTGGCGAGCCTCCCTTATTAGCAGCCTTTAGAGGTGCCCGCGAAGTAGGCTTTGCAATTATTGCGACAACGCTTGTGCTTATTTCGGTGTTTGTACCTTTAGTATTTATGGATGGGCGAATTGGCGCCTTGTTTACAGAGTTTGCAATGGCTGTAAGTGCCGCGGTGTTTTTCTCTAGTATTACTGCCCTTACCCTCTCGCCGGCGCTGTGCTCTAAAGTTTTAAAAGCGTCAGAAAAAGAAAGTAAATTTAGCCAATGGATGGACCGTGTTTTTAGCAAAGTTGAAAACAGTTACCGCCAATCGCTTACCTCAAATATGACCAAAAAATGGGGCCTAATGATAAGCCTAGTGCTTGCTGGTTTTGTTAGCTACTCGTTGTTTTTACAAGTGCCCTCTGAGCTTACGCCAAAAGAAGACCGCGGTACCTTTTTTATTATGATGAGCGGCCCTGAAGGCGCAAGTTATGAAAATAACGCAGCCAACATGGCCAAAATAGAAGAGCGCCTGCTTCCTTACTCAGAAGCTGGCGAATTAAGCCGTGTTTTAGTACGCGTACCGGGCTGGGGCGGCAGTGGCGGTGTTGCTATCGTTGGTATGGCCGATTGGGATAAGCGCAAGCGCTCTACCTGGGAAGTTATGGACGAAATAAGCGCCAAAATGACCGAAGTAACAGATGTACGTGCCTTTGCTATTATGCGCCGTGGTATTGGCGGTGGCGGCTCCTCTCGCCCCATTGAGTTTGTACTACAAGGTAACGATTACGAGCAACTTGCTGATTGGCGCGACCGCATTATAGAGCGCGCAGAAAAAAATCCAGGCTTGGTAAGAATCGATCACGACTATAAAGAAACCTTTCCACAATTTTTAGTCAGCATAGATAAAAACAAAGCCGCCGATTTAGGTGTGTCAGTATCAGATGTAGGCACTACGCTAGAAACCATGCTAGGGCAGCGCCGTGTTACCACCTTTATTGACCGTGGTGAAGAATACGATGTAATTTTAAAAGGCACTAAACAAGACTTTACAAACCCTACTGACATTTCAAATATTTACCTTAAATCACGCAGTGGTGAACTGGTCCCACTAGATAGCCTTATAAGCTTAAAAGAAGAGGCCACAGCATCGCGCTTAAACCGTTATAACCGAATGCGCGCCATTACACTAAGCGCTAATCTTGCGGACGGCTATACACTGGAACAAGCACTTAACTTTTTAAACAAAGTAGCTGCAGAAGAAAACGACATTGACGGCGCTGTAGATTATAAAGGTGAATCACAATTATATTACGAAGGCGCATCGGCCATGACCTATGTATTTGTGCTTGCCCTAACTGTGACCTTTTTAGTTTTAGCAGCGCAATTTGAAAGCTTTATGCACCCGTTTGTCATTATGCTAACAGTACCACTTGGCCTAATGGGCGCCATGTTTGGCCTATGGGCAACGGGCTTAACGCTTAATATTTATAGCCAAATTGGTATTGTAATGCTGATAGGTTTAAGCGCTAAAAATGGTATTTTAATAGTCGAATTTACCAACCAACTGCGCGATAAAGGCGTAGAATTTAGCGAGGCTATTTTGCAAGCGGCCACTCAGCGCCTGCGCCCAATAATAATGACCTCTCTGACTACGGTAATGAGCGCAGTGCCTTTAGTATTGGCATCAGGCCCAGGCGCAGAGAGCCGCATGGTAATTGGTGTGGTGGTATTTACAGGGGTTATTGTAGCAACATTGCTAACGCTTTATGTTGTGCCTGCGGCGTATTATGCCCTAGCCCGCAACACACAGTCGCCAGAATTTTTACAGCAAAAATTAAATAAGCAAGCCGACTCTCACCCGTTAAAAGACAGCGAAGAAATTTAACTGAGCTTACACTGCGCCGTAACTTGCTGTTACGGCGTATTCAATTTATGCTCGCCTTAATACTGTAACAGACATAATTAGGACAACTTATGAGCACATCAACACAATTAGCAACATTTGGTGGAGGCTGTTTTTGGTGTATAGACGCTGCATTCAGACGAGTAAAAGGTGTACTAAACGTAAGCTCAGGTTACACCGGCGGCCATACCGACAACCCCACGTATAAATCAGTCTGCTCTGGTACAACAGGCCATGCTGAGGTTGTGCAACTGGAATTTGACAGCGCTGTAGTGAGTTTTGAAACACTGCTTAGCATGTTTTTTACGTTACACGATGCCACGCAATTAAATCGCCAAGGTAACGATATTGGCACACAGTATAGAAGTGTTGTTTATTACCACAACGATGCGCAATTAAATAAAACCAATGAGATGATAGCCCAGTTACAAAACCATATTAGCGAGCCAATAGTGACAGAGGTTAGCCCTGCTACCACATATTACCCAGCAGAGCATTATCATCAAGATTACTACAACGAAAACCCACAGCAGGGTTACTGTAGTATTTTAATAGCACCTAAATTACACAAGTTTGAAACTGTATTTAAAGAGTTTTTAACTGACTAGCTAATTTTCGTTGTTAAAATAATTCTAATACCAATCCGCATAATTAAGTGATCTATTTTGAGGATGGATAAACGTGTTGATAGCAAGGCAAAAAATTCGCTATTTAGTTGTTCTAAATGAGAATTTTTTAACGCAGATAGCGACACATTTAGCCCCTGAAAATGATTAAGTATTAATGCGAATTGGTATAAATACACATTAAAAAGCCCGATATAAATCGGGCTTTTGTATATTAAAAAACGCTATTAAAACTGATAGCTTGCACCTACAAAAAAGCGGCGCTCTGGGGTGTTGTAGTAATATACGTCACCGCTTGTAAAGTCAGCTCTTGAGTCAACCACATTGTAATCTCTGTCGAATAGGTTCTCTACACGAAGCGACAGCTCAATATTATCGTTTACATGATAGTTACCCGCTAGGTTCCAAAGTGTATACGAACCTAGGCGCGTGACTGCACCCTCGCGATCACTGCGGTATTGCATATCAATGCGAGCATCAAAATCACCAAATTGCTTTGTGAGCTCCCAATTAACAGTGCGCTTGGCAACATTGCGTAGCTCATCGCCGGTTTCTTTGTTTTCGGCACTTAAATATGCAAAATTAAAGTGGCTATCAAAGCCTAAAATTTGTTGTGTAAGGCTAAACTCAACCCCTTCATAGCGAGCTTCGTTTATATTAGCTAACGCAAAGTTTTCATCGTAATCAATTTTATCTTCGATGTCGTTTCTAAAAATTGCAAAATCGACTTGTGCACTGTCAAAATTAACATTTACACCAACCTCGCGGTTTATTGATTTTTCAGGTTGGAGATCTGGATTACCAAAATTTGGGTAGTATAAATCGTTAAATGTTGGCGCTTTAAAACCTGTGCTTTGACTAATTCTAAATGTTGAATTTTCAGATAAATGATAACCAGCCGCCGCAGTATAGGTTGTTTCATCACCAAACTGTTCATCGTCGTCTTGGCGAAGAGTTAAATTGGCAAGCACAGTGTCGGTGTCGTAATAAGCCCCAACAAACACTGCTAATACATCGCGGCTATTCTCATCAAATGCTTGCGAGCTTTGCGATACATCATCGTTATACCAATTAACGCCGCCGCTAATATTAAGCGCATTTGTTAAGCGGTATTGGCCGCTGTAATCTACTTGCGAGCGCTTAGTAATAAATGTACTGGTTAATGGCCCGCCGGTAAAAGAGTCCACATATGTGCTGTCAGAATCATCGGTTGCAAAAGCAACATCTATAGCATGAGATTGGTTAGTGTAGTTTTTGCTCCACTGCGCCGACAGTTGATAGTTTTTAAAATCCCCTCTTTCGACCGTGCTCGTTGCAGGGCTAAAGCTGCTATCGTAATCCGCGTAACCTTCGCTGTACTGGCCTAGTAGCTTAAAGTTACCGTAGTGTGCATCTGCATAGTTTAATTTAAAGCCTACGTTTTTATTTTCATAGCTGTCGTCATCGGGCGCTATACCTTGTAATGCATCAAAACCATCGGTTTTTTCAAAGCCTGCATTAAATGCGCTAACCACTTCATTTGATTTTACTGAACCTGCAAGCTGATAGTTTTGATAAGCGTTAGAGCCAAATGTGGCATCAAGTGATACATTGCTCGCTTCACGCGTTATTATATTAATAACCCCAGCTAATGCATCTGAGCCATACACAGCTGCACGCGAGCCTTTTATGATCTCGATTCGCTCAATACTATTTAGCGGCACGTTATTTAATGCTTTTTGTCCTAGCGTGGCTGAGCCCGTGCGTACACCATCAATTAAAATTAGCGTATCGCCAGAACCTGTACCACGTAAAGATACGCCCGACGTTTGGCCAAAGCCACCATTAGGATTAATCTGAAAACCCACTTGAGTGCTTAATAAGGTTGGTAAATCGCGTACATTGCTTGCATCTATTTCGGCGCGTTCAATTACATTAACGCTCGCTAATACATTATTTATTGATTGTTCAAATTTATTAGCGGTAACAGTGATTTTTTCAATTGGGCTTTGTGCAGCAGATACAGAAAAAGACAGCGCAGCCGAGATAGCAACGCCAAGAGTTGTTTTATTTAGCATGATGTTCCCTATCTTTGCCCACCGCAAAGATTTAAGTAAGTAAGATTACTTCAAGGCCGGTCTCCGGACTCAGTAAACACATAAATGCGTTAATACTTTACCGTTGCGGGGGCAGTGTTGGGATTGCTTTTATCATAAAGGCGCACCAACTTCCCGATTATCTCGCTGTTAGTTTTAATACTTTAAACCCTGTATTTAGCAACCAGCAAGCACCTTGAAAATAGGCGGTTATTGTGAGCAGTTTGTTTACAAATGTCAACGGACGTCTATATAGCTAAAGGTTAAATTATTTATTTTCAGTAAAGCTGGATGTTACGCCGTATAAACTTAAAAGCGCTGTGATTTTAGGTTTTATTTCGGGCGAATTTAAAAGCTTATCCATTTGTTTTACCGTAATTTTACTGCGCACAGGATTAACTAAAAAATGAGTATCGTATATAGCATCTGGGGTATTACTCTTATAAAGCAGGTTCATATTAAAAATGTTGTTCTTTTTAAAGTATTGATAAGCTATGTTATTTAACACCCCTACATCGGCACGCTTTAATAGCAGCATTTTAACAACGTTAAACTCATCGATTGTTAAACTAACTTGGTGTTCATCACTTAAATACTGTGCATCGGTTTTAAAATCAGCAAAACGATAGGAATACCCCAATACTCCCGCTTTTGTTAAAGCATGTAAGTCATCGAAATAGCTTTGCTTTTGGGCGTTTTGTGCCAGCGTATACAACTCATTTTTAGCAATAACATAAAAGCTAGTTTCCTTTAAGGCACTTCTTGCTACCTCAGGTACCCATTGCATAGCCATTAAAAACAACATGTCGAATTCCCCCCATTCGACCCACTTTTTGAGCCTTTTTACAGGCAAAGAGTTAAGAGTAAATTTATATTCGCTTTGAGAGTCATTGAGTATTTTTACAAACTCAGGCGCTAACCCTTGCTCTTTTTCGGCATTAATAATAATTGGAAAGTAACCGTCCTCTACCAACACATCTACATTTATTGGCTTGGCAAAGCTAAACTTACTGCTCGCAATAATAATTATAAAAACAAGAAACTTAAGCATTTAAAGCCTTTAACAGTCGCTATTAAGTAATATTGATATTAAGAATAGCCTAATATACACAACTGCGTGATAAGCAGGTTTAATAATGCATTTAAATAACGTTAAAAGAGTATGGAATAACAGTGGAGTAATTTTACACAGGTAAAAGGGGTTTAGGCTTGCGAGTAAATAAAGGCTGTAATTAGGGCGGGGTAAAATGTGTGGCTAATATATTTAATAACCACACATTTAAATTTTCACTTTAAAATACTAAAGGCACTTAGCTAATTAATCGCGAAAGTTTTTAAACTGGAAAGGCTGACCTAAATCTGCAGTGCGAACGACTTGCATAGCGGCTTGTAAATCGTCACGTTTTTTACCAGTTACACGTACTTCTTCACCTTGAATAGCAGCTTGTACTTTTACTTTTGAGTCTTTAATGGCTTTAACTACTTTTTTAGCCATGTCTTTCTCAATGCCTTGCTTAAGTGCAACATTACGAAACACGTTTTTACCAGCACGAGTGATGTCTTGTAGTTCCAAGCTTGCTACGTCCATACCACGCTTAGAAATTTTACCTGCTAAAATATCAAACAACTGCATAACTTGTGAGTCAGCTTCAGCTTTTAGTTTAATTGTTTTGTCGTTTAGCTCAATTGATGCGTCAACACCTCTAAAGTCAAAGCGTGTTTCTAGCTCACGGTTGGCGTTATCTACTGCATTTTTAGCTTCGTTCATTTCTACTTCTGATACGATATCAAATGAAGGCATTGGGTTCTCCTAACTATTAAATCTAAATTTATGCGCCGATTATAACGCTAAAATTATAAATCTTTACATTTTTCTGCCAGTTGTTCAGGTGCGATACTAATTTAGTTTGATATACTGCAGCCTCTTTTTTAAGCGGTTTTAGGATTTATCGTGACAAGGCGTGTTTACCAAGCAGTTTTTTTGATTAGTATTGTGGTGTTTACCCTCTTATTTGCCAAAGAAATAAAAGGCGGCGTTACGAACTTATTTCCACATGTTGATAAAGTTGCCCACTTTGGGATATTTTTTATACTTGCCATCATTATGGATAAAGCCTTTAAGTTACCGCTGTACACGCAAGTACTTTTGCTTGCGGGCTACGGTGCAGCAATAGAAATAATGCAAGATGCGCTGCCCTACAGGCAGGCCTCGTTAGGTGATTTTGTTGCTGATTTTGCTGGTGCAGCCACGTACTTTTTACTAAGAACCATTTTTACTCCTCGAAAAAAGAACCCTTATGGCTAATATTCTTATTATTGGCGACGGCGCTATTGGTTTATTGCTAAGCCATTTTTTATCTAAAGCTCACACTGTTCATGTGTTAACACGCAAAGCCACTGCAAATACACGCTTTTATTGCAAAGCAAAACAGCCTTCGCAAAAAATTAATGCGCGGTTTATTACGCTTAAGCAAATTAATGAACAGCCCGCGTTTGATATTGTTATTTTTGCTGTAAAGGCTTTTCAAGTGCAATCTGCCTTTACGCAAGTTAAACCCTTTTTATCGCCAAGTAGTGTACTTGTTGTATCGCACAACGGAATGGGTAATGTTGAAACGCTCAATGAGCAACTCGATAAGCAACAAGCGTTGTACTTTTTAACCACCAGCATGGCTGGCTTTAAAACAAACGACTTTATAGTACAGCACACCGGTGAAGGTAAAAGCGTATTAGGTGCCTGCAACCCTTGCGCGCACAGTTATCGCCAAGCAATGTGTGAGCAATTGCAAAACGTGCCGCAGCTAAGCTACAGTACTAATATTGAGCAGCTACGTTTTGAAAAACTATTAGTAAATATTGCCATTAACCCATTAAGCGCATTGTATGATATTAAAAATGGTCAGTTACGTGCCCCTTATTTTAATAGCATTATCTTTAATTTATTAACTGAGGCATGCCAAATAGCCCAGGCTTTAAAGCTTGATATTAAGCTGGCTGATGCACTTAACAACGCTTATAACGTAATGATGCTAACCGCTGAAAACTACTCTTCAATGCATCAAGACGTAGCGCATAACCGACAAACCGAAATAGACGCCATTTGTGGCTATATTAGCCAACAAGGTAAGCGATTAAATATCAGCACCCCGCTAAACGATGCCCTACTTGCTAAAATTAAGGCAAAAAAAAGCGTGGTATAAACCACGCTCTAAATTACGGTTAACCTTTACGGGCGGTAAACTTTTACACCCGTAAAGCCTGCTTCATGAAGAATAAGCGCCTGTAACTGGCTCATAACCCCTCTTTCACAATACAGGTAGTAATCCTTATCTTTTGGCAGATCACCAAATTTAGTCGCTAAGCGGAAAAACGGTAAATGCACTACATCTATACCGTCAATCTCAAGCGGCGCTGCATCTTCTTCCTCTGGTGAGCGAATATCAACAACCACTGCACCCGCTGGTAAATCAACTACCGACTCAGCTTCTTTAAGCTCCTGCTTAGCTTCTACGTCTATATCACGCACATCCATAATGCGAGCGTTTTCAACAACAGTATTAAGCACATCAAAGTCGAACTTTTCTTCTTCGGCTTTAATAACGTCAAGTTTAGCTTTAACCGTTGGCTTTTTAGATATTACGCCGCAGTACTCAGGCATGGTTTCGGCCATTTCTGCGGTGCCAATTTTACGTGCAATATTAATAATTTCTTGTTTGTCGTGCTGAATAAGTGGGCGCAAAATCAGGGTTTCTGTTACGCGGTCAATCACACTTAAATTAGCTAAGGTTTGGCTAGAAACCTGACCTATACTCTCACCAGTTACCAAGGCTTGAATATTTAATTTTTCGGCTACTTGGCTGCCAGCACGCATCATCATGCGTTTTAGCACAACACCCATTTGGCTGTTTTCAACGTTCTCTAAAATTTCGGCAACAACCGGTTCAAAATCAACCGTGATAAATTTAACTTTATGAGTAGAGCTAAATTTTTTCCATAAATAGTAGCTGGCTTGCTTAACACCAATTTCGTGTGCTGCGCCACCTAAATTAAAGAATAAAAAGTGCGTGCGAGCGCCTTTACGGATCATCTGATAACTTGCTACACCTGAGTCAAAGCCGCCTGACATTAACGAAAGCACATCTTCTTGTGTTGGCAGTGGAAAGCCTGCCATACCTAGGTGAGTTTGCGTAACTATGTAGGCTTTATCGTCTTTTACTTCTAAGCGAATAGTTACTTCTGGGCGGCTTAACTTAACGCGCGCGCCTTCAACGTGCTGGTTTAAACCACCACCCACGTAACGCTCTAAATCGGTAGAAGTAAAGTCGTGTTGACCAATACGCTTTGCGCGTACACAAAACGTTTTACCAACAATAGTGTGCCCTACTAGGTCTATGGTTTTTTTATAGATATCGTCAAGCGTTGTGAAGTCAGTTTCGGTCACTTCAATAAATTGCACAATACCAGGAATGCGCTGCAAGCTATCGATAAAGTCTAGGCGTGTTTGCGCATCATCAAGCTTAGTTACAACAGAAATATTATCCCAGTTGTTTCTTACTTGTACTTTTTCGTCAACACGGCGCAATACAATTTTAATGTTATTTTCTAACACTTTAGTAAAGCGTTTACGTACCGAACGGCTTTTAATGGCAATTTCAGGATGTAGTTTGACGATAAATTTAAGCATAGTTCACTCTTAGACTGCGGGAATTCGCGCTCCCAGGCATTGGGCGCGCGATTATAGCAAAAATTTTTGCGTCTAGGAACTAACCAACTAACAGCAGTTAGGCAAGCGCTGGCGCTTGCTCTGCAAGTTGGGTGTATTTTTCACGTAACTGATTCATTTTAAGAATGCTTTTTTCGGTGCTGTAAGCCCTAAATAATGCTAATACTTTTAAAATGCCATGATAAATATCTTGCTCAGCTAAATTACCACTGAGCCTACGCGCTTTAATATACGGAGTCCAAAAGCTAACGGTTAGTTTAAGAGTATGGGCAAGTTCAAGCGCATCTTGCTCTTCTATGGCAATCATTTCGTTATCGCGAAGGCCTAAAATAACTTGGCGAACCTGCTCTAATAAAGTTGACTGAAAACCAATGTAGGCTTGCTTTAAACTTTCATCCCTTGAGAGGATGTCGCCTAAGTTGTCGTAAAAAAAATGATAGCGCCACATTAGCTCAAATAATGAATCTAAATAAGCAGTTAAATGATCAAACGCATCATCGTTTGCTTCAATAGGTTTAAAATGAGTATGTAAATGCTCGCTGTAAAGCGCAAAAATATGACGGATAATGTCTTCTTTATTTTTAAAATGATAGTAAAGATTACCCGGGCTCATCCCTAAATGTGATGCAATATGATTGGTTGATATTGCACGCTCACCATGTTCATTAAATAACGAAATACTGGTGTGTATTATTTTATCCTTAGTATTCATATGCGACGACTCAAATTAACTTATAAACTACATTACACTAAATATCAGCCATGCAGTATAAACAAATCGGGCTGGTTTAAATACCATCATAATTTACTATTTTAAAAACGAGGGTCTGATTATGCTGGACGCAGGCATTTGCATTAATGTAGTGCTATTAACTAAAACAAAGCCTAAGCAGCGTAATTACACTTTAAAAAATGGTAACGCATTTACAGTGCTTTTACTGATTAAATATCAAACATAAAAGCTCAACCTGATCTCCTAGGCTGATTTGTAGAACAAACACTGATAGACTACTTAAAAAATAATAGTTAGTGAAATCTATGAACGTTACGGCAATCTATCCTGGTACATTCGACCCGTTAACCAACGGCCACACCGACCTAATTCAGCGCGCAGCTAAAATGTTTAGCACGGTTATTGTTGCTATTGCTCATAACCCTTCTAAAAAGCCATGCTTTAGTCTCGATGAGCGAGTTGATTTAGCCAACACTATTTTAGGGCATTTAAGTAATGTAAAAGTGATTGGCTTTTCAGGCTTACTAGCCGATTTAGCTTTTGATCATAAAGCCGATGTGCTTATTCGCGGTATTAGAGCGGTATCTGATTTTGATTACGAATTTCAGCTCGCAAATATGAACCGCCGCCTAAATCCAGATTTAGAAAGCGTATTTTTAACACCTTCTGAGCGCAATTCGTTTATATCATCAACCTTGGTAAAAGAAGTTGCCCGCCATAATGGCGATGTGAGCGAATTTGTAAGCCCACTTGTAGTGGATGCTTTAAAACAAAAGTTAGGCTGCGACGCAAGCTAAAAAAAACACAATTAGCGCACTTTGGTGCGCTAATATACCTAACTACTTTTTAGCCATAACTTGTAATTCATTGCGGTTAAATAAAGCGCGTTTAAGCTTTACCAAGCCTAAAATATCTTTGTTTATAATTAATACTATTGCCATTATTAAGTCACTCGAAAACTGGCCAACCCCATAGACCCCCCATAACCACCAATAGTCATAACTAACCAACACCACATAATCGTAATGCATAGCCATGTGTAATGTTGCATTAAACGTTAAACCACAAAGAAGATAATAATAGGCTGTGGCGTTAGCATGTTTATAATTATAGGAGAGGCAAGCAAGCGTGAAAATGGTAAGTAAATCTGCAATTACTAAATCTAAATATATTGAGCCTGTAAGGATAAATGATGCTTTGAACATAAATAGGCTGAGCGTATAAGAGAGCATTATCACCAAAGAAATGTACATAATATGCTTATTGCGGCAGTTTATTGTACAAGCAAAATTATAAAGAAATGGAACTACAAAAGCCCATGTAATAAAAATACTTAGGTAGTCATTTACTGTGCTCAATGCCATAAATACATGTTGGAGCATTAATAAGCACCCATTTTTTTAACGAGATATTTTTTGGCTTTTATTAACCCTAAAATATCTTTATTTATAAATAAAACCAATGCCATTACTAAGTCACTTGTAAGCTGCCCAATACCATAAAGCCCCCAAAACCACCAATACTCTATATTCCCAACAACGATACTATCGTAATGCATACCGTAAAATACAAACGCATTAAAACTAAGCCCCACGATTAAATAATAAAAAGCGATCGGTTTAGCTTTCGATAAAAAAATCATCCATATCATCAAAGCGATTATGGTAACTGCATCAAATAAAAACAGTTTTAAGTGAGGTGTGGCTGTTTGCGGGTCCATAACCATACTTGATGTATATGAAGCCATCATAATAAATGATATTTGGGCTAAACTTTTATCTGACTTATTTATGCTTGTAGATAAGCAATATAAAAATGCAAAAACAAACAGCCATGTAATTAAAATGGTTATGTAATCATAAAGATCAGCCATCGCCCATAACAGGTTATGCATATCGGAAACGCTTCAACTTTGTAGTTAAATAATTACTTAGCTTTACTAAACCTAAAATATCTTTATTTAAAAGGCTTACTGTAATCATTAGTAAATCGCTAAAATTAACACCTACAAAGTAAATATCCCAAAACCACCAGTACTCATAGTGATGCATAATATCGTTGTCTATGTACATCGCAAAAAATAAAGAAGTATTAATACTTAACCCAATAAGTAAATAAATGTACAAGGTGCAACTTTTTATAAAAAAACCACATAAAGCAATTGAGGCTAGTGTTGCAGTATCAAATAAGAAAAAGTCAAAGTAGGTTATCGAGTCCATATCAATAAATAAGCTAGATGAATATGAAAGTGCCATGATTGATGTTAACCAAACTTTGCTCTTATCAGCGTTATTTATTGAGCTGACCAGTGAGTACAAAAAAGCCATTAAAAAGCCCCACTGTACAAATGCACCTATATAGAAGGTTATATTGGTATTTAATATTAAATCAATCATGAAACCTTAACGCCTGAAAAGTAAAAATTGTACCGCTATCTACACTTTTGAGGCGTAGCAAATACCATAAAACAATAATTAAATTAACTCACTCCTTCAGCCTTTCTATAAATAATCTCAAATATCTCCTAAGCCGAAGTAAACCTAAAATATCTCTGTTTATAATTAGTACAATTGCCATTGTGAAATCGCTAAAATACATCCCAAAAATATATACCGCCCAAAACCACCAATAGTAAAGTGTACCTTGTATAACAATGTCGTAATGCATACCTAAAAATAAACAGGCATTAAAGCTCAGCCCTACAATTAAATAATAAAAGGGCGTAGGTATAGTTTGTTTGGTGAAATTACGCCACAGAAGTAAAACCAAGATAGTTACAGCATCATAATAAAAATAATTTAAGTGCGGTGTTTCTATAATTGGATCCATAAACAAACTAGCTATGTAGGATACCATCATAATAAATGAAAGTTGTGCCCTGCTCTTATCTGGCTTATTAATACTTGCCGATAAGTTATACAAAAAGGCAATAAGAAAAAACCACGTAAACAAAATACCTACGTTGTATCCTAAATCGACCAGTCCCCAAAGAACATCAGCCACTTTGCTTCAATCTCATAACACCGTTCACCAACTTATCAGTAGCATGCACTAACATTAAAAAATCCTTTTTAACGAAAAAAATACTAACCATGATGATATCCATCATATTAATAACAACTGTATAAACAGACCAAAACCACCACGGTTCGTAATTACCACGTACAAACACATCTATGTGCATAGCTAAAAATAATAACGAATTGATGCTCAAGCCAAATAATAAGTAAGTAGATATGCGCTTTTCAGGTAGGAAATACCGCAGAAATAAAATAAAAAATAAAGTGCCTACATCATAGCAAAACAGTTCTATGTAACTAATGTTGTAAATATCTATAACTGTACTTAAGCAGTAAGAAACTACCATAACTAAAGATAGCCATAATGCCTGTTTTGATGGATTGTTAATGCTAGTTGTTAGTGAATATAAAAAGGCCATTAAAAACCCCCACTGCACTAACGCACCGATATAAACTGACACTTCAGGAGGGATTAGAACATTATTCACTATTGCGGTTTCTTAGCAAAGAACGAGTAAATAAGGTTTTTTAAATAAATAATTTTTAAAAAATCTCTATTGATAAACAGCACTAAAATCATACTCAGATCAGAAATCGCCACCACTGATGAATACAACCCCCAAAACCACCAATAGGTGTAATTATGTAAAATATAAGAGTCTAAATACATACCTAGAGCAAAGCACATGTTGATACTCAGCCCAAGCATAAGATACATAAATGCAACCGTTTTCTCTTTAATATAAAAGTATTGATCAATAATTAAAACCACAATGGTGATAGCATCTAAAATAGCGAGATCAAGGTAAGTAATGGTTTGGTAATTGAACAAAACACCTGGAAAATACGAAATAGCCATAATCGATGAAAGTATAACTAACGCTTTAAAGCGTGAATTGATAGATGAGACTAAAGAATATAAAAATGCCATGAGGAACCCCCATTGCAATACCACACCGATTATATGGGCAATTCTCACATCTAATAAAAAAGAGATGATATCCATCTTAAAAGTAAACGCTAATAATAAGCACCTCAAAAATAATAAACAACACCATTAACTGAGCACCTAGCTTAGTATTTTACTTATCCAAACTATAACTTTCATCGCCATAAACGTATCGATACTTCGTCTTTAAAATGCTAGCTGCAAAAGCCACCTTTTAAGCTTAATTAAGCCTAAAAAGTCTCTATTGATAATTAGTACGGCGATCATACACAAATCAGAAAGCATAACAGCCGATGAATAAAAGCGCCAAAACCACCAGTAGGTGTAATTATATAGAATATTGGTATCTAGATACATGCATAGGGCTAAAAAGGTGTTAACGCTAAGGCCGATGATTAAGTAGACATAAGCTGTCGTTTTCTCTTTAATAAAATAACGCTGAGTTACATACACAGCAACTAAAATAGCGATATCTAAAAGGGCAAAATCTAAATAAGTAACCGTTTGAAAGTTTGTAAATATCCAAGGCAAATAACCTATCGCCATAATACTCGAAAGTACAACAAAGCCTTTAAAGGGGTTATTTATTGAAGATACTAATGAGTATAAAAAGGCCATGAGAAACCCCCACTGCACAATAGCGCTTAATATATAAGCGAAATCGAAGTTAGAGATTACATCAATAATAGCCATGTTGTTTGAAACACTATGTAGTTAGGCAAAAAATAAGTAATTTTAACATAATTCATCTGACCCTCGTCAGTACCACAGCCCTCGCCTGGCAACTAAAACTCAATAAATAGCCCCACAAATGCAGCAAACCTCACGTTATTAAAGTTCATCCACACTTATAACTTTTCAATAAGCCGATTACTCTTTAGCTGATTAACCACTAGTGAAAGCATCATTAAAACATCAATTACGTTTACGCCGATAGAATAAACACTCCAATACCACCATGGCTCAAAGTTATATAGAACATATAAGTCATAATACAAAAGCAATGTAAGTACGGCATTAGCAGTTAAAGCCAGAACGAGGAACAGGAAAGCTTTGTTACGTTTAAAAACATTGAAGTACTGCAAAGAGAGCAACGCTACAATTGTAATAAAATCGAAGAACGCCCAATTAAGATATAGGTTATCTAACAATTTTATATAGCTGCCAAAAATATATGAGCAGAGCATTAGCGCAGATAGGTAAACTGGTGACTTATTTTCTTTGTTTATGCTGGAGACTAGACAGTAGAGGAAGGCCATTAAAAAGCCCCATTGGGAGAAAGCCGCTACATAATCCATTAGGGCTTCAGATAAATACATTTAATCTAGGTCGTGGGCTGAGGCTTTGTCGATTTAAACAAACCACATAGCTTACTTTTTAATTTGTGTAGGCCTAAAAAGTCTCTATCTACAATCAAAGAAACAGCCATCAATAAATCGATAGTAATCACCGAGAAAGTATAAAAATCCCAAAAAAACCATGGTTCACTATTACGTAAAATAAAGGTGTCTAGTTGCATACATAAAGCTAAACTAAGATTCGTAGACAATCCAAAAATTAAATAAAGCAATGAACTAGAGCTTGTTTTAATAAAATGTTTCGCTATGAAAAGTGCAGCTATAGTGCAACCATCGTATATTGCTAAATCTAAATAAGTTAATTCATAAATAGACAACCAATCTAAAAAGTACTCATACGATGAGTATGAAATAAACATGATTAATGAACTGAGTAAAAGGGTAGTATTTCTCTTATTACCAATAGAATAAACAAAAACGTTAAACAAAAAGGCCATCATAAAAGCCCACATTGTAAAAGCTGACAAAGAAAAATGACCAAAAAACTCAGTTAAAAACATCAAGAACCTTTAGTTATTATTTTGGTTTAGGAGCACCTGGTAAAATTGAAGCTTGTCGTTCAGTTCCCATACTAGCTGCCATCGCCTCTTGAGAGAAGCTTACTGTATCAGATTGTAGGGTTTTAGGGCTAGCAGTTTGTTCCGCTGCAGGCTGCAATTGTTGTGTTTTATTGTATGCTTGCATTTGTAATTGGCTATTAGCTGAAACTTGCATGTAATTGATCCTTGTATAAGTTTTAATATTATTTGGCGCAACTTTTAATCACACCATCATATAGGTAATTGCATTACCTGTTTTAAGCAGTGATAGCTATTTTGCTATCTGACTTATACAAAGCAACCAGCGTGCCAAGATTTTTTGACATACCCATAATATATGCTAACAAGGTATTATATTCACACTAAGCCTTAAGTTAACCCTTATAGCTAAAGTGAAAACTCGCACACCACCCCAAACTCATCTGACCAGCTTATTATACACATAAAAAAACGTACAGGGGTAACCGTACGTTTTTTATATCCAGGGAATTTAAGCCACGTATTTACACGGGATCTCCGCACGTGTACTTGGCTTTAAAATATATTCCATTGCTACTTCGTCACAATTTTCTTTACGAAGGCAAAGTTCGCAATCTTTCATCACCTTCTCTGGTAACGATTCTTTACTACAAAAAGTAAAACGTTGCTGTTCAAAAAAATCCGGCACACGGGTTAGTACGATAACGCGATTAAGCGCCAATTTTTTGGCTTTTGCTAATAAGTGCTCTACAAGCTGCCTACCCTGCCCAGTTACCGCGCTTTGTGGATCTATGCCTAAAGAGCGTATTTCAGCAAGCCCTGTATCGTAAATGTATAACGATGCACATCCCGACACTTTGCCGTCTATTTCTGTTACTGCAAATTCGTTAATTGAATGCACCATGTCGCTTTTAGCACGCGGCAAATTTTCACCTACCGTAGCCCAGTGCTGTATCAGCCTAGCAATATCTTCAACATCATCTAAATTTGCATCACGAACCGTTATTTGCTGTTTTTTTTTGGCTTCTTTAACCGCTTTGGTAACTTGTTCAATAGATGTACCGCCAAGCGCTTGACGTGCTTTAATACAGGCATCTATTTCAAGTACTGGGTAAACGTCATCTTCAAATACGTCATTAACCGATTTGTACTGCTCAAGCGAAAGCTCTTCAAGAGTTTTACCTTCGCTTATAGCAAGCTGCACAAGTACACCCACAATGTGGTGGCCTTCTCTAAATGGCACACCTTTAGCTACTAAGTAGTCTGCAAGCTCTGTTGCATTAGCATGGCCGCCTTTTGCTGCTGCGAGTGTTTTATCGCCGTTTACTTTTACGCCTTTGATACACGCTTGCGCCATGTGAATACAGGCAAGCCAAGTTGGCATAGCGTCAAAAAGACCTTCTTTGTCTTCTTGCATATCTTTATTGTACGCAAGAGGGAGTGCTTTTAAGGTCATCATCATGGCACTAAACGCGCCAAATACACGGCCCGTTTTACCACGAATAAGCTCTAGTGCATCAGGGTTCTTTTTCTGCGGCATTAACGATGAGCCAGAGGTAACATTATCAGCAAGCTCTATAAACCCGGCTTCACCAGAATTATAAAATATTAAATCTTCAGCCATACGCGATAAGTGAATCATCGAAATAGAGGCACAGCTTAAAAGCTCTACTACAAAATCACGGTCAGATACGCCATCAAGGCTGTTTTTAGTTGCGCCAGTAAAGCCTAGGCCTTGCGCCAAAGCTTGGCGATCAATTGGGTAGGCAGTACCTGCTAGTGCGCCACTGCCTAGAGGGCAAAAATTAAAACGCGCTTTGGCATCTTGCAAGCGGCTTTCATCACGCTCTAGCATTTCTACATAAGCCATACACCAATGGCTAAACAATACAGGTTGAGCACGTTGTAAATGCGTATAGCCTGGCAATATAGTCCCCAGCTCGCGCTCAGCTAACGCCACAAACTCAGCTTTTAGTGCAGCAATTGCACCGAGCAAATGATCGGCAGTATCGCGGCACCATAATCTAAAGTCAGTGGCTACTTGGTCATTACGGCTTCGGCCTGTGTGTAGCTTTTTAGCTAAATCACCTACTTTTTCGATTAGTGCAGCTTCTACGTGCGAGTGAATGTCTTCTGCACCTGAGGTTGCCACTGCTTGTGGATCTGCTTTTACTTCTTCAAGCAGTTCATTTAGTGCTGCAACCAACTTAGTGTGCTCATCGCTTGTAAGTACATTTACTTGCTCAAGCGCACCTGCCCATGCCACAGAGCCAATAATATCTTGCTCTGCTAACTGATAATCGAACGGAAGTGAGTCGTTAAATTGTTTAAACGCCTCATCTGGACCCGTAGAAAAACGTCCGCCCCATAATGCCATGAAATCTCTCCAAACCCTGTAATGCCCCTTATACAAGGGGCTATAAATAATTTACTTTTTAGCCATTGCTGAAATTCTGCTCGAAAGCGAGAATAAACGAATAAAGCCTTCAGCATGTGACTGGTCATATACGTCGTCTTCACCAAATGTAGCAAAGTCTTCGCTGTATAAGCTATTAGGTGATTTTTTCTGAACGGCTGTCACTTGGCCTTTGTAAAGCTTAAGTACAACTTCACCTGTAGCAAGTGTAGAAAGTGCTTCTGCACCGGCTAAAATAGAGTCTTTTAGTGGTGTAAACCAACGACCGTCATAGACTAAATGCGAAAATTCACCGCCCAGTACTTCTTTCCACTTACGGCTTGATTTATCAAGCACTAGTTCGTCAATGGCTTGCAGTGCCGCCATAATAACGGTGCCACCAGGTGTTTCGTAACAGCCGCGCGATTTCATGCCTACTAAACGGTTTTCTACAATATCTACCCGGCCAACACCATGTGGCGCAGCAATGTCGTTTAATTTAACTAAACAGTCGTAAGGCTTAAGCTGCTCGCCATTTACAGCAACCACTTCACCCTCAATAACCGTAAGCGTTACATGCTCAGCTTTATCGGGTGCTTGCTCTGGTGAATTAGTCCAGGTCCAAACTTGGTCACTAGGCTCACACCATGGATCTTCAAGCTCGCCACCTTCGTGCGAAATATGCCATGCGTTAGCATCACGGCTGTAAATTTTTGTTGCTGAGGCAGAACACGGAATATCACGCTCAGCCAAGTAATCTAATAATGATTCACGGCTTGATAAATCCCACTCACGCCATGGTGCAATTACTTTTAAATCGGGTGCAAGCGCTGCAAAACATGATTCAAAACGTACTTGGTCATTACCTTTACCGGTACAACCATGCGAAAGTGCATCGGCACCTACTTTACGTGCAATTTCAACTTGCGCTTTAGCAATAATAGGACGCGCCATAGACGTACCTAATAAATAAGTACCTTCGTAAATAGAACCCGTTTTAAGCGTTGGGTAAATGTACTCACTTACCATTTCATCTTTTAAGTCAACTACGTAACACTCAGATGCGCCTGATGCGATGGCTTTTTCTTCAACGCCTTCAAGTTCTTCAGCGCCTTGGCCTACATCGGCAACAAAGGCAATTACTTCACAACCGTAGTTTTCTTTTAACCATGGCACGATAGCTGAAGTATCAAGACCACCTGAATAGGCTAAAACGACTTTTTTAATTGAACTCATAGGTGTTCCTTAACAAAATTTGGATTTAGTAATGTTACTAGCAGAGCATTTTGCGCATGCATGCGATTTTCTGCTTGTTGAATAATTTTTGATGCTGGGCCATCCATTACCTCAGAGGTAATTTCAAACTCACGGTGTGCCGGTTGGCAATGTAATACCGTAGTCGCACCTGTTTGTTCTAGCAATGCTTGGTTTAGCTGATAAGGCATGTATTTTTCTTTAACTTGCTCAAGAGGCGTATCATCGCCCATAGACACCCACGTATCTGCATATACAACATTAGCGCCTACAGCGGCTTCTACACGGTCGCTTACCATTACTGATGCGCCGTTCATTGCAGCAATTTGCTCAGCCTTTTTAAGAATTTGCGAATCAGGCGAGCTGCCTTTTGGTGTAACAGCAACAAAATCTGTACCTAGCGTTGCCGCTAATAACATAAGTGAATGAGTAACGTTGTTACCTTCACCTAAGTAAGCCACTTTTAGCTCGCTCACATCGCCATGTACTTCTTGTAGCGTTAAAAAATCAGCCAATGCTTGGCACGGGTGATATAAATCACACAAGCTATTAACGACAGGTACACTAGAGTATTCACCTAAGGTGGTTAACGTGCTGTGCTGGTTTACACGCGCTACAATACCATCAGCCCACGTAGAAATATTAAGTGCAAAATCTTTTACAGATTCACGTGCACCCATAGCGCCGTTCTGCTGATCTAAATACACAGCGTGGCCGCCTAAACGGTTAATTCCAATATCAAACGATAAACGCGTACGTAAACTTTGCTTTTCAAATAAGGTAACAATTGACTTACCCGCTAATACTTGGCTGTACTTTTCTGGCTTTGCTTTTAAATCACGCGCTAGTTTTAGTAAATTTAGTGCGCCTTGTTGGTCTAATTCTAGACCCGTTAAAAAATTCTCTAACATGATAACCCTATGGTGTAATTTTTGTTCCGACATGCTCGCCCTGTAGCAAAGCAGTTAAATTGTCTGGCTTTTGCCAGCAGGAAATATACACACCGCGTCGTAAATGTTGGGCAGCGTGCAGGCTGGTCTTAACTTTGACCTCCATTCCGCCCAAAATTACCCCTTCATCAATTAAAGTATCAATGTGTTTTGTGTCAAGTTGATGTAACGGCTGCTTGTTTGCATCAAGTACCGCTTCTACATCTGTCATAAAAATAAGTTCTGCATTTAAGTTGCTAGCAATCGCTGCGGCAGCTTCATCAGCATTAACGTTATACCAGTTACCTTGCTCATCAAACCCAATAGAACTCACGATAGGTAACCGACCAAGCTTAAGTAAATCGTTAACAATTGAATCATCATTACTTTCGCACTTACCTACTTGCCCAAGCGCTTTTAGCTTTTGAGACGCCATAACTCCGGCTTCATACAAACAGAGACCAACAGGTTTATGGCCTGCATTAATAGCTTGGCTTACCAGCTGCTTATTTGCACAGCCAGCCAGCGCCCCCACTATGTAAGGCATTTGCTCACTTGGGCTAATACGCAGTCCTTGGTGCTTTGCACTAGCAAAGCCTGCTTGTTTTAGCCAAGTGTCAACTAACGAGCCACCACCATGAACAATAACAAACTGATTATTTTGATCAGCGCTTAATACGTCAAACAAAGCTTTTGCCGCGTTTTCTGTATTAAGTACAGCACCACCTAATTTAATTACCCACGTTTTAGAGCTCATTAAAAGGCTCCTTTTAAGCCAGTGGTGTGATCTAAATTCATTGATAAGTTAATACATTGCAAGGCTTGGCCCGCAGCGCCTTTTAATAGATTATCTATCGCTGCCATAACAATCAGTTGAGTGCCTTGCTGCTGCCAACCAATATCAACATACGGTTGTTTTACCACGCTTTTAATAGATGGCACTTTATCAGCTAACAAACGAATCAACGGCTCGTTTTTAAGTACTTGATAAGCATCAGATACGTTTTCCTTGGTAACGCCTGGCTTAAGCTGTACATAAATAGTTTCTAAAATTCCACGCGGAAAATTACCTAAGTGCGGTGTAAATAACACCTTGTGGCCAAGGTGTTGTTCAATTTCAGGCCCATGACGATGGTTAAATAAACCATACGGGGCAAGCGATACTTCACAAAAGTGAGTACCTACGCTGGCTTTACGCCCTGCGCCAGTAACACCTGAAACAGCATTAATAATCACTTTTTCATCACTCAACAAGCCTGCCTGTTGCAACGGCTTTAACGCATTAAGCGCAGCGGTTGGGTAACAGCCTGCTACAGCCACAAGATTTGCTTTGGCAATTGCACTGCTATTCCATTCGGCTAACCCGTAGGCTGCTTCGTTTAATAACTCAGGATGTTGGTGCTCAAAACCATAGTAAGTAACATAGTCGTCGTTGCTGGCAAGGCGGTAACCACCTGATAGGTCGAATACTTTTTTACCCATAGCTAAAAACTGCGGGGCTAAATCAACACTTACTTTGTGATCAGTACATAAGCAGATGTAATCGGCACTCGAATTTATGTCATCAAACGCTGATTCGCTCAGTGGTAGTAGAGGAATATCAAGAAGATTTCTATGCTCTGGGTATAAATCACTTAATAATTTATGTTTATCTAAACTTCCCTCAGAGACATAACAGCCCGATAACGTTAAATTAGGGTGCTTAGCAACTAAGCTTGCTAATTCTGCGCCGCTATAACCGCTTGCGCCAATAATCGCTACATTCATTTTTTACTCGTTTATAAATTTACTACTAAATAGGTGTGGTGTTCGCTTACACTAGCTTAGATGCTAGCTAATACTTTTCTCAATGAATTGTTGATTATCGTCGCATTATCTTCATGGCTATACTTAATATATTTATGCTTAAAAAGTGAATTGATATTCATCATAAATACTTTTATATTGTTATGCAATTAAATTGAATAATTATTTTGGATTTTTTTATGTCTTTGCCGTCATTTATCTCTATGTACCAACAACTCATTGCAGCCCCCTCTATTAGTGCAATAGAAGATGAGCTTTGTATGAGTAATAAAGGGGTAATAGAGTTGCTAGCACGCTGGTGCGAAAGTTTAGGTTTTACTTGCGAAATTATAGAGTTAGAAGGTGGGAAAGGCCGATACAACCTACTTGCAAAGCGGGGAGAAGGCGATGGCGGCTTAATGCTTGCAGGCCATACAGACACCGTACCGTTTGACGATAGCCGCTGGAACCACGACCCGTTTAAACTCACTGAACATAACAATAACTTATATGGGTTAGGTAGTATTGATATGAAAGGCTTTTTTGCTTTTGTATTACAAGCTATTAGTGAGCTTGATATAAAACAGCAAACACAACCTATTTTAATACTTGCCACTGCCGATGAAGAAACCACCATGGCGGGAGCGCAGCAAATTTGTAAGCACCCTAATTTAAAACCTGCGCGTTGTATTATTGGTGAACCTACTGATATGACTCCTGTATTTACTCACAAAGGACATATGAGCACGGCTATAAGAGTGATTGGCCGTTCAGGTCATAGTTCCGATCCCGAACGTGGTCTTAACGCCATCGAAGTCATGCATAAAGTGATTACAAAATTGCTGTTCTTAAAAGAGCAGTTAAAGAATAAATATTCAGTTGAACATTTTGAAATACCTTACCCTACCTTAAATTTAGGTAATATTCATGGTGGCGACAACGCAAATCGAATTTGTGGCTGCTGCGAAATGCACATAGACATGCGCCCGCTCCCAGGGTTAAGCATTAAAGACTTACAAGCCTTACTTATTGATGCCACCAGTGATATAAACGCGCAATACCCAAGCGCAGTGAGCGTAATTGATTTACACGAGCCCATTCCAGCTTTTAGTGGCAGCACTGATAGCGCACTCGTTAAAATGGCAGAAAAAATTGCAGGAGAAAAAGCCGTTGCAGTAAATTATTGCACAGAGGCTCCGTTTATTCAGCAACTTGGCTGTGAAACAATAGTCATGGGGCCAGGCTCAATTAATCAAGCCCACCAACCTGATGAATTTTTAGCAATGGAGAAAATAAACCCATCGCAAAAAATTATAACTGACATTATTAGGGCAAACTGCTTTAACGCTTAAAAAGAAGACTGTATTAAAAACTCACAGCAAAAATAACAAAGGCGCCCATTGGCGCCTTTGTTTTAGCTTATACCTAGGCGTTACTGCATATACTTACTTAAGTACTTTTTAAATACAGGGTCTGTTTTAGCAAGCTCTTTTTGCTCAGCTAAAATCTCTTTTAATATAACACCCGATGTTAGCGGATTAGCCAATACCACTCTAAATACCACTGTTGGCTGATTATCGTACTTTGAGGGTGTTAAGCGAGTACGCGATACAAACGAGCGCCCTGATTCACGTTGGCGTTTTTGCATACTGGCAGTAAAGCGATTGAGCGACGCGAAAATTTCTAACCGTGTTGCGGCATCTGCTTGGGCTATGGCTTGTTTAATTTGTTTAGGCACATAGCGGTATGTAAGCAAACACAGCTCAGGCTCTGAAATCAGCTCAAAGTCTTCATCGGCTTTAATTAAATCAGCAAAGTAATGTGCTTTTTTGATACTACGATCAATAAGCATTTCATAGCCTTTGCGGCCAATAACGCGTAAGCAAGCATGTACTAACATAGCCATACCTGGGCGGCTGCCTTCAAGTGTATGGCTTCCTAAATCTTTTGAACCTTTACGTAATATGTACTCTGCATGGTGCTCTATTGCATCCGTAGCAGTTGGGTCTTTAAATAACACCAAGCCTGCGCCCATTGGCACATACATTTGTTTGTGTGCATCAATAGTAATTGAATCTGCGCGCTCAATTCCTTTTAATAATGGGCGATGCGTTTGCGATAAAAGCGTTGCCCCACCCCACGCTGCATCAACGTGAAAATGGCAGTTTATTTGCTGAGCTAAATCGGCCATATCCTCAAGAGGGTCGATATTACCGGTCTCGGTTGTACCAGCAACCCCTACAATTGCCATAACTTTTATGCCTTGCGATTCAAGCTCTAAGGCTTTTTCGCGCATGGCATTCACATCAACCTTGTTATTTTCGCAGGTTTTTACACCAATTAAATTTTCACGGCCGATGCCTAGTAAGTCAATTGATTTACCTAAAGAGTAATGCCCTCGCTCCGACACTAAAACGGCCAGCCCTTTGTAGCCATAATGCAGCATACCGGCTACGAGCCCTTGAGCGGCAATGCCTTTAAAGCTGCCGTCGGGTTTTAATAAGCGGTTACGCGCAATCCACAATGCCGTTATGTTTGCAACTGTACCACCGGAACAAAAAGCACCGAGTGATGTTTTAGCACTGTGCATCCATTTAGAATAAAACGACTCATCTTGCGAGTAAGCTAAATGATGCATCATACCTAGTACTTGGCGCTCTAGGGGCGTAAATGCTTTTGAGGTTTCTATTTTTACTAGGTTTTGATTAAGCCCCACCATCAACTTTGAAAGCGGTAGTAAAAAATGCGGAAGAGCCGATGTCATATGCCCAATAAAGCTAGGCGCAGCCGTGTGTACAGAATGGGCAACTAGCTGCTCCATAATATCTTGGGCGTAAGCAGATACAAACGTTGGGTTTTCTGGGATCACCGCAGCCTGAAAATCTTTTTCAATTTCGTGTAATGGTTTTTCAATTGCCGCTATATTTTCGTTTAAAAACCCTGCTAAATTACTCGAAATTTCAAGCTCAATTTTGCTTAAAGTTGAGTCTGGCGCTTCAGGTACAGTAAATATACGCTTAAGGCTTTCTTTAGAGGCGACGGCACAACGCTTTTGATCCATCTTTATACCTAGTGTGTGTGTAGCTAAAACACGCGTTTAACAGTTAAAAATGCCAAACTATGGCGCTATTATAAGCAGCGTGCTTCTTTTAAAAATTGCGCTAACTTTACTGCAATATAAGTAAAATGTCTCCCTTTAAGCCATAAAAGCGACTAAACGGATGACAAATATTGTAAAAAAATTTCAATAATAGGATTTTATTAAAAAGTCACATTTTAGTTTTGGGCAAATTACATTTATGCGTATACTTAATATGTGTAACAATAAGGGACAAGTATGCTCACAGGGAAATTAAAAGGGAAGTGGTTTATAGCTGGCTTTACATTGTTTTTGGTCAGTTTATTAGTCTATGTTTATTACACCTATAGCTCAGCGCGTAGCGAAATTATGCACGCTGTCGATGAGCGCCTTCTAAATGCCGCCACCAGCGTAAAACATATTTTAGGGCAAAGTTACCACGATAGAATTAGCCAAGGCTACGATATTGGTTTTTCGGTTTACCAAACTAAAAGCAAACAACTCTCAGAGCTTGCACAAGCGCTTGATATAGCTTACGTCTATTCGATGATCATACGCGATAACAAAGTTTACTTTACCTCATCCAGCTACACCAAAGACGATCAAGAAAACGCACGTGTTACGCAATTTCTTGATTTATACCCAGAGGCCACCGACATTAACAGGGGCGCGTTTTATTCAACCGAGCCTGTTTTTGAGCAATCTAGCGACCAATGGGGTGATTTTAAAACTGTTTTTATTCCCTTTGTAGATAAATATGGTACTACCTACATTACGGGTGCCGACATAACCTTAGATGATTTAAATAAAAAGCTTCAATACAGCGTCACTAAAGCCATAATAACGGCGTGTTTTTTCTTTTTTATTGCGGTACTGGTTGCAGCTATTTATATATATTTGTTAAAGCGTACCCTAGCAACAGATGCCAGTACGGGCTTTGCCAATCATATTGCGCTTGAGTACTTTATCAAAAAGAGTAATTCACACCACATGCAGCTTGCCATTATTTGGGTGAACGAAATTGAAGATATTAATAGCTTTTATGGCACTCAAGTTGGCGACAACGTAATGAAAAACTTGCTCAGTCATTATCAAAGTCGCAGCCCGCAAAGCTGTAAGGTGTATCGCCTTGCTACTAATAAAATTGCCGTGCTTACCCCTAAAAGCTTTAAAAGCAGCGAACTGAGCGATTTAGTTGAGTCGTATAACGCAAACAGCCCTGTATTAACAAACCCATTTATTTATATAACTTACTGCGCAGGTATCGCCAGTGGTAATAAATCACTACTGATTGAAAACGCGCATATTGCAACGCTTCAGGCTAAACATGGCCGCGGTAAGGTTGTTAGCTACTCAAAAGTAATGAGCGATGTAAAAAACCAGTATCAATACAATGTAAGCCTTGCCAAAGAGGTTCAAGAAGCATTTGATAACAACCGCATAGTGCCTTATTTTCAGGCTATGTTTCACACCACTAATAATGAAGTAGTACATTACGAATGCTTAGCCAGAATGGTAACTAAAAATGGCGAAATTTTAAAACCCGACTCATTTTTAAATGTAGTGAGCCGCTCAAGAATGGGCGGACTATTAACGCGCACGCTATTTAGCCAATGTATAGAGCGGTTTAGAAAAACAGATATATGCTGGAGCTTAAATATCAGCGATAAAGATATACTCGACCCTAGTTTGAGTGAATACATTGCTAACGAGCTTAAGCGCTACCCGCACCCAGAAAACATAACGCTTGGCCTTTTAGAGTCACACGCTATTACTAATTTTTTAGAGGTTAAAACGTTTATTTCTATGGTAAAAACCAAAGGGGTGAATGTCATTATTACTGGTTTTGGTAGTGGTTATTCAAATATTTCGAATGCGCTAAAGCTTGAAGTAAACGGTATAAAACTCGACGGCGCATTAGTAAAACAAGCAGTAAGTGATGAAAATATAGCCTTATTTATTGAGCATACAGTTCATGCTGCAAAGCAACTTGGTTTAACGCTCATGGCAGAGTCGGTAGAAAATGTAAGTATTGAAAATGCGCTTAAAAATGTAGATGTGGCGCTGATGCAAGGCAATTACTTTGCTTACCCAGCGCCACATGTTAACTCATCAAGCCAAGAGGAAGTGGCCGTTTAAAGGTCTATCACTAAACGATGGCTTTGTTGGCCGCTGGCCCAGTATTTACGCTCAAACGGAGTAATCGCTTCGTTTGACTCATACAGCGTTACCTCACAAGGATGACCCGTTAGTTCAAGCGCTCTGGCAAACTCTTTTACATAAATATCCCAGTTACTGCGCACCTCTAAGCGACCGCCTAGCTTAACAATAAACGGAAAAATAGCCGCGCCGTGCCACCTACGCTGGATATGCTTAGATTTAGGCCATGGGTTAGGATAAAGCAAATAATGATGAGTAGGCTGCCAATTAGCAGCCACAGCTAAACGCCAAAAGTCGTTTAAGTCAGCTTGTACCAAAATGTACTGGCCGCTGTCTGTTTGTTTATATTCAACATCGTGCTTATCTAAGCGGTGTGACGATTTATCAATACCAATAATTAATGCATCTGGGTGGCGCTTAGCTAAATTAGCCGAGCTCTCCCCTACTCCACAACATGAGTCTATAATAAGCGGTCCATTAAAAGCTTGAACCTGCTCATTGACTTCATCGAACGCTTGTTGAGTGTGTTCAGCAATAGGCTTTTTAAACTCTGCGTTTAAATGCTTGTTAACGATTTCATCAAGCTTTTCGTGTATACCCGCCTGATTAGATACAATACTGCGTGAATTTGCATCGCTCATTAATGTCTAAGCCCCACACCTTTTTTAATTAACGTTAGCGCTAAAGTAAATAGCACCGTAATAAATACTAATATAACGCCAAGCGCGACACTTAAATCAACATCCGACACGCCTAAAAAGCCATAACGAAACGCATTAACCATATAAATAATTGGGTTTATTTGCGATACATTTTGCCAAAACTCTGGCAGTAGCGTAATTGAATAAAATACGCCACCTAAGTATGTTAGTGGCGTTAAAATAAAGGTTGGGATAATACTAATATCGTCAAAACTATTGGCGTAAATAGCGTTAATTAAACCACCTAGTGCAAACACCGCTGAGGTTAAAATTACCGTCGCCATAATTACAAATATATTGTGTATTTGAATATCCACAAACAACAGCGATACACAGGTAACAATAAAGCCCACCATCATGCCGCGGGTCATACCGCCGCCCATATAACCAAGTACAATTATGTAATTAGGCACAGGCGCAACCAATAGCTCTTCAATGCTTTTTTGAAACTTGGTTGAATAAAAACTAGAAGCAACATTAGAATATGAGTTGGTAATAACCGACATCATTATTAGCCCCGGAACAATAAATTCCATGTAGCTAAAACCACCCATTTCACCAATACGTGAGCCAATTAAATTACCAAAAATAACAAAGTATAAACTCATCGTAATCGCCGGCGGCACTAAGGTTTGCACCCAAATACGTAAAAAACGAATACACTCTTTAATCCATAAACTCTTTAAGGCTACGCCATATTTAAACATTTATTCGCCCCGCCCTTGCTCTAGTAATCCTACAAATAACTCTTCTAATCTGTTTGCTTTATTACGCATACTCAAAACAGTGTTGCCTTGCTCGGTTAGCGCACTGAAAACTGCATTTAAGCCTTGAGATTTAGCCACTTCAACTTCTATGGTGTGCTCATCAGGCATGCTAAACGAGTACCCCTCAAGGGTAACTGGCTGTGCTGGCTGTTTTAAATCAAGCACAAAGGTTTCTTTATCAAGCTTAGCTAGTAACGCTTTTATAGTGGTGTTTTCAACAATACGGCCAGTATCAATAATGGCGATGTTTTTACATAACAGCTCGGCTTCTTCAAGGTAATGCGTGGTTAAAATTATCGTTACGCCTTGCTCATTAATTTGGCGTAAAAAGTCCCACATTGAGCGGCGCAGCTCTATATCAACCCCTGCAGTGGGTTCATCTAATATTAGTAGCTTTGGCTCATGCATTAATGCGCGGGCAATCATTAAACGGCGTTTCATACCCCCAGAAAGCGTACGTGCTTGCTTGTCTTTTTTTTCTAATAAGCCAAGCTGAGTTAAATATTTATCGGCACGCTTATGCGCTTCTGCGCGGGTAACACCGTAGTAGCCTGCTTGATTTACCAATATTTGGCCAAGCGTTTCAAACTGACTAAAGTTAAACTCTTGTGGGACAAGCCCTAAATGCGCTTTAGCAGCTTCAAGGTCGGTATCGATGTTGTGACCAAACACTTCCACCTTACCTTGCGTTTTATTTACCAAGGACGATATAACACCAATAGTGGTCGACTTACCGGCACCATTTGGGCCAAGTAAGGCAAAAAAGTCGCCTTCAAAAACTTGTAAATCAACACCTTTCACGGCCTCAACACCGTTTTTATAAACCTTGGTCAGGCCTTCTATATTTAAAGCAACATTTTGCTTATTCATTATTTACCCTCACCATAACCCCAACGTTTAGTTAGGTTATGTTCAATGTTTAAATGATCTAAAATTCGCGCCACCATAAAATCAACTAAGTCTTCAATACGTTGTGGCTTATGATAAAAACCAGGCGCAGCGGGCATAATAGTGACCCCTAAACGCGCAAGCTTTAACATATTCTCAAGGTGAATTTCGCTAAAGGGAGTTTCGCGTGGCACTAAAATTAACTGCCCTCGCTCTTTAATAACCACATCGGCTGCACGCTCGAGTAGGTTATCTGATGCACCGAGCGCAATAGCAGACACAGACCCTGCGCTGCACGGGCATACTACCATTTTTTTAGGCGCCGCAGAGCCTGAAGCTACAGGGCTAAACCAGTTATCTTTACCAAATACTTTTAACTGCTCTGGCTTGGCATTAAATAAAGCACTTAACTGCTCGGTTGCTTTATCTTCATTAGCTGAGAGTTTAATGTTTGACTCTGTATCAAGCACCACGCGCGCAGCACTTGATATAAGTACATACACTTGAAATTGCTGCGCGAGTAATGCTTCAAGCAATCTTAAACCGTAAGGCGCGCCTGAAGCACCACTAAACGCCAGTGTAATTTTATCTTTAAACTGCACATTATTCTCCGCTGTATTTTTTAGCTAAACCATTAACTAAGTGTTGATGTAAGCCATTAAAACCGCCATTGCTCATAATTAATATGTGCTGATTTGGCATGATATTTTCAAGCACAGTGTCAATAATCATTTGCGTACTATTAAAACACTGCATACCGGCATTATCGGCTTGCGATTTAAGAGACCAATTTAGGTTATCGGGCTCAAATAACAGCACGTCATCGGCATCACTTAACGAAGCAAGTAGCGTATGTTGGTGTACACCCATCTTCATGGTGTTTGAGCGAGGCTCTAAAATAGCAATAATTTTTTCATCACCCACTTTTGCACGCAACCCCGCAAGCGTGGTTTTAATGGCTGTTGGGTGGTGCGCAAAATCGTCGTACACTTTAATGTTATTTATGTCGGCTTTAAGCTCCATACGCCGTTTAGGGCTAATAAACTCTTCAAGCGCTGCAATGCTATGCTCAACGGCTATACCTACGTGGCGCGCTGCCGCGATAGCCATAATGGCATTTTTAACATTATGCTCGCCTATTGCTTGCCAATTAACCGTACCTTGAAGCTTATTGTTTAAAAGCACATTAAATTGACTGCCATCAGCGCTTAGCAAGTCATAGTGCCAATCACCATTTAGGGTTTCACTTTCGCTCCAGAGCCCTTGCTTAATAACATCATCAAGTGCGATATCGTCTTTTGGCCAAATTACCTTGCCAGTATGAGGTAATGTACGCATTAAGTGATGAAATTGTTTTTTTATTGCGTTTAAATCGTCAAAAATATCGGCGTGGTCAAACTCAAGGTTATTTAAAATGAGCGTACGTGGTAAGTAATGCACAAATTTACTGCGCTTATCAAAAAAAGCGGTATCGTATTCATCCGCTTCTATTACAAAAAACGGGGTTTCGCCCACTTTGGCTGACACACCAAAGTTTTGAACTATACCACCAATTAAAAACCCGGGTTTTAAACCTGCATACTCTAAAATCCACGCCAGCATGCTTGCTGTGGTGGTTTTGCCATGTGTGCCTGCCACCGCAAGCACCCAAGCATTTTGCAATAGGTTATGTTTAAGCCACTCTGGCCCCGATGTATACGGCAAGCCCTTATCTAACACATACTCTACACAGGGGTTACCTCGGCTCATGGCATTACCAATAACCACCATATCTGGCTTTGGCTCTAACTGTTTTACGTCGTAACCTTGGGTTAGCTCAATGCCCAGCTGCTCAAGTTGAGTGCTCATCGGCGGGTAAACATTTTGATCAGAGCCAGTCACTTTATGGCCAAGCGATTTAGCAATGGCCGCTATACCGCCCATAAAGGTGCCGCAAATGCCTAATATATGAATATGCATAACTTTTTAAATCCTTTCGTACTTCGCACGTCTGTGAAGTTTAATGGCGCTATAATGCCAAATTTTAGGCTTCGTGACTATGCGCGTATCGTCAATTCACTGATGCTAAAACAGCGTTAATCCTTATTAATTTTTATTTGAGAGTCAGGTTTCGCAATTTTAGTTACAGCTTTAAATAAATTGGCATCGGTGTTATAAATTAGCTAAATACAATTCTTAATAATTAAAAGGATTTATCATGAAAAAACTATTGTTCGTAGCCTCTATTTTATTTTTTCAGCAAGCTTTTGCGCTCGAGCTGGCTAAATACCCCCTAGAACTAAATTCAGGTGAAGGAGTAAACGTTGTTATTGCACCAACTCTTGATAAAAAACAGGCATTAGTGAAAGTTACAGGGGTAAACCATAAGATTGATGGTGTCGTTTTTCTAACAAACCTAAAGCCTCATGGAACAAATAAAGCTTATAAGTTCACTTTTGATGGAACTGAGCGTAGTTTAGTCACTGTTAATGAAGGTTATCGCTGTTGCTCTTACACCCTATACATACCTCAAGGTAGTGAAGGCACTTTCTTATCAAAAAAAGATGAATCTAGCCCTGCTATTGTTGAAGATTTAAAAGCACAATACGAACAACAGTTAGCTGACGGAACTCAAGAGCGACTTGCTAGCTTTGATCGTAACAAACATTTAAAAATTCAACAGCAACAACTAATTAAAGCACAACAAAATACACTTCAACAGTGCGGCTCAGCCATAGAGACACAACTTGACTGGGCTAACGTCAACGACGAAAACCTCAAAAAGTATGCGGTGGGTTCTTTTTGCGCTCAAGTTGCAAATGAAATAGCGTACATGTGTGAAAAAGACGAAAACTTTAAACACACTGCTTCACAATTCAATCGTGTTGAGTGTCAATTTACTGATAAACTCAAGTTACGAAAAAATGCAGGCGTCATTAGCTTTAAAACAGCACCTGAAGCACCAAATCAACGTCAGTTTATAGAAGCTTATTTACTTAATTTGTAACTTTTGTAGATATTAAGGCCCCCGCTGTAGTTTAAAATTAAGCTAGTGGGGGCATTTTATGCACTCTTTATTTTAAAGCGTTAAAAATACAATTAAGCCAACGCCAAGTAAAAGTCTATAAATTACAAACGGCAGCATACCCATTCGTTCTATCACTTTTAAAAACATGAAAATACAGGCGTACGCCGATAAAAACGAAAGGACTACACCTAAAATTAATGTGCTCCAATCAACCACATGATCGCCTAAAGCCAGTTCTATCGTGTAGTAAAGGCCCATCATAGAAATAATAGGTATAGCGAGTAAAAACGAAAAACGCGCTGCGCTTTGTTTGTTCATACCTAGCAATAAACCCGCTGTCATGGTAATGCCAGAGCGAGAGGTACCTGGGATCATAGCCACCGCTTGAGCAAAGCCAATAAGCAGTGCTGTTTTCCAGTTAAGCTGATAAATTGTTTTCATTTGCTTACCTTTGGCGTCGGCGTACCAAAGTAATAAACCAAAAATAATAGTCGTAGCTGCTATAACCCAGGCACTGCGCAGGTACAGCTCAACAACGTCTTTTAGCAATAAGCCTAATAACGCAGCAGGTACAGTGCCCAGTATAATCCACCAGCCAAGTTTACTGTCGTCGGTGGTGCCTTGGGCACCAAACGATTTAAACCAGGCGCTAAGAATATCAGCCACTTCTTTACGAAAATAAATAACAACCGCTATTAACGTACCAACATGCACAGCCACATCAAAAGCAAGGCCTTGGTCTTCCCATCCCAAAATTTGCGAAGGTAAAATTAAGTGAGCTGAGCTCGAAATAGGTAAAAACTCAGTAAATCCTTGTATCAGGGCTAAAATAATTATTTCTAAAATACTCATGGGTTAGAAAACTCCACCTTCCATAGTTTTTGTTGAGGGTTGTTATACGCACTCCATAGCGCAGCAATGGTTTGCTTAGCAACGGGGTGATAAAAATTGGGGGCGACTTCACAAAGAGGCTGAAGTACAAAAGCGTTTTTGGTAATTTCATCGCGAGGTAATTGTGCAGGCGAGTCGCAAATAACGTCATCGTAAAAGAGCAGATCTAAATCTAATGTACGGGGGCTAAATTTTTTATCATCCGCTTTACGCCCGTTATCTCGCTCTATTTGTTTTAATAACTTACAAACACGCTCAAGCGGCATTGATGTGGTAGCAGCCACCACCGAGTTATAAAAGTTATTACCTTTAAACCCTACTGCTTCACTTTCAAAAACAGATGAATGCACAATATCTGTAAAGTGTTGCTCAAGTGCATCAAGCGCACAGCGAATATAATGCGCTTTATTTATATTTGAGCCTAAGCTGATATAAATTTGCGCCATTTAGCTCATAGCCTGTGTGCGTGTTATTTCTACACCTACGGTGTTTGCTTGCGCTACAGCGGCCGGTTTGCTCACTCTAATTGTTACTTGTGGTGTATTAAATTCGGTTAATATAATAGTTGCTAGTTGCTCTACTAAGGTTTCAAGTAACTCAACCGGCTTAGCCGTAGTGTGCTCAATCACTCGCTCGCTTACTTTTGCATAATCCAGTGCTAAATTAATGTCATCATTTGCTGCTGCAGGCTTTATATCGCTGAGCATTTCAATATCAAAATAAAGGCTTTGTTTACTTTCTTTTTCAAAGTCGTACACTCCAATAATTGTGTCGACGTGTAGTTGAGATATAAAAACCTTATCCATTGATACTCCAAATAACTATAAACACTCTATAAGCATACAATGCATTGATTAAATTAATACTGTATATGCTTTAAGCAGTGTTTAAATATGTAAAAATTACTTCTACAATAGCCAAATAGCTAGATTAACTGCAAAATACAGCAGTTAATAATTTTCACGATAAATTGTGCCGCCAATAATAGCGTAAAAGTGCTATCGATGGGTATAGCAATTAAAAAATAAGGGACTTTGTGTTAGCCATTTTACTGTTTGTTTTAGCCTACTTATTAGGGTCGATTTCATCGGCTATATTAGTGTCTCGGCTATTCAAACTGCCAGACCCTCGCAGCAGCGGTTCAAATAACCCAGGTGCCACCAATGTGTATCGTTTAGGTGGAGCATTTCCTGCGTGCTTAGTATTAGTGTTTGATATTTTAAAAGGCACCATCCCCGTATGGGGGGCGTATTTTTTAGACCTAACGCCTTTAGCACTTGGTTTGGTCGCCGTTGCCGCGTGCTTAGGGCATATGTACCCACTATTTTTTAGTTTTAAAGGCGGAAAGGCGGTAGCCACTGCGTTTGGCTCTTTATTGCCGATTGGTTTATCGTTGGCGGGGCTATTAATAAGTACCTGGATTATTATGGTTGCTATTACGCGCTTTTCTTCATTAGGCGCTTTGGTCACGGTGTCGCTTGCTCCACTGTATACGTGGTTGATTAAACCGCTTTACACCCTACCGGTAACCTTTATTACCGTGCTAATTATATTTCGTCATCGCACTAATATTATTCGCCTTTTTAAAGGTGAAGAACCAAAAGTGGGCGCTAAAAAAGCGCCCACTAATGAAAAAAATCAATAATTATTGATGCTAAATCGCTTCTAAGCTGTCTATTGGCCAACGCGGTTTGGTTTTCATGTCGAGTGTGGCAAATTGGCCTGCTTTTAAGCGCTGCATACCAGCGTAGGCAATCATTGCGCCATTATCAGTACAAAACTCAGTACGTGGATAGTAAACCTGTCCTTTCATACCTTGCATAACACGCTCAAGCTGTAAGCGCAGCTGTGTATTTGCACTTACTCCGCCGGCAATCACTAAACGTTTTATCCCGGTTTGTTTTAGAGCACGCTTACACTTAATAACCAATGTATCAATCACTGCTGTTTGAAACGCATGGGCGATATCTGCTTTGGTTTGTGCGTCATCATCATTTTCGCGAATCGCTATAGAAGCTGCTGTTTTTAAGCCACTAAAGCTAAAATCAAGGCCTGGCTTATCCGTCATAGGGCGTGGAAAAACAAACCGTTTTGCAACACCTTGCTCAGCCATTTTAGCTAGTCGAGGGCCGCCTGGGTAATCAAGCCCTAGCAGTTTAGCTGTTTTATCAAATGCTTCACCTGCGGCATCATCAACAGATTCACCCAATACTTCGTACTGGCCTATACCGGCTACTTTTACCATCATGGTATGGCCGCCCGACACGAGCAGAGCAATAAAGGGAAACTCAGGCACGTTTTCTTCAAGCATAGGAGCAAGTAAATGCCCTTCCATATGATGCACGGCAACAGCTGGAATATCCCAACCATAGGCTAAAGAGCGGCCAATAGAGGTACCTACCAGTAACGCCCCGACTAAACCAGGGCCTGCGGTGTATGCAATGCCATCTAAATCTTCAGGGCCACAACCGGCTTGAGCAAACGCAGCGTCAATAAGTGGCAGGGTTTTACGAACATGATCGCGCGATGCAAGCTCAGGTACAACACCGCCATAATCTGCATGTACTTTTACTTGGCTGTATAACTGGTGAGCCAATAAGCCTTTTTCATCATCGTAAATTGCAATACCGGTTTCATCACACGATGACTCAATGCCTAAAATTCGCACTTTACTTCTCCTGCCTTTATTTACTGCTTAACCTGCATTGTGGTTAAGAGATTTACACACATATTTAAAACTATTTTATCATTCTCTAGCTAAGGTTTTTACTAAGTTCAACGTAATAAACGCTAAAATTGCTAGAGAGCGATTAATTAACCACAGTTAATAATTACAACTATAACGCTAAACCAATATTGGTTTGTCCATCTGCAACGGCCTGCTTTTTAAGTGCCTTAACGTTTTCAGAAGTCACGCGGCCCATATTTTCTACAAAGTCGATTAGCTCACTCAAAACTTCAATTTCGTATTGCATTAATGGGTGTTCTCGTACGGCTTTATTGTCAGCCACTTCACCTTCAACCGTCATTTGGTATTCAATAAAACGCGCCACCGTTGCTTGCGATATTTTACTAACACTTATAAATTCTTGCTCGTCTTGCCCCATCAAGCCGTGCATTAGGCTCAAAAGCGAGGTTGCAGCGTCTATTGCGGGGTAAGTGCCAAACATATCAAAGTCGGCAAGTTCAGGTACATTTGGCTCAATTTTTTCTACTTGTTTTTCGAGATCTATTTTACTTTTTGGTAGTAATATTTTTTCCCAGCAAACATTTAACGCACTGCGTAATAAGGCTTCATCACCAAAACTGGTGGCTTCACTAAATAAACCATAATTAGGTAACATACGCTCAATTAAAGCACTTGCTAACACCGCTTTTTGTAAGTAGTTTAGCTCTCTAATACGCTGAAAGTTATTCGCTTTTGTCATTTCTTAACGTCTCACATGACCAACAAAAATCAAATGTTGATCCATTATGCTCATTACAGTTAGGGCATACCCAATCTGGAGCGGATTGTTTTACTTGTTGGTAGTTTACCAATATTTCGCGCGCGTGGCGCTCTTTTATCGAATAAACCTGCACACTTACTTGGGTTTGTTCAAAGGGGATTTCGCCTAAGGCGCCTTGAAGCATTTCACCTTGAATTTGGCACTCAATTCCCGCGCTTAATAACAGCCCTTTGATTATATTTGCCTCTAATGTGTTATCTGCTTTGTAGAGCGTTACCCACTGAAAAGCTTGCTGAGTACTATGAGTATTAATATTTTGCAATTATCACCTCAATTATTTTGTGTTTACAATATCCTACGATACTCTACTAAAGTGTATAGCAGGTAACTTTTTAGGATAAAACAATGACACTTACTACCCCAGGTTTACTTTTTCCAGCAATCTCACTGTTGCTGCTTGCTTACACAAACCGCTTTTTAGTACTAGCGCAATTAATCCGAGAATTAAATTCACGAGAAGGTGAATCTATTCGCCCCGTTGTTGTGGCTCAAATAACAAACTTAAGAAAGCGCATTAAGCTAATACGTACCATGCAAGTGTATGGTGTGGCGTCTTTTTTATTGTGTACGCTATCAATGTTTGCCTTATTTATAGAATTTAATACCACAGGCATTATTTTGTTTGGGGTGAGCTTAGCGTGCTTAAGCCTTTCGTTATTAACATCGTTATTTGAAATTCATATTTCGTGCGACGCCATAGAAATAGAGCTACAAAGTATTGAAGACAAACCCTTAAGTAACCGCATTACTAAAAACTTTACTAACAAAAGTAATAAGCCTTAGCGGCTTATTTTTCTAAAATCTTAAACAATAATAAAGCGATGGCATAACCTAAAACTATAAGCGTTTATGCCTCACTTCATTACAAATCACTACGTAGGATTCTCCTATAGCCTTTTTTCTGGCATACTTTTTTATTAATTAATGCTAAATTATGTCTAAAGTATTACTTTTAAAAGCATCAAAGCACCTAAGTCATTGTATTTAGTCTTACTTGCTAACATAGCTTAGTTTTAAATAGAGTAATAAATCACTATAAATAAGCCTAATTGGTAATACTTTTAAATGCGTCTTCTCTTTAAATAATACTAAAAGAGGGATATGCTGAGGCAAATATGTCATAAATTTGCAAACACAGTTACATATTAGGCTTCGCTTTTTGAAAGCTCGAATCTAATATTATTGATGTTCGCGGCACACGCGACTTACTTATAAAAAGGGACTATAAAGTGAGATTTGAACAGTTAGAACAATTTGTAGCGCTTGGTGTGTTACGCCACTTCAGACAAGCAGCCGAACAAACTCAAATTAGTACATCAGCGCTAACGCGCAGCATTCAAACCCTAGAAGACGAAATGGGGTACGAACTGGTGAAACGCTCAACACGTTCAGTAAAGTTAACACCCGAAGGCGAGCTATTTCTTGATTACGCCAAAAGCACCCTTGCCGAACTTGAGCATACAAAAAAACGAATTTCTCAATCGGTTAACGGCAATACTGACGAAAAGTTAGTCATTGGCTATACCAACAAAGCCAGCAGTGTAGTACCTATCTCATGCGGGCAATTTTTAGCACAATACCCCCATGTTAAAATAGAAATGCAATTGCAAGAGCAGCACGAACTTGCACGCAAACTGCAAGAGGGCGAGATTGATATCAGTGTTTATTCGCAGGCAATTAACAGCATCGGCAGCGACATACACCTGCCAGACCAACTGGTATTGTTTGTTTCTAAACATCATCCGTTAGCAAATAAAAGCGATATCAGCAAACACGATTTAGATAGCTACCCTATGTACGGCTGTTTTTCTCAGTCTAAACAAGTGCAAAGCATGCTTAACGAAGCCATCGATATGCTCAACAAATCGGCTAGCATTAAGGTAGGCAGCATTGAGCAAGTAATGTCAGGGCTGGTTAAATCAGATCACTTTGCTATTGCAAGTATTGAACACGCGAGCACTCTTGCAGAGCACACAGAGCTTGTACAGCTAAAAACAAATAAAGACTTAAGTCACGAACAACTTGTTATACAAACAAGCCAACAAGCAGCAGTTGGCGAACACATTGACCATTTATTATCTCTTATCAAAAAAGCATCTACGACTATTACTTAAGCCAAGATAAAAATAGCATACCGCATTGCCCTTAAACCTTTTAAGGGCAACCAATTTAGATAGCCCTTACTGATTTACTCTTCTTGTTACCAAAACCTGCAGCACAGCAGCTTAACCTAAAAAGCCCTTTTAGTTTTTATGCTTACGCGTTAGGTTTTTATTTGCTTAAATAGCGGAGCACAAACCACTAGCTATTAAATTTTTTTAGGCTACACTGTCGCACCTTTTTTAATCAACAGACATAAATGAACACACTTTTTAGTTCTGATGTTTATTTAGATGCAATAGAAACCCATGGTTATGTTGTTATTCCTAACGCACTTATTAGCGAGCTAGTAGAGAGTTTAATCACCGATTGCCACCGTATTAACCCGCATTTTAGCGCTGCAGGTATTGGCCGTTTAAATGACTTACAAATAGATAAAACCATTCGTAAAGATAAAACCTATTGGTTTGATGGTAGCTCACAAGCACAGCTAACTTATCAAGCAACAATGGAAAGTATAAAAACCACACTTAATCGACAGTTTTTTATGGGCTTATTTGATTATGAGTGCCACTACGCTAAATACACCCAAGGCGACTTTTATAAAAAGCATTTTGATGCATTTAAAGGGCGATCTAACCGCGTATTTACAACAATCCTTTATTTAAATACGCCCGAGCAAGGTGGCGAGCTTGTTATATACAAGCCAAAAAGTAAGCAAGTAGAGATAATAATCAAACCCACCGCGGGGACACTCGTTATGTTTGAAAGCGAGCGTTTTGCGCACGAGGTATTACCTGCCATTAATGAGCGCTACTCTATTGCTGGCTGGTTTAGAAAGAACGCCTCAATAAGTGGAGTAATTGACCCGCCACGATAAAACCAACATAGCCACAACAACTAGTGGCTATGTTGAGGTTAAATTTATAACGTTGAGATGAAATTAACGCGCAAATACAAATGACAAGAACAAGCCAACAAAAATAGCTAACCCCACATAGTGATTATTTAAAAACGCTTTAAAACATGCATCACGCGCACGTTTATGAATAAGCACTTGCTGATAAATAAGTAACCCAGCGGCAGTACATAAACCTGCAACAAACGCCAAGCCTAGCTGGTTAATTAAGCCAATAAGCGCCAACAACGCTATAAAATTAGCGTTTAATAAAAATATAATATGGCGGTCGTATTTACCAAATAAAATAGCAGTAGATTTAACCCCTATTTTTAAATCGTCATCTCTGTCGACCATGGCATACATAGTGTCGTACGCTACCGTCCAACAAATATTTGCAACAAATAACAGCCACGCCTGCAGCGGTAATGAGTCAATTGATGCCATATATGCCATAGGTATTGCCCAACCAAATGCAGCGCCTAAGACTACCTGCGGAAGGTGTGTATAGCGTTTCATAAACGGGTAGCAAAATGCCAGTGCCAACGCCCCAAGTGACAATAAAATAGTGTTGATGCTAAGTAGTAATACCAATACAAAAGCAATGGCTATCAGTAATATGAATAAACTCAGTGCTTCACCTGCACTTACTTGTCCGGTGGCCATAGGCCGCCCTGCTGTACGCTTAACTGAGCCGTCTATTTTTCTATCTGCAAAATCGTTAATAACGCAGCCAGCACTGCGCATAACAATTACGCCTAAGGTAAATACAATAAAGTTAACTAAGCTTGGCATACCACCGTTTGCAAGCCATAAAGCCCAATAAGTAGGCCACAGTAATAGTAATGTACCGATAGGTTTGTCAACGCGCATGAGCTGAATATAAAAAGGGCTATGCTGTAATTGCAAAGGGGCTAATTTCATGAGTACAAATAGGCTCCGGGTAAAAATACTTCGCACACTAAAAAGTGATAATCATTAATAGAAAACACACTACGACGACCTAATAAAGGGTGCGTAGTTAAATTCAACTCTTTAACAAGTGACTGCAGCGCATGTTCTGAGTCAAAGCGCCCTACCTCAATATTACTTCGGGTAAGTTGAGGGTGCTGAAAAATAACATCACCTAAAGGGCGTGCGCCCATATTATGCAGTGTTGTTTGCGTTTGTGTACTGGGCAACCAACTTTGGGCATACACCATGGGTGTATTGTCACACAATAAAAGCACCTCGCGATTAAGTGCTTTATTTGTATTTGAGCCAAGTAGTTGTTGCTGTGCATCGCTTAGGGTAAAAGTTTGCTCATTAAGCACTTTTACACTAAAACTTTGTGCATTACTTTTTAATTTAGCGGTTAATGAATGTGGCTCAAATAGCCACTCTTGCTCTAACGCAGATAAGTTATTTACCAAAGAAGCACATTGCCAATTGGCAGATATAGAAAGCGGAAATGTAATCACAATAGCTCAATCAAATAAAAACCGAGACGATGATAACATTGCCAAAGCATTTGAAAAAGTGATGTTTTACTGCCGATAAATAATTGCAGGAGCTGTTTATTAGGCGCTATTAAGTATAAACTATTTGTATTAAGAAAATGGAAACACACTAAAGATGAAAAAAATAGTATACGCAGGTTTTTTAGCACTGATCCTAAACTGTTTTAGCTTTTCGGCAAAAGCGGAATCGACAGTGGGCTATTTTGGTTTTGAGCCAGACATTATTACCAATTACATAGGCGCTTCAAGTAAAAAAATGGGCTATGTACGCGTGACTATAGATTTAATGCTTAGCAATAATGCAGATATTGCTATTGTAGAGCACCATACCCCGCTTTTACGCGATGCGTTAGTAGAAATACTATCTAAAGAACCTGAAGAAAAAATAAAGTCGCTTACTGGGCGTGAAGAAATTAGAGCAAAGTGTGCCGAAAAATTAAAAAGCCTGCTAAAAGAAGAAACAGGCCAAGAGATTATTCGTGAAGTATTATTTACTAAGTATTTATACCACTAAGCTTACGCTTTTTTAGCATTAAATAAATTAGCGGTTACGGCATAAGCCATGCCGCTTAAAAGCCCACCTAAATGCGCCCAATTAGCCATACCAACAAACAACACATCAGCAAAACCGAGTACCAGCCAAATTAACATAAAGCCAATAATGGCAGTGCTTACTAGCGCAGGTTGCTTAGGATTTAAATAGCTGTGAATCCAACAAAAACCCAATAAACCATACACAACACCACTTAAACCACCAAAGTTAGGCCCCACAATTAAAAACTGAGCCCAGTTACTAATAAGTGCAGTAACCACAAATAGCCCAACTAAGCTCAGCTTGCCGCATTGCTTTTCAATATTATCACCTAACGACATCCACCAAATTAGGTTAAATACAATGTGCATTGCGCTAAAATGAACAAGTGCCGGCGTTAACCAGTTCAGTGGTTGGCTCGGGTTAAACTGCAAAGCAGTATAAATTTGCTCAAAGCCACCCAATAAAAATGCAAAGTAAATAGCAACGCTTACAATACTTACGGTTTTATTTAGCCAGCTTAGTGCTTTAAAGCGCGCCACTAAATTAAGCGACTGTCCTTGATACGTTAAGCCAGATTGTGTACTGCCCACATCCCAGGAGGCTTGTTGATAACGCTCATGATTGGGGTTTTGTACAAATTCAGCCCACAAAGGTTGCACTTGATGAAAGTGCTCGCCCGCAACACAAATAATAACATTACTGCCATCAGCACTGCGCAATTGCCCTTCTAAGCCTTGGCTTTTTAAATAATCTATAAAGCCCTGTGCGGCACGAGGATTATTTAAACTACCTAGCTCAATCATCGTTCCACTTTCTCGCTGTAAGCCGCTTCCCAAGCCGTAAAGCCACCATCCATGCTATATACATCTTCAAAGCCCTGCTCTACTAAATAACTAGCCGCACCTTGTGAGCTCATGCCGTGGTAGCAAACAATAATAATGGGCTGATCGAACTCTTTTTCCATCATGAACTGAGCTATATTGGCATTTGAAAGCGCTTCAGAGCCAGGAATATGCCCTGCTTGGTACGAGTTAGGATCGCGTATATCTGCGATCACTACATCTTCTTTATCAAGCAGTTCGTGCGTTTGTGCTATAGATATATGTTTAAATGCCATTGAAATCTCTTTTAAAAATATAATAAAAAGGCGGCTTAAGCCGCCTCTGTATGCAAACTTTAAACTATTCCCAGTTTAAAATTACTTTACCAGATTGACCTGAAATCATCATATCAAAGCCAGCTTGGAAGTCATCTACCGAATATTGATGCGTAATAATAGGGTCTAAATTAAGGCCCGATTGAATCAAGCTTGCCATTTTGTACCACGTTTCGAACATCTCGCGACCATATATACCTTTGATCACTAAGCCTTTAAATATGACTTTATTCCAATCTACGGCCATATCTGATGGCGGAATACCCAGCATGGCAATTTTGCCACCATGGTTCATGTTATTTAACATAGAATTAAAGGCGCTTGGCACACCTGACATTTCAAGGCCAATATCAAAGCCTTCAGTCATACCTAGCTCATTCATTACATCTTCAAGCTTATCGTTCGCAACGTTTACGGCACGTGTAGCGCCCATTTTACGCGCAAGCTCTAAACGGTATTCGTTAACATCGGTAATCACAACATGGCGAGCACCCACATGCTTAGCAACGGCTGCCGCCATAATACCAATTGGCCCAGCCCCTGTAATAAGCACATCTTCACCCACTAAATCAAACGATAAAGCGGTGTGCACAGCATTACCAAACGGGTCAAAAATAGACGCAAGCTCGTCAGAAATATTGTCAGGAATTTTAAACGCATTAAAGGCCGGAATAACTAGATATTCTGCAAATGCGCCTTCGCGGTTAACGCCTACACCGGTTGTATTTCGGCACAAATGCACACGACCAGCACGACAGTTACGACAATGCCCACACGTAATATGCCCCTCGCCAGATACGCGGTCACCTACTGCAAAGCCACGTACTTCTTGGCCCATATCAACCACTTCACCCACGTACTCATGGCCTACGACCATAGGGGTCGGAATGGTTTTTTGTGACCACTCATCCCATTTATAAATATGAACGTCGGTGCCGCAAATCGCAGTTTTACGAATTTTAATGAGTAGATCGTTATGCCCTACTTCAGGCTTGGGTACGTCGGTCATCCAGATGCCGGTTTCGGCTTTTAATTTTGATAAGGCTTTCATAGTTAACACTCAACTAAAAAACCGAAGCAATACTTCGGTTTATAAAAAATTAAATAACGCCCATTTCTTTACCAATACGGGTAAAGGCAGCAATTGCGGTGTCTAGTTGTTCAATACTGTGCGCAGCAGAAATTTGTGTACGAATACGCGCTTGGCCTTTTGGCACAACAGGGAACGAAAAACCGGTTACATAAATGCCTTCAGCGAGTAGTTTGTCTGCCATTAATGAAGCAACTTTAGCATCGCCAAGCATTACAGGAATAATGGCATGATCTTTACCCGCACACGTAAAGCCAGCGGCTTCCATTTGCTCACGGAAATATTTAGCATTTGACCAAAGTTTAGCGCGTAACTCGCCACCATTTTCAAGCATTTCGAGTACTTTAATTGAAGCAGTTACAATTGAAGGCGCTAATGAATTTGAGAATAAGTAAGGGCGCGAACGCTGACGTAGCCATTCAACAATTTCTTTTTTACCTGATGTATAACCGCCTGATGCACCGCCCAGCGCTTTGCCTAGCGTGCCGGTAATAATATCTACACGGTCAAGCACATTACAGTACTCAGGCGTGCCTTTACCGTTTTCGCCAACAAAGCCTACCGCATGTGAGTCATCAACCATCACTAATGCATCATACTTATCAGCAAGGTCACACACAGCTTCAAGGTTACAAATTACGCCATCCATCGAAAACACGCCATCGGTGGCAATTAACTTTGTTTTAGCACCCGCTTCATCAGCTGCAATAAGTTGCTTTTCAAGATCCTCCATATCGTTATTAGCATAACGAAAACGCTTAGCTTTACATAAGCGTACGCCATCAATAATTGATGCGTGATTTAGAGAGTCAGAAATAATAGCATCTTCAGCGCCTAAAATAGTTTCAAATAGGCCCGTGTTAGCATCAAAACAAGACGAGTATAAAATTGTATCTTCGGTTTCTAAAAACGCACTAATTTTTTGTTCTAGTGTTTTATGAATATCTTGCGTGCCACAAATAAAACGCACTGAAGCAACACCAAAGCCATGGTCATCTAAACCACCTTGCGCTGCTTTAATTAGCTCAGGGCTATTTGCTAAGCCTAAGTAATTGTTAGCACAAAAATTAATAACTTTATCGCCAGATGCAACTTCTATTTGAGCTTGTTGCTGCGAGGTAATAATACGCTCACTTTTATACAAACCTTGCGCTTTAACGTCTTCAATTTGCTCTTGTAGTTGGCTAAAAAAAGCAGATGCTCTCATCTGTAGTCTCCAATTAAATGAACGGGTAAACAACAACATTAAAGCCACTGTTTATGTTGGGGTGTATTGTAAAAGTTTAACAAGTAAAATGCACTGTTTGCAGCTCGTCGCTAATACAGGTAATGGCAGCAATACTTAACACTTTAGTTGCGAAAATATAAACGCACTTTATACCAAGTAGTGTGCTGGTAAATCGTTAATAGAGTCAATCACTAAATCGGCGTATTGTTTAGCGTTTTCGTCAAATTGTTGGCCAGAGCGAACTAGCACTCGCGTGCTAATAGCCGCTTTTTGTGCCGCTTGAATATCGCTAAGCTTATCACCCACCATAACACTGCTCGAAGGGTCAATATTATGCTCTTGCATAGCTTGTAACAACATACCTGGAGCTGGCTTTCTGCACTGGCACTGTTTTAAATATTGCGCCATCGCTTTTTTGGGATGGTGCGGGCAAAAATACACATCTGTAATTTTAATATTGTGCTTACTAAATTGTGTTTTCATCCACTGAGTTAAAGCTAAAAAGTCATCTTCAGTGTAGTAACCTCGCCCTATTCCCGATTGATTAGTCACTATGATAATTTTATAACCTACATCATAAAATGCTTTACAGGTACTAAACACACCGTCTATAAATTCAAATTTTTCACTTTGATACACATAGCCATGATCAATATTTACCACGCCATCTCGGTCTAAAAAAAGCGCTTTGTTTTTTTCTGTTACACTCATTTTATAGACTCTTTTTGTACCACATGATCAAACATAGCTTTAACACTATCTACGGTTATTTGGCTCATAAGGTCATCTCCCTTAACGCGCGTACCCCAAGGCAATTGTTGAGCTGTTTTACCCGTTTGCTTTAGCAGATTTTGATGATACACCTCAACTACGTAGTCTTGATATAAATAAGGGCCTGTACGTGCAGGATTAGAATGCGCATATAAACCAATAACCGGCGTACCTACCGTTACCGCCATATGTGCAGGGCCGGTATCGGGGGCTAAAACTAAATCAGCGCGCTTAAGCACACATAACAGCTCTTTAAGTTTTGTTTTACCGACTAAGTTTAAAATAGTGCAGTGACTGTGTTTTATAATTTGATTAGCTAAATTAATCTCAAGCTCAGTTGGGCCGCCCGTTAGTACCACGTTAAAGCCCTGCTCATGCGCGTAATCAGCAAGGGCTGCATAGCGCTCAGGCAACCAGTTTCGCTGTGCTTTACTGGCCGCTGGCGATATTACCAATAACTTATTTGCCAAATGCGCAGGCCCTAATAGCTCATCTGCTTTGTTCTCATCCGCTAAGGTATAAGGCATATCCCAGGTAGGTGAATAGTCTTTAACTCCAATGGCACCCGCAAAGCCTTTAAACCCCTCTAGCACATGCGCTTCTTTTTGTGGGGCTATTCGTTTATTTATAAACAAGCTATGTAATTCTTTTGAACGTGCCCAATCAAAGCCTATTTTTACTTTAGCCGGAATACAGCGTGCAACAAAGCCAGCTCTTAATGCGACCTGCATATTAAGCAGCACATCAAACTGCTGCCCTTTAAAAGAATGTGCTAACTTTTTAAGTGCATCCTTACCTTGTTTTTTATCAAAAACTACCAGCTCAACCCCAGGTAAATCGGCAAGTAACATGGCTTCTATTTTACCCATTACCCACGTTATTTTTGCATTGGGGTGTGCTTTTTGAATGGCTTGTACAGCACTAACGGCATGACACACATCACCAATGGCAGAGAGTCTTAAAATACAAATTGAGGAGTAATTAGGCACTTGAGTCACGCGTTCCACTTTGGCTTTAAATAATAGACTGCGATCTTAAATTATACTCGCACTAATGCAAGCACTTATGCTGCGCTATAAAACACGTTAATATACACGCATTATTGAATTATTTTAACGAGCTATGTTTAAAACACTAACGCAAGGTAAGCACACTATTTTAAGCCACCCAGATTATTTTAACGAGGTTGATTTAAACTGGTTTGATGCAGATTATTGGCAACAGCAAAATAAAATAGTCGGTGCTAAAAAAGGCCGCGCCACAGCCTGGTTTTTTAAACACGATAATTTAACCGCTGTGCTTAGGCACTATTGGCGCGGCGGTTTAGTTGGCAAGTTGTTAAGCGATCAGTACCTCTACCCTGGGCTTAAAAACACCCGAGTGTATAAAGAGTTCAGCTTAATGATAAGGCTTATTGAGCTTGGCTTAAATGTGCCAAAACCCATTGCCGCTAAGGTAACAACCGCAGGCTTAATTTATCGTGGCGATATAATTACAGAGGCTGTAAAAGGGGCTAAAAGCCTGCTCGATATTTTAATTGAACGCCCACTAACAGAAGATGAGCTCAAGCGCATTGCCAATACTGTTGCGCTATTTCACTCAAAAGGTGTGTACCACGCTGATTTGAATATAAATAATATTTTATTTAATGAAACGGGCGAGGTTTATATTATCGACTTTGATCGCGGCGAAATAAAACCACCTAACAAGCAATGGCAACAAAGTAATATGGCACGTTTAGAGCGCTCATTTTTAAAAGAGCAAGGACGTAACAACGCTTTTTATTGGCAAAGCAATGACTGGCAAACTTTATTGGCTATTTATATAGAGCAATTAACCACACAAAGCTAGGTATTGCTTAGCAACTTGTTCGGCCGTTACCTTTTGTAAAATGTCGGCATTATCTACATTAGGCTTAGCGTTTAAAACCAGCTCAATTTTAGCCGCTAGCTCATCGCTATGCCCTACAGGCGCTAAATATTTAGCCAAGTTGTTTGTTAAAATTTCGCTCGGTCCAAACGTACAGTTAGTACTTACTACAGGCGTCCCAACAGCTAATGCTTCAATTAACACTGTAGGGAGCCCTTCAAAATCGGAGCTTAATACTAATGCCTCAGCCTGCTTAATCCAGTTATACGGATTTTGTTCAAACCCTGGCACTATAAGTTGTCCCTCAATACCATACGTTTTTGCAAGCTTAAATGCTTTGCTAGGCTTATTGCATAAAAGGACTAATTTGTATTTTTTATCAAGCTTTGCAAATGCCGCAAATAAAATATCGTGGCGCTTTTGTTTAGCTAACCGCCCTACATGAATAACATACGGCGATTGCGGAATTTGCGTATTAACCTCATCTGAGAGCCGCTTTATATCTGCTAAATTAAAGGGATTATAAATAGTTGTGATGGCGCTTGGGCTAATTAAACACCCTTGGGTAATTTCTTGCTCTACCCCTTTAGACACGCACACCAAGGATTTTCCGTTTAAGTTTTGCTTTGACTTTTTAAGATAGTGATAAGAAAACGGGCCTAACTTTTTTTGCCTCGCTAGCTCTGCATTAACAGAGTTATGCATAACAAAGTGAACATTTTTAATCTGGCTTTTAGCCAATAAGTTATTGCTTCTATCTAAATTGCTAAGCACTAAATCTATGGGGCCAATTTGTTTTTGTTTGTTGTTAAACCACGCCTCTAGCTTTGCTACACTTTTATTTATTTTCCAAAAACGATCCACTTTAGTGGCTTTATCACTGAATAAACTTTCAACCTTTATATTCGCAGGGATCGTGTATTCATATTTATTAGCCAACGATAAAATAGTAACGCTATGCGTTTTTACTAGCTGCTGAGCAAGGGTTAGCATCACTTTTTCGGCGCCGCCACCCGCTAACGAGTCTATTACAATCACTATATTCATCTATCGGCAACCATCAGCATGCTTTTAATCCCTTGCGTTATTTCTTCATAGCTATGCGCGCTTTCAAGCAAAGAATATTTTTCTAGTAGCTGGTTAAAATGCGGCTCTACTAGTAAAGCGCTGGCTTTACTTACTATGTCTTTAATCTCAAAGTTTGCTTTAATTACCACGCCAGTTGTGGCGCAACTTGCTAAGCGCTGTGTTTGATCTTTTGAAATAGCACATGCCACAGCAGGCGTTTTAACAGCAACCGCCTGCAATAGGGTGTCGCCAGCACTTAACAATGCAAATTTAGCTTGCTCCATAAGCGACAAAAACTCACTATTTTCTAACGTATCCAAATTTATAACCGTATTTGATACTGGCAACGCTTTATTATAGTTAGGGCCAAATACCACCACCGCCTTTAACCCTGTTTGCAATGAAATTTGCTCTGCGGCAGCAAAAAATACATCTGCACAGTTTTGATTATCTAGTACATGACCGCCAGAGCCTGCACTCACAATAAAGTAGCCTTGTTCATCAAGCTGATATTTTTTTAACACCTGTTTGGTATCGCACGCTGATGAAAATGCTATGTAAGGGCCCACATTTTTAGGCATAGCTAAAGAAAACATATCTATTTTAGCTTTTTCAGCCCAGCTCAGCGGTTCAATGCAGTAATCGGGCTGTACCACCCAATGGCTATCAATTAAGTTGATACGGTTAAGTTTTAAGCCCTTCGCTCGCTTTTTCGCATGCTGAGAAATAAACACCACTTTGGCACCCACTTTTTTTGCAGCTTTCATGTGAGCAGCGCGCCCTGCACAATCAAATATTACAATGTCAGGTTTAAAATCGGCTATAACTTCACACACTTTATCGCGCTCTTTAGTCGCAGAGCGCTCAAGCAAGGTGGTATCATATGGGCAGTTTTTAGCGTAGTTCGCGTGTTTATTTAAAACAAAATGGATGGTAAGTGAACCTAGACATTCACTCTCAAGGCTTTGGGCTAGCAACAACGAGCGCATGTATTCACCTATTCCTTGTGGCGATGATACGGGTATAAATAAAAGTCGTTTGTTGCTCATTGCATTCTCTATTTCCTATTTGCGCAGCAGTATATCAATCCCATTGTTTTTACGATAGCTAGGTTACATTTTTATACACAAATTTAACGCCCTAAAATAGATTATTTACTGCAATAGCCATGTTAGATTGGTAAACTTAGCCGCAATCTTAATCACAAGGATCTGAACTTTGCGAAACAGAATCTTTCTACTTTCTTCTCTTTTTTGCGCTATGAGCGCATCAGTAACGGCAGAGCCCTGGGTAAAGCCAGACGATTACGGTCTACGTGCCGACATTCAACAACTGGCTGATGCCGGTGTTATTTTAGCGCCTGTAACCACCTACCCGCTAATGTGGAAAAGCTTTATTGGCGAGCTAGAATCGAGCAAGCTTGAACTTTTATCTCCCAGCCTGCAAGATGCACTGCTTCGTGTAAAACATCGTTATAAGTCAGAAAACAGCAGCTCGCACAGTGTACAACTCTCAGCGTTTGCCGCATCAGACCCAATTATAGCCACCAGCTTTGGGGCAACCAACACACAAGAATCTGAGCTTTCTGCGGCCTACGCCTACCTTGGCGATAACTTTGCGGCGAAGGTAGCCATTAATTACCGTAACGATGGTAAGCAATGTTTAGTTAATGGCAAAACAACCGATGATATAGCCACTAACGAACAAGCACTTGAAGATTGTAACGATACCTCATTTGACGATAGCTACTTAGCCTACCGCTTGGGCAATTGGATTTTTAGAGCCGGTGCCGTAGAGCAGTTTTGGGGCCCAGGTGTTGATAACAGTTTAATTATGTCGGGTAATGCAAAGCCACTGCCGGCACTAAGTGTAACCCGTGAGCAAAGCACAGCGTTTGAAACGCCTTGGTTAAGTTGGCTTGGGCAATGGAGCTTTACCGCGCAAATGGCAAAGTTAGAATCGACCCGCGTTATTCCTGATGCGCTGCTTTGGAGTAGTCGTGTTAACTTTCGCCCGATGCAACAGCTTGAAATTGCTTTAAGTTGGTCTGCGCAGTGGGCCGGTGAAGGCCAACCAAGCTCAGCAGGTGATTTTATTGATGTTATTACTGGGCAAACTAGTTGTATTGATGGCAATGAAAATTGTGATAGCTCACTAGAGACTAAAATTGGTAATCAGCTTGCTGGCATAGATGTGCGTTGGTCTGACACTTTATTTAGTCACCCCTATGCAATCTACGCAAGTACAATTGGCGAAGATGCCAGCTCGCAATTCAAACCTGCCGACAGAGCGTACTTATTTGGCGTACAAACTACGCAGCGCATTTACAATCAAAATGTGCTCGTTAACGTTGAATACATAGATACAGGTGTATCGTGCTCGGCCGAATCAACCAGTGAAAACTGCTACTACGAACATTCCGATTATAAATCGGGCTATCGTTACCACGGCCGCACTATTGGCTCAACCTTTGATAATGATGCACAGTCAGTGGTATTAACACTTTTAGGTCAGCTTTCAAATGGCGATGACTGGCAAGTAAAACTACGTAGTGTGGATTACAACAGCGATAATCTCGACCGTTACCCTAGTAACCCCGATTTAGGTAATACAATTACCAAAACCGGTTATAACTCAAAACAAGTTGAGCTACGCTACAGGCAGCTGGCTATGGGTGGGCGCTTAACGCTCGGCGCTTTTGCATCAAACAACGATGGCGCAGAAAACGACACATCAGCGTTTGCTAAGTACGAATATAATTTTTAAACCGTATATTTAAAAATAGCATTTTAAAGCCAGCTATTTATAACAAAAAAAGGGTTGAAAACTGCGTTTTCAACCCTTTTTATTTAATCAGCAAATATTACTGCTTTATTTTGCTAATCACCTTAGAGGTTGAACAACCATCTAAAAATGTCAGCACTTCTACTTTGCCACCAAGGCGTAGCACATGATCGGCTCCAGCTATTTGCTCTACGGTGTAATCACCACCTTTAACTAAAATATCGGGGCTTATTTGCTCGATTAATTTAGCCGGTGTGTCGTTTTCGTCCGCGCTGCCAAAGGGAATTACCCAATCTACAGAGGCGAGTGCACTTAATACCATTGCGCGCTCATTAAGTGGATTTATAGGGCGCTCAGGGCCTTTTAAACGCGTAATTGAATCATCATTATTTAAACCAACAACGAGTCTATCTCCACGCGCTTTAGCTTGGGCTAAATAGCGTACGTGGCCTGCGTGTAAAATATCAAAACAGCCATTGGTAAACACTATCGTTTCGCCATTTTGTTTAGCAAACTCAATGTGTTGCAGCACATCGTCAAACGGAGTTTGGTAGTGCTCGCCATTGATATGCAAATATTGGCCAAGCTTTTGGCTAAGCTCTTCTGGTGAAACCGTTGCCGCACCCAATTTACTTACTACAATGCCTGCGGCTAAATTAGCAATTTCTACCGCATCTTTAGGCTCCATACCTGCCCCGAGCATCACTGCAAGCGTGGCTATAACAGTATCGCCTGCGCCAGTTACATCACTTACTTCTAGCTGCTGCGCTGCAAAGTCGTGTTTTTCATCGGCATTAATTAATGACATACCTTGCTCAGAGCGTGTAAGTAGCATGGCTTTAATACCATTTTTACTAATTAGCTCACGCGCGCTTTGTGCTAATATTTCTTCAGAGCCTGTTTTACCCCCAGCCAAATTAAATTCATGTAAATTAGGGGTAATATAGTCTGCGCCTTCGTATAAGTGTAAATCGGGCGATTTAGGATCTATAAGCACTGTTTTACCCGCCGCTTTAGCAACGCTAACCATTTCTTTAATTAAGCTCAGCGAGCCTTTGCTGTAATCAGAAAATACCACAAAGTCGTAATCATCAAGCACCAGCTCTAAACGGTTTAATAACAACTGGCTATGCTGCTCGCTAAAGGTCTCTTCTAAATCTAGGCGCACAAGTTGTTGATGGCGGCTAATTACACGCATTTTAGAAATAGTGGGTAAATCGCATACACTAACAAGCTGTGAATGTATTTTTTCACCCTTTAAAATAGTTTCTAAGATTTGCCCGCTTTCATCTTCACCAATTAAACCAAGTAAGCCCACTTTGGCATCAAGTCGCGCAATGTTTTTTGCAACATTTGCAGCGCCACCCGCTTTATCTTCAAACTTGCTTACTTTAACAACGGGTACTGGAGCCTCTGGCGAAATACGCCCTGTATCGCCATACCAGTAACGGTCTAGCATGACATCGCCAACAACTAAAATACGCGCTTTAGATAAGTTTTTTAATAGCGATAAATCCATTACTGCTGCTCCGCAACAACCATATCAATAGCTTCACATAACCAGTGGCCAATAAACATGTGTGCCTCTTGGATGCGGGCTGTTTCATCATTTTTTATAATAATGGGCAACTTAGCAATGTCTTTTACTTTACCGCCCTCGCGACCGGTTAAGGCAACCGTAAACGCGCCAATTTTGTTAGCTGCTTCCAGTGCTAAATTAATATTGGCGCTGGTACCTGAGGTTGTTAAACCAATCACTAAATCTTCTGGTTTACATAAAGCCTGAACTTGGCGTTCAAATACCGTATCAAAGTGGTAGTCGTTACTGTGCGCAGTTAATATTGAGGTATCTGTGGTCAGCGCCATTGAGGCAAGAGGGCCACGCTCTAACTTATAACGCACGACAAATTCGGCAGCTAAATGCTGTGCATCGGCAGCACTTCCGCCGTTGCCAAACCAAATAACCTTACCACCAGCTTGCAATGCACTGTGGCACGCTTCTAATAATTGCATAGACTCTTGATGATAAGCCTCCATCGTTTCAAATAAGGCTTGATGACGGTTTAAACTTTCAACGTAGCTTGTTGCCACAGAATCGATAATTGACATGAAAAATTCCTCTAGGAACTGAAATGGCAGGAAAAAATTAAATCCATTATTCCATAGTTTTATTTAGTTGTGTGTATTTTATGGGAATATAGCTGAACTGAATTATAATTTAGTGCTTCACATGTTCAGAAATTATCACTTTCGCGTTAAACTAGCGCCACTTACCTTAATAAAAGTTCAGTATGGCACGCATTTTATACTCACTCGCTTTAATTTTAATTAGCCCACTGATTGTATTTTACTTGTATGTACTAAGAGGTAAAAAAAATAAAGGCTACCGCGCGCACTTTAAAGAGCGCTTTGGTTTTATTAGCAAACACTTATTTAATAATAGCGCTAAACCGGTTGTGTTCCACTGCGCTTCTGTAGGTGAGGTCCTTGCTGCAGCGCCACTGATTAAAGCACTACAAAAACAACACCCGCAGTTTAATATACTTATTACCTGCAATACTCCGACCGGGCGTGCGCAAATTAGTGAACAATTTAAAAATACCGTGGCGTGTTGTTATTTACCTATAGACTTTGCAGGTTCGAGCGCTCGATTTTTAAAGCGCGTAAATCCACAAGCACTGTGTATTTTAGAAACTGAGCTGTGGCCTAATTTAATGGCAATAAGCCATAAAAAGAATATACCGGTATTAGTGCTTAATGCTCGCCTAAGCGAAAAATCGCAACAGGGGTATCAAAAGGTGGCAGGGTTAACGCATATAATTATGCGTTCAATTTCAGTGCTTGCAAGTCATAATAAAAATGATGCTAAGCGCTTTATTGAACTTGGTTTACCCCCTTCAAAGAGCCATGTTACAGGCTCAATAAAGTTCGACATTACGCCAAGCAATGAGCAACTAACTAAAGTTGCAAATCTTAAAGCCGAATATAAAACCAAAGAACGTTTTGTATGGGTAGCAGGCTCTACTCACCCGCTTGAACACGAAATGATATTAAACGCCCATCAGCAGCTATTAAAAAAATACCCTAATGCACTTTTAGTTATAGCACCGCGTCACCCAGAGCAATTTGATAAAGTAGCCGATACGCTAACTCAAAGCCCACTTAGCTTTAGTCGTCGCAGCAACAATAACTATCAAAACGAGCAGGTACTATTAGCTGATACACTGGGCGAACTTCAGTGTTTATATGGCGCAGCGAATGTAAGTTACATAGGCGGTAGTTTAATTCGCCGAGGTGGGCACAACCCACTTGAAGCTGCTGCTTTTTCGGTTGGTGTTATTACAGGCCCACACACGTATAATTTTGATCATATCTACCCTGAGCTAATTAAACTTAAAGGGGCTGTCGTTGTTGAAAATACCGATGAGCTTGCTAAACAATTAATTAATTTAAGCCAAAACACCAAAGCGTGCCAAAGCTTGGGTATTAAAGCGCAGCAATGTGTAGTAAAAAACCAAGGCGCCATTGAAAAAACATTAACCATTATAAATCAGTATTTAGAGCCAAAAGCATGACTCATCAAGCAATCGCCCAAACCCGCGAGTGGGTATCATCCGTTATTGTAAAATATAATTTTTGCCCATTTGCCCGTAAAGAAGTAGAAAACAACTGTATTCATTATGTGCTTAGCCCTGCAACAAAAATTGATGACGCTGTAATGGACATGCTAGAGCAGTGTGTGCAGCTTGATCAAAATCCAGAGCGCGAAACCACATTAATACTGTTTGATAACGGCTTTAGCGATTTTGAAGACTTTTTAGATTTAGTCGATTTAGCCAATGCCTTACTGGTAGCGCAAGGGTTTGAAGGTAAATACCAAATTGCTAATTTTCATCCCGATTACGTGTTTGCCGACAGCGATGAAGATGATGCGGCAAATTACACTAACCGAGCCCCCTACCCTACACTGCATTTAATTCGCGAACTGAGTATGAGCGAAGCGCTTGATCACTATAACGAGCCTGAATCTATACCAGAGCACAATATAAAGCTTGCAAGGCGCAAAGGATTCGACTTTTGGCAGCAACTTTTAGCAAATATAAAAAAACCGAGCGCCTAAACGCTCGGTTTTTACGTAATATGTTTAGCTGCTTGTATTACTTTTTAACCCAGTTACCATTCACTTCAATATAGTGGCCACTTTTGGTCTTTTCGATTGTTTTAGCTGCTGCGAGTGCTTCTACTTGTGCCAGCGATAAATCGTTCTTTTTAGCCAGCTTTAAATACTGTGCTTTACGTTTAGCGTTAATTTCTTCAACCACGGCTTTTGCCTCGCTGTTTTGTACCACAAGCCCTAAGTAACCTGAGCTATCTTCACCCACTAAGCCTTGGTTTTTAGCATCATCTAAACTAATAGCCCACGCCGAAAACGACAAACATACCGCACTTACTAGAGTAGCAATACTTAATTTATTTTTTATAGTCATCATTTAGCTCCTAAAATAATTCACTGTCGTCACTGAATAAGTTATCGAGTTCTTTATCTACTTTTACTCGAATTTCGTGATCTACTTTTACATTTAGATTGATCGTTATCGGCTCTTTCGCTGCCACCTCTACTCTGTGGGTACATGCGCTTAAAGCGCTAATAGCAGCAAGTGCAATAACGGCCTTAATGCTCAACAAATTTTTCATCATTAGTTTCCTTTTTTAGAGTATTGCTGCTCAACTTTTTGCGTTATTTCGTCGCTCAGTCTAAGCGCTCTTAGCAACGTAAACACGTTTTCTTCGTGATTATAATTAAAGTTAACTTGTTGCTGCTCTGGCTCATTAAAGCCTTGTAAGTTAACACCTAAGTTTAACCAGCCATCACTTTTAAGCGCTACTGTACTATTAAGTTTTTGTATATCAAGGTTTTTGAGCAACCCAAGCACAGGTTGTAACTCTTGTTGCTGACGCATAACAGCGTCAAACGCTTCGTTATTACTAATAATAAGCTTCCCTTGGCCTTGATTGGTTAGGCTGCCATTTTTTACCTCAACCCCTGTGTCATCAAAATAAAACGGCAACGACCCTTTTAGCCTACCTGTTAGGGTAATACCCGACTTATCGTCAAGCGTTATTAATTTACTGGCATCAACATTTTCAAACGTAACATTAGCTGTTTGCTGCTGCTTTAAAAGCGTGTATTTATCTAAAGAAAATTTACCACCAAAAATATCGCCTTCAACATCAAAGGCCAGCGCGCTATTATTAACCACTTTAATATTACCAGTGATACTTTTAACTACAGCGCCTGCACGTAATTCATTAAGATTAAAGGTAGTAGGGGCAACATTAAGCTGCCCTGAATCGTACTGCCCACCTAGCTGCATACTAAATTGATTAGCTAAGTAGTCGTTATACAGTGCACTGGTATCAGTCATCGTTATAGTAAAATTTGCTTTTTGTAAATTCACATCACCACTTATACGCCCACCCAATTTTCCTTGGGTTAGCTGAGCTAACGGTTCAAATTGGCTAACGATTGAATTTAACGAAAGCACACTTTGCTCTGGTATAATCACTTCAAACGGATGCGCTACCTTTGAAACATGGTGATTGGCCACCAGCTCAACACCATTTACAAATACATGATGAGACGCTTCAAGCGCGCGACTTTGCAGCCCGGTTGACGTTACGTTTATTGTATTTAAATCGATATTTGGACTAATGAGTGTATTTATTTGGGTGTTTGCATTTAAGTGAGCAAATAACTCACCCACACCTAAGTTTGCTCTTGCATTAAGGGTGTTATTAATACCAGTAAGTTTATACTCGCTGTATTGCACGCTTTTAAGCTTACTTTTAAGCGTTACTTTTGCATCGAGCTTTTCATTCATACTTGCTTCAAGGTTACCTGTGTAGCCGTTAAGAGCGCTGCCATAAGCAGCTGCGCTATCAACGCTTAACTCAATACGTGCGCTACCTTCTGGCTTAAAGTCAATAAGTTGAGTGACTGTAAAGTCCCCCTTGGCTTTAATATTATTAGCCTCAGCCGGTAAAAATTCAGGCAAAGCGGTAAGGGCAATATCGTAATTACCGCTTAATTGAGCGTTTTTAAGCTGCGTATTTAGCGTTATAGCGTCTATTTCATCCGTATGTAGCTGTGCCTTTAGCTGTGTGCGGGCGCTTTGTAACGGTGCAGCAGTATTTATAAACGTATCTGTAAACGTTATATCTATATTTTGCTTGGCTTGCTCTGCGCTTTTGAGCGTTATTAACGGTAAGGTTAGGTTGTTATGTGCAAAGTTAATTGGTTTAGCTAAAGCCCATTGCCAATTAAGTGGAAGCTGCTTTACAGCAAATGACTTGTAGGCACTTTCAGGAATAAGAGATTGGCAGTTATTACTAAGTTTTACATTGTTTTTAAGCTTGCTTGGGTCAAGCTCAAGGTTTTGGCTATTTAAAATATAGGTAGCACTTAGCACACCTTTGGAGCTGTTTGTTATATCGCAGCTTTGTATTTTATAGTCATACTGGGCTTGTAAATCACCACTAAGGCTTGCCTCTACCCCGTTAAAGCTAAATGCCTGCGCTGTATTAAAGCTAAGTCCACTTAATAACTCATTATCTGTTTTAAGTAGTTGCTTCACTAATCCATCATTTATTTTAAGCTGCCCTTGTACCTTATTATTGTAAAGCGTTGCGCTTGCGTTTAAATCACCATTTACTACAAACTGGTTAAGCGTGGGCTCGGTGATATTTAGCATTAGCGGGCGCTTTAAAAGCGCACTGTGTATAGTTAAATGCTCAACTGTAATTGTTGGCCTTTTTTCAGGAAGCGCTAAATCTAAAATTGTGGCAGCAGTGCTTGTTTTACTACTTTGAGGAAATGGATTTACATTAAGTACTGCGTGTTTAACTTTAACATGCTTAGTATTAGCAGTAATACCTGTAAGAGCAAGCTCTTGATTTTGGTAACTTAAACAGGCTTTTTGTACGTGCACATTTAACTTACTCGTAAGCGAAAAATCTAAGCAGCTTAAGGTAACACCTGCTTTTTCAAGTTCAGGCGCTACAGCCCATTGTAATAGTGGCAAACGAAATACATAGCCAAGCAAAACTATACTTAGCAATACAGCACCCATAATTAAACCAATGCGCTTTAACATACTATCCTTATAAGCTTTTATTCATACCTTACAAACTATCGTAATTTTAAATCTACGCAATCAAAAAAGGCTGCACAGTGCAGCCTTTTTTATTTTACAGCTAGATTATGAATCTAACTTGTATATGTCGTTTTTAACCTACATTTTTACGTGCGTTTCGGAACATACGCATCCATGGGCTATCCTCTTTCCACTCATCTGGGTGCCACGAGTTAGCAACAGCGCGGAATACGCGCTCAGGGTGCGGCATCATTACAGTGGCACGGCCATCAGTAGAGGTAATACCGGTAATACCCTCTGGTGAACCATTCGGGTTAGCCGGGTATTGCGTTGTCGGATTACCGTAGTTATCTACAAATTTAACCGCAACAGTGCCGCTTTCAAGCGCAGCTTTAGTGGCAGCATCGTTTGCAAATTCTGCATGGCCTTCACCATGAGATACAGCAATTGGCATACGCGACCCAGCCATTCCATTAAAGAATACAGACGGGTTTTCTTGTATTTCAACTAAGCTAAAGCGTGCTTCAAAACGCTCTGACTTATTTGTTACAAAACGTGGCCAATGCTCAGTACCCGGAATTAACTCTTTCAATGTTGATAACATTTGACAACCATTACACACACCTAAGCTAAAGGTGTCTTCACGATGGAAGAAGTTTTGGAACTGATCGCGTGCCATATCGTTAAACAATATAGACTTAGCCCAGCCTTCACCGGCGCCTAATACGTCACCATAAGAGAAACCACCACATGCCACTAAGCCTTTAAATTGCTCAAGGGTTAAACGCCCTTCGAGGATATCGCTCATGTGTACATCAACAGCGGCAAAACCAGCACGGTTAAACGCAGCAGCCATTTCTAAATGCGAGTTAACGCCTTGCTCACGTAAAATAGCCATTTGCGGCTTAGCGCCCGTTGCAATGTACGGTGCGGCTATATCTTCGTTTAAGTCAAAGTTAAGTTTTACGTTTAAGCCTGGATCTTTTGCATCAAACTTGGCATCAAATTCTTGCTTAGCACAATCAGGGTTATCACGACGTGCTTGCATTTGGTACGTTGTTTCGCCCCAAATAGTACGTAATTTAGTACGAGTATGATTAAGTACTGTTTTCTCACCGCGGTTAAATACAATGCTATCGTCGCTATTAAGCGAGCCAATCACGTGGCTAATTGCAGCAACACCGTGTTGTTCAAATACAGCATTTACGGCATCTAAATCGCTGTTAGCAACTTGAATTACCGCGCCAAGCTCTTCGTTATAAAGTGCTTCTAGGTCTGTCCCGGTTAAACCCGCTAAATCAACAGTCACACCGGTGTGCCCAGCAAATGCCATTTCAGTTACAGTAGTAAATAAACCACCGTCTGAGCGGTCATGATAAGCAAGTAGCTTGCTATCAGCGACAAGTGCTTGCATGGCATTGTAAAAGCCTTTAAGTAGCTCAGGGCTGTCAACATCTGGAGTAACATCACCAAGCTGCTTGTAAACCTGTGCAAGGCTTGATGCGCCCAGTCGGTTTTTACCCGCGCCTAAGTCAACTAAAATAAGTGATGTATCGCCTTTATCAGTACGTAACTGCGGAGTCACTGTTTTACGCACGTCGTCAACACGACCAAAGGCAGTAATAATAAGTGATAACGGAGAAGTAACTGATTGCTCAGCACTATCATCCTCGTTTTTCCATGTCGTTTTCATCGACATAGAATCCTTACCCACAGGTATAGTTAAACCAAGCGCAGGACAAAGCTCTTCGCCTACCGCTTTTACAGCTTCGTAAAGGCCGGCGTCTTCACCAGGGTGACCTGCTGCAGCCATCCAATTAGCCGATAGCTTAATGTTCTCTAGGCTACCAATGTTGGCACAGGCAATATTGGTTAGTGACTCTGCCACGGCTAAACGCGCCGATGCACCGTAATTTAATAGTGCTGCCGGCGTGCGCTCACCCAGTGACATAGCTTCACCGTGGTAAGTGTCGTACGTTGCTGCGGTAACTGCACAGTTAGCCACAGGTACTTGCCAAGGGCCCACCATTTGATCTCGTGCTACTAAACCGGTAACCGAGCGATCGCCAATAGTAATTAAGAATGTTTTTTCTGCAATAGTAGGTAAGCGTAATAAACGCTGAGCAGCCTCAGCTATATCAATCGACTCTGCATCAATTGCCTTACCGGTAACTTGCTTTGAAGTTACATCGCGATGCATTTTAGGTGCTTTACCTAATAATACATCAAGCGGCAAATCAACAGGGCTGTTATCAAAGTGGCTGTCGGCAACAGTTAAGTGGCGCTCTTCTGTGGCTTCACCTATTACTGCGTACTGCGCACGTTCGCGCTTACAAATGGCTTCAAAGCGATCAAAATCTTCAACAGCAACAGCCAGTACATAACGTTCTTGCGATTCGTTACACCAAATTTCGTGTGGGGCCATGCCCGGCTCATCGTTAGGAATATCACGTAGTTGGAATTTACCACCACGGCCACCATCATCTACAAGCTCAGGAAACGCATTAGATAAACCACCAGCGCCTACATCATGTATAAACGCAATTGGGTTTTCATCCCCTAGTTGCCAACACTTATCGATCACTTCTTGGCAACGGCGTTCCATTTCTGGGTTTTCACGCTGTACAGAAGCAAAATCTAAATCTTCGTTTGATTGGCCCGATGCCATGCTTGATGCTGCACCGCCGCCTAAACCAATGTTCATTGCAGGGCCACCTAGTGCAATAAGTTTTGCACCGACTGGAATATCCCCTTTTTGAACATGATCAGCACGAATATTACCTAAACCACCTGCAAGCATAATAGGCTTGTGGTAACCACGCACCTCTTCACCATTGTGACTTGTTACTTTTTCTTCGTAGGTACGGAAGTAACCTAATAAGTTAGGACGTCCAAACTCATTATTAAATGCCGCGCCACCTAAAGGGCCGTCCATCATAATATCAAGCGCATTTACGATACGATTAGGCTTACCAAAGTCGCTTTCCCACGGTTGCTCGTAACCCGGAATACGTAAGTTAGAAACAGTAAAACCAACTAAACCCGCTTTTGGCTTAGAGCCGCGGCCTGTTGCGCCTTCATCGCGAATTTCACCACCTGAGCCTGTAGCCGCACCTGAAAATGGTGCTATAGCTGTTGGGTGGTTATGGGTTTCTACCTTCATTAAAATTTCTATGTCTTCTTGATGATACGCATATTCACCTTGCGCATTCGGGAAGAAACGACCCGCTTTTGAGCCCTTCATTACTGCTGCGTTATCTTTGTACGCCGACAGCACATTTTCAGGATTGTGCTCAAATGTATTTTTGATCATTTTAAACAGCGATTTAGGCTGCTCAATACCATCAATTGTCCAATCAGCATTAAATATTTTATGACGGCAATGCTCTGAGTTTGCTTGCGCAAACATAAATAACTCTATGTCGTTAGGGTTACGGCCTAACTTTTTAAAGTTTTCTACTAAGTAGTCTATCTCGTCATCAGCAAGCGCAAAACCTTGTTCAACGTTTGCCGCAGCCAACGCTTCGCGCCCGCCACCTAAAATGTCAACTGATGACATTTCGCGAGGTGAGTCATTGCGGAATAACTGAGCTGCAGAAGCAAGTTCGCTATGCGTTGCCTCAGTCATACGGTCGTGTAATAACGCCGTTACTTGAGCAAGCTGCTCTGCACTTAGTTCACCTTCTACGTAATAAGCAATACCACGCTCAACACGGTGAACCTGTTTAAGGCCACAGTTATGCGCTATGTCAGTTGCTTTAGATGCCCATGGTGAAATGGTGCCAGGGCGAGGGGTAACTAAAATAAGTGTGCCAGCTGGGGTATGCTCGGCAATAGTTGGACCGTAAGTAAGTAGTTTTTCAAGCTTAGTTTGCTCATCAACACTCAAAGGCGAGGTTAAATCGGCAAAATGTGCATACTCGGCATATACATTGGTGACTGGAAGTTGCGATAGTTTGCAACGCGCTAAAATTTTATTAACTCTGAACTCTGAAAGTGCTGGTGCACCACGAAGGATCAACATAGATAATTTCATCCGGGGTTAGGGATTGAACGATATTTTAGGCGGGCATTATAGTCTATGTAGCACCGAGTTTTAACTCCAAATTACGCTTTTCAGAAAATTAACTTTTTATTTATATAAACAGCAGCAAAATTACCAATAAAAGCTAAACGCTAAGTGACGCCATAGTGAAGTTTTGGTATAACGGGGTATGAGCTTTATGGGGCGGTTAATGTTGAAAGAAAAGCTAATAATTATCATCACTTTAGTTATGTTGTTGTGTGCGTGTAATATGCAGGAGCAACAAACTCAACTTGCCCAAATTAAAGCACAAAACAAAATACGTGTAGGTACCCTTGCCAGTGCCAGCAACTACTACCAAGCCGTGCAAGGCGAGCAAGGTTTTGAATACGAGCTATCTCAAGCTTTTGCCGACTACCTAGGTGTTGAACTAGAAATAGTACCGTTTTTTAATTTATCCGATATGTTTGAGCGCCTTGAAAGCGGCGATTTAGACTTAATAGCCTCAGGACTTACCTACAACAAAGTGCGTGCACAGCAATACCGCTATGGCCCCACTTACAGAACAATTAGCCAAAAGTTGGTTTATAAACAAGGTCGAGTTCGCCCACGTGAATTTGACGACCTTGATGGAAACTTTACAGTTATAGCCAAAAGTAGCCACTCTTTAACCTTACAAAAAATAAAAAAGAGTAACCCAGATTTAACTTGGCAAGAAACCGAAGAACTCGATGAAGAGGAGCTTTTACAAGCCGTTATCGATGGCGAAATAGATTACACCCTCGCCGACTCACACACGCTTTCGCTGTTTCGACGTTACCACCCAAATTTAAGTATCGGCTTTTCAGTTACCCGAAATGACCCCATAGCTTGGATCCTTAATAAATCAAAAGATGATTCGCTTTATGCACTGCTAGTGCCCTTTTTTGGTGACGTAAAACAAAGTAACCAACTGTATGTGCTCGAAGAAAAGTACTTTGGGCACGTACGCCAGTTTAACTACGTTAATACGCTTGCATACATAGAGGCTATAAAAGAAACGCTCCCCACTTACAGGCCTTGGTTTGAGCAATATGCAGGTAGCCTTGACTGGCGCTTACTTGCTGCGCTTAGCTACCAAGAATCTATGTGGAACCCTCGCGCTAAATCGCCTACAGGTGTAAGAGGCATTATGATGCTGACACGCAGTACCGCTAAACAAGTGGGCGTAACAAATAGGTTAGAGCCAGAGCAAAACATCCGTGGCGGAGCTAAATACTTAGCTAAGCTCGTTAAACGCATCCCCGATAGAATCCCGCAGCCCGATAGAACTTGGCTTGCACTGGCAGCCTATAATGTAGGTTGGGGGCACGTTAACGACGCGCGCATTATTACCGAACAACAAGGGGCGAGCCCTGATAAATGGGCCGACGTTAAAAAGCGCTTACCACTTTTAATCAAAAAACGTTATTACCGTAAAACCCGTTACGGCTATGCGCGTGGAGATGTTGCGGTAAAATATGTTGATAACATTCGCAGGTATTACGATGCACTTGTATGGCTTGATGAAAATAATGCCCTAGAGCCAGAGCCAGAATCAGAACCTGAAGCACCTGAAGTTGAAAAAGCAGCTCAACCAAGTAAAGAGCCTATAAACAACGATAAAACCGAACCTACCCCTTCGCTTTCACCTGAAGAAAAAAGTAAGCAAGGTGAAAATAACACGCAGCAGTCTCAGTAAAGCGTTTATATTTACGTTTTAAATGGGCTATTCAGGCCTGTGAAACATTAAAATGTGGGCATTAAACGATTCTTTCCTCGTTTTAACAGGCGCTAATTTCCCCTTCAGGCCTAACCACTCTAGTAACTAAATTAAAAATCTGTTTACTTGTCATGAAATGATCACTAATGTGTGTTTATAGTATATTTACCTGATTTTTAATATATATCTTGTGCCTTTCTCACTCTCACGCATTAGGAGAACACATGCTAAAACGTAGACGCACGCAAAAACTAAAACGCAATATTATTCATTCAACAGCCACCAGACGTCGTATTATGCTACGTAACTTACATAAAAAAATTATTTGGCGTCGTCGTATGTTTGCTATGCAGCAAATGATAGAAGTAGATTCAGATAAGGCTAACTAGTCACTAATTTGGCGAGCTGCTTTTTTAGCCGCTTTAATTTGTTCTCGGCGTTGTTTAAAAAACGCCGAAATAGTACTCCCACAGGTTTGACCAAGCACCCCACCTAATACTTCTACTTGATGGTTCAGCCTCGGCTCTTGCAATAAGTTCATAATAGACCCAGCCGAGCCTGTTTTAGCATCAGGCGCACCGTACACGAGGCGCTTTATTCTGCTATGCACTAACAGCCCGGCACACATAGAGCACGGCTCTAACGTAACGTACAAAGTGCAATCAATTAAACGGTAATTATTTAAAGCTCTCCCTCCTTCACGCACTGCAATCATTTCGGCGTGCGCAGAGGGGTCGTTATCAGTAATTGAACGATTATAACCCGCTGCAATAAGCGTGTTATCTTTCACAAGGACAGCTCCTACCGGAATTTCGCCCAATTGCTGCGCCTTATTGGCATAAACTAATGCCTGCTCCATCCAATACTCATCGCTTTTAAGATCGTTCATAGTGCTTACTTTAAATAAATTTTCTCTCGGTATTATATCAACTTGCCTGTTTAAAATGCGTAATTGATTAAATTATTGCAAAAATAAAACAAAATAATGTGGTTTATCGTGGCTCATAGAGTGTGATTTACGCTATAATCTCACGCTTTTTTTATTTAGCTCACAACACAGGTAGCAAATGAAATTTCCTGGACGCCGCAGACATAAACATTATTTTCCAGTGGAAGCTAAAGATCCACTTACTAATCAGCTAAACGCAACTGAGCGATTACAACGTAGCTACATTACGGGTATCGATCAGATCGTTGTTGATATTGAAGCCAAAGTCGATCAGGCTTTTTTAGACGAGTTTCAACTTCGCCGAGGAATGTCGCAAGTTATTGATAGCGATATTACTAACGCACTTTACGACCGTTTAAAACTAAACGACATGGTTGATTACGAATTTGCCGGTGGCACCATTGGTAACACAATGCACAACTACTCTGTACTAGCAGATGACCGTTCAGTATTGCTCGGTGTTATGAGTGAAAACATAAAAATTGGCAGCTATGCCTATCGCTTTTTATGTAACACATCAAGCCGCGTTGATTTAGACTATTTACAACCAGTAGATGGCCCTATTGGCCGTTGTTTTACCTTAATTGATGAAACAGGCGAGCGTACATTCGCAATTAGCGCCGGTTTAATGAATCACTTAAAGCCTGAGTCTATCGATAAACACTTAATTGAGCAGTCATCAGCACTTGTGATCAGCGCCTACCTAATGCGTACACAGGGTGATGAAACAATGACTGAAGCAACCATGCAAGCAGTTAAATACGCTAACGATGCAGGTGTACCGGTAGTTTTAACACTCGGCACTAAGTTTTTAATTGAGCAAGATCCAACCTGGTGGGCTAACTTTGTAAACGAGCATGTCGATATACTTGCCATGAACGAAGAAGAAGGGTTAGCAATTACTGGCTTTGAAGACCCGCTATTAGCCGCAGACAAAGCACTTGACTGGGTAGACTTAGTTATTTGTACCGCTGGCGAAAAAGGCTTATTTATGGCCGGTTACGTTGATGAAAGCTTTAAACGTGCAACCGAGTATCCACTATTACCAGGTGCCATTGCCGATTTTAATCGCTATGAGTTTTCTCGTGCAATGAAAAAATCCGATTGCGAAAACCCGATAAAAGCGTATAGCCATACGGCGCCATTCATGGGTGGGCCTGATTCAATCAAAAACACCAATGGTGCTGGCGATTGTGCGTTGGCTGCCGTGTTACACGATTTATCAGCAAACGTTTATCATAAGTTAAATGTCGCTAACTCAGCAAAACACGAACAAAAGGCCATTACCTACTCTTCTCTTGCACAAATTAGTAAGTACGCTAACCGCGCAAGTTACGAGGTATTAGTACAGCACTCTCCACGTTTATCACGTGGGTTGCCAGAGCGCGAAGACTGCCTTGAGCAAGTGTACTGGGACCAATAAATAGGGAGCTTTACGTACTCCCTATTGCGGTATTTTAGAAAATCGAAATATCGAGCTTTTTAGATAGCAGCTCTAATGCTGCTATCCCCGCCACAGAATTACCAAATTCATTAAGCCCTGGTGAATATACTGCCACTGTAAACTTACCCGGTAATACCGCCAATATAGTGCCTGACACACCCGATTTACCCGGCATTCCCACTCTGTAGCCAAAGTCACCTGCCGCATCATATAAGCCGCTGGTGAATAAAATCGAATTTAATTGTTTATTTTGGCGACTACTCAAAACGCGCTTACCCGAGCTGTAATCAACCCCTTTATTCGCTAAAAAGTTATACGCTCTAGCTAGCTCAATACAGTTAAGCTCAATCGCACAAAAATTAAAGTAAGACCAAAGTACATCATCTACGTCATTCTCAAAATTACCAAACGACTTCATTAAATGCGCCATTGCCGCATTTCTATGCCTAAACTCGTATTCAGAATTAGCCACTTTTTTATCAATCACTATTGCACTATTACCTGCAAGTAACCTAAACGTTTCAAGCATTGAGTGGCGAGGTGCTGATAATCGACTGTACAAAGCATCACACGTCACAATCGCGCCAGCATTAATAAAAGGGTTACGTGGTACGCCTTTTTCGAACTCTAACTGCGTAAGAGAATTAAACGCGGTTCCTGAGGGCTCTTTGCCTACCCGATGCCATAGCTCGTCGCCATAGCGCTGTAGCGCCATTGTAAGTGTCATTACTTTAGAAACTGACTGAATAGTAAAACGTTTTGAGCAATCACCCGCACAAATGGTTTCGCCATCAGTGGTATAAATAGCAATAGAAAACTGCTCGCTAGAAACCTCAGCAAGTGCAGGTATATAGTCCGCAACCTTACCTTGTGATAACAAAGGGCGCACTTCGTGTGCTATTTCATCTAGTACAGTTTGGTAGTCAGCAGTGGGCAATTGACACCTCTATTTTGGTATTTATAAAAATTTGATTTTAACACGCGCAACTTCTGCACGCCTAGCTATGTTACATGAATAAAATAGCAGATAAGCATGAACTTAATGTTTATTTTCAAAGTGATATTTTCTATATCAAAGCAATACTAATCCACAATAAGCCTTAATCATTTTGCGGGGCTATAAAAAACTGATTACACTCAGCACAGTGTGCCGTGACTTTACCTATAATTGCTTAGCTTTCTATAAGGATAGTAATGTTATAGCTCAAAGGATATACAAGGGCAGGCATTACAGAGACTGAGTTGGCATGAGATCTTGGCTTTTTACTAAACCCCAGACAGTAAAAAACCCGTTACATCGCTGTAACGGGTTTCTTTAATTTGAATCCTGGCAATGTCGTAGTGCCCAGAGCGGTGGAGAGTCAAATAGCAAATACTACACTATCATTGGTCGGGCTCGTCTTAGAGCTATTCGTTTGATATATAGGAATACAAATGCCGCGGCGTACAGGAGCGGCCACTACTGAGTTTGGCATGGGCTCTTGGTTACTTACTAAACCCCAGACAGCAAAAAACCCGTTACATCGCTGTAACGGGTTTCTTTAATTTGAATCCTGGCAATGTCCTACTTTCACATAGCAAATGCTACACTATCATCGGCGCTGTTTCGTTTCACTACTGAGTTCGGCATGGGGTCAGGTGGGTCCAAAACGCTATGGTTACCAAGAAAATTCTTTTCAATTTTCTTATTTTTATCTATTAAGCTTTAAGTCCTTCGACTGAATTTGGAGCCTGGCAATGTCCTACTTTCACATAGCAAATGCTACACTATCATCGGCGCTGTTTCGTTTCACTACTGAGTTCGGCATGGGGTCAGGTGGGTCCAAAACGCTATGGTTACCAAGCAAATTAGGTGCAAAGGAGTAATGATAAGCACGTAGTGCTACTATTTCCTTTGCGCAAGGTGCCTCAATGTTAACGCTACGCGCTAAGAGTCACCTCATAAATTTGGAAATATCTGATAATATTTTTTAAGTCTAAGTATCTATCTACTTTAGCTATTAACTTCTGTCGCTTGTTTCTGTCACAAAACGCGTTTGGCGTTGTATGGTTAAGCCTCACGGGTAATTAGTACAAGTTAGCTTAATGGCTCACACCACTTCCACATCTTGCCTATCAACGTTGTAGTCTTCAACGGCCCTTCAGAGACTTTAAAAGTCTAGTGAGAAATCATCTCGAGGCCTGCTTCGCGCTTAGATGCTTTCAGCGCTTATCAGTTCCGAACGTAGCTACCGGGCAATGCCATTGGCATGACAACCCGAACACCAGCGGTTCGTTCACTCCGGTCCTCTCGTACTAGGAGCAACCCCTCTCAATTCTCAAACGCCCACGGCAGATAGGGACCGAACTGTCTCACGACGTTCTAAACCCAGCTCGCGTACCACTTTAAATGGCGAACAGCCATACCCTTGGGACCGACTTCAGCCCCAGGATGTGATGAGCCGACATCGAGGTGCCAAACACCGCCGTCGATATGAACTCTTGGGCGGTATCAGCCTGTTATCCCCGGAGTACCTTTTATCCGTTGAGCGATGGCCCTTCCATTCAGAACCACCGGATCACTATGACCTACTTTCGTACCTGCTCGACGTGTCTGTCTCGCAGTTAAGCTGGCTTCTACCATTACACTAACCGTACGATGTCCGACCGTACTTAGCCAACCTTCGTGCTCCTCCGTTACTCTTTGGGAGGAGACCGCCCCAGTCAAACTACCCACCAGGCACTGTCCGTAACCCCGATTCAGGGGCCAACGTTAGAACATCAAAACTACAAGGGTGGTATTTCAAGGACGACTCCACAA